>JAYTNF010000149.1:0-4031 GCA_043748455.1 Cytophagales bacterium
GTTTTTATTGACGAAGCAAACCAAGTAGTCGAAAAAGCCAAA
The DNA here is from genome assembly GCA_043748455.1 of Cytophagales bacterium. Taxonomy (GTDB): domain Bacteria; phylum Bacteroidota; class Bacteroidia; order Cytophagales; family Thermoflexibacteraceae; genus JAAFKA01. The sequence continues at coordinate 43 of JAYTNF010000149.1, forward strand.
GAAATAGCAATGAGTAGAATTAGGTTTAAACTTGACGATTTTGGACTTATTCCGAAAATGTTAATGACTTGTAACCCTGCGAAAAATTGGACTTACCAACAGTTTTATAAGCCAAATAAAGAGGGTAAAATAGAGCCTTATCGTAAGTTTATTCAGTCGTTAGTAGGAGATAATAAAAATGTTTCTCCACACTATATTGAGAATTTAAAGAAAATGAGTAAAGCAAGCAAAGAAAGATTGCTTTATGGTAATTGGGAGTTTGACGATGACCCTGCGACTTTGATAGCTTATGATGCAATATTAGACTTATTTAGCAATAATCACGTAACAGGCACGAATAGATACATTACGGCAGATATTGCTTTACAAGGTAGTGATAAATTTGTGATTTGTGTTTGGGAGGGGTGGCGAGTTGTACACATTGAAGTTATGCCAAAAAGTGATGGAAAAGAAGTAGAAATGATGTTACGCAAATTAGCGGAAAAATATAAAGTAGGACATAGTAGAATTTGTTATGATGCTGACGGAGTGGGTGGTTTTTTAAAAGGCTATTTAGCGACTGCAAAACCGTTTAATAACGGTGGTAGTCCGATAGACATTAAAGGCACAAACATTGAATTTAAGCCACAATATAGCAATTTAAAGGCACAATGTTATTTTTATTTGGCTGATAAAATCAATAAAAGAGAGGTTGCTATAATGTGTGAAGTTGGTAGTTTTAGGCAGTCTATTATCGAGGAATTAGAGTATGTTAAAAATTTCAGTTATGGTACAGATAAAAAATTATCAGTGTTGCCGAAGTTAGAAATTAAGGATAAGTTGGGTAGAAGTCCAGATTTTAGTGATGCTTTAATGATGCGTGCTTATTTTGACTTAGTGCCTGAAAAAATATTTGTTCCACACGGTTTAAGAATGTAAAAATGACAAAAACACAAATCGTACTTTTAATATTAGGGTTAGTAATTGCATTTCCTTTATATGCAGGTTTAGAGTTATCAGACTTTAAGATTTACAGATATTTTAAGGGTGGTAATTGGTATTATGTAAGTTATACAGATTTGGAAAGTTCCTCAATTAGCGGACTTTTCCCTAAAAAGTGGGTGCAAAGTGATAAGGTAATAGGTATTGATTTTGAGGTGCTAAAAACAGAAAAATATAATTAATCCAATGACACTAAAACAACGAATATACAATTTATTAGGTATTACAGCCACTAATGAAATTCAATTAGAAACAGGCGAAAAGTCCGTTAAACCTCCTACCCTCCCTGGTGGTAGTGCAATTCCTACCGATAACAACGGCATAGGTTACAAAACGGAACTTTTATCCGATTTCCCTATTCAATTCTTAGATTTATTGGACTATTTGGCAATCAATAATGAAAAAGTTGCTTTGGCAGTAACCAACACAAAATTAGCACACACTCCACACGAAATTTATTTTGCAGATAGTGTAAGCGAAATTCAAAAACGCAAAATGCTTGCACACTTAAAAAATGTTAGCAATAGTTGGTTTAATGGTGGGATAGAAATTTTGATAGGTGCTTTACTTCGTCAATTAGTAATAAAAGGTTGTATTAGTGCCGATAGGGTAATTCAAAAAGGAATGAAAGGAATTAGTCATATTGAATTGATTAACCCGAAGTACATTCGTTTTGTGCGTAATGGAGAAGAAAGACCGTACCCTGTGCAAATTGCAACAGGCGTAACAAATGGTAGAGAATTAGATGTAACAGGTATAAAATTAAGAGAAAGTTATTTTTATGTTCCTTTGGAAATTACTGATAAAAGCCCTTACGGAATACCTATGTTTTTATCAGCTTTGAAAGTTATTGATGACACCGAAAAGGCAAAGGTAAGTATCAATTCAGCAGTTGAAAATACTGGTTTATTTGGCATTTATACGGCAATGATGGGCTTACCACCTATTGGTGAGGGAGAAAGTGAAGAAAATTATCAAGCAAGAACACAAACGTATTTAGATGACAGTTATAAACGCATTAAGAGAGATGGGAAAAGTGGAGTAATGGTAGGTTTTAAAGACCAAGATGAGTTTAAGTATCAAGCCAATGATGCAGATGTTAGCGGTGGATATGAAATAATGAAAATGTATAATTTGTTAATCTATCAAGGCTTAAAGCAAGACCCTAATATGATGGGCGAAAGTTATACAGTAAGTGAAGCCTTTGCAAAAGTAATTTTAGCGAAAACAACGCAAATATTAAAGGAATTACAACAGAGATTAGCAAGTTTTTTAGAACATACATACTTAATGGAATTGATTTTAGCAGGTTTTGCACCGCAAAGTATTAAGGTAGAATTTGAGGAAAGTATGCCTGCCGATAAGTTGATTACAGAACAAACAAGAGCTTTGAAAATAGCAAATGCAAAGGCTTTATTTGATAATGGAATAATTGACATAGAAACTTTTGCAAATGAATTAGGTTACGATAATGCAGCAGATAGTGAAAAATTGCAAGCTACAAAAGTTGTTAGTAGTGAAAAAAGTTTTGATTATAATGTACCTTTGGAATGTGCGGAAAGTAACTATATGAAGGGAGAAAAACGGTATAATGACTATTCAAAAAGCATTAATGACTTGTATAGTGGATTTATTGAAAGTCTAAAATTAGGCTTAAAAAGTATCAAAAAAGAAACCAAAGCAAATAAAATTAGTGATATTATTAGTAAGATTTTTGCGGTTGAATTTGCCGATAAGACAAATGAAATTGTGCAACCTTACATAAATGAAAGTTACAATGATTTTCGCAAAGATAAAAGCACTTTTAGTAAAGCAAAAGCAAAGTTTTTTATAATACCCGAAGCTGTTAATGGTGCTTTGGATTTTAGAGTAATTGAATATTTGATAGGATTTGAAAACTATTATTTAGGAAAATTTATTGATGACCCAGATACTCAAAAACGAATAAATGAATTTATCAATAACTTTTACAATGACAATGCAAATGCCACTACAAATGATTTTATCAATGGTATTAGCAATTTGGTAGGTGCTGAAATTTGGAAAATAGGAAGGATATTAGCGACCACACATAGCAAAATACGCAACAATGCAAATGTACTTTATATGCAACAGGCTAAGGTTGCAAAGTATGAAATTATCGAGGTTAATGATAGATTGACGTGTCCACATTGTAGGGTTTTGAATGGAAAAACATTTGAGGTTAGTAATGCGGTTTCGAATATTAAGAAAGAGATTGAGAGTAAGCCCGAAGACGTTGGTTTGGTAAGTCCCTTTGCTACGCAATTTCCTATTTTTGAGTTTGAAAAACTGGATAGCAAAGGTATTAGTGAATTAGGCATTTTAAAGCCACCATTCCACCCAAATTGCAGGGGAGTTTTGGCTGCTATAATTTAAAAATTTAAAGCTTTTGAGATATTAGGGAAGTTGTTTTTGAAAATATCCATTATTGCCAATGCAACCTCCCTATGTTCTAATTGTGTATTAGTATCACAACGAATTTGTAAATAGTGTATCCAACTACGGATAGTTCCTTTCATATAAAGCGTTGTTTGCGTAGAAATAGGAAGGATAAACCTTGCACATTCCTTAGCTACTTTTTTATCAAGCATTTCATTATAAAGGTTTTCAGATAACTGTAATAGTGAATAAATTTGACTATCAAAATATTCTTTATCTTCGGTGCTTAATTCACTTGCCGAACTTTGTCTATTTTTATCAGCTTGGTATCGTAAGCTAATAGTTTCTATTGCATTTACTTTGGCATACCTTTGTGAAAACTCTTGAAAAGAAAAAGACCTATGCCTTAATATTTGTTGTGCAATTCCCCTACTTGTTACGATTTCTACACACATATCTACCATTTCAAAAGGCGACCAATGCTTATGTTTAATCAAAAAATCAATTAACTTATGACTTGTTTCATTGTTTAATTGATTTGTAGGGTTAGAAACGCGGGCTGTGTAAACTATTAGCTCTTTGGGAGTTAGTAGCTTGTTATCTATAAT
>JAYTNF010000150.1:0-10535 GCA_043748455.1 Cytophagales bacterium
GCCATTGATGGACACCGCATGCCTTCTGCAAGTTTTACTTTGAGCTATGCAAATGCAAAGAGAGCAGGCGAAAATATGGAAGTTCTCATCAGTCGTGATAACTTAATGATGACTATTGTTGTAACCGCAGCAGGTGGAAATGCGGTAGGTTTTAGGTTTCTAAGTGTTGATAATATGTCAAACACACAAAATGCAGTGAATAAAAAATGGTTAGGAGGAAAGAAATAGTGTATTTTTGATTAGGGCATTTGCGATAAATGCCCTAATCAAATAACATTTCAACTGTTTAGAAAGTAGCAATAATATTACAAAATAACATAATTAGTGGGGTTTGGTAATTATTCCCTGCCAAAATTTCCACTCTTTATAAATTTTCATAACTTTGTTTAGAATAAAATATAAAAATATGGACAGATATTCAAAAAACAATGAATATGCTATAACCGCAGAAGTGTTTATAGGCAAAGAAAAAGTAGGTACTTTAAGCAAAGTTTTTGAGAAAAATCAAGAATTTTATGTTTTTGTTTATGACAAAATGTATTGTGAAAATGAATACACAAGACCTCTTGTGCCTATGATGCCCAAAACATTAGAGCCTTATTATTCTGAAATATTATTTCCTATTTTTTTTAGTTTGCTTTCCGAAGGAAACACTAAAAAATTGCAGTGTCAAATGCACAAAATAGATGAAAATGATTATTTCCAACTCCTACTAAAAACTTGTGTGCATAATACAATAGCAGGAATTAAAATTAAAGAAATTACTACTCAAAGTATTGCAAGAGAAAAATACAAACAGAAACAGATGAATAAACAAAAAGAATTTAAAAATGAAATGTCATAGCTGTTTGAAAATTATTGAAAATACGGATAATTTTTGTAAAGAATGTAGTGAAATGGTGTTTGGCAAAAAAATTAAGTCTGCAACTTTGCCATTTGTATTACAAGACTATGCTAATAAAATACAGGTACAGTTTCAAAAAAATTCTATTGCGGGTTTTCAACCTAAAATTTATATTCAATTAGGCAATAAGTGGAAAATTATTTGGCAAATTGTTAATACTGCAACGCCAACACATTTGCTAAAATTGCCAACACAAGAAATAGCTTATACTTTGCCAAAAGATATGACTGCCAACGAACATTTGACTATGCAATTAGCAAAACAAGTTTTTCGGTTGCCAACAGCTGAATGTGCTTTTATGTATTTGGAAGACCAGAGAAGTGTTTATGTAACAAAATTTTTTGAAAGAGAAACTGCACTAGATTTTGCAGTTTTAATGAATATTACAGGTCAAGGAAACGAAAATTATAAATATGACAGTAGTTATGAAGCAATGGCTGAATGTATAAAACAGCATTCTGGACAAGTAAATACAGATTTATTAAATTTTTACAAAGTATTGGTTTTCAATGTTTTAGTAAGAAATGGAGATGCACATATTCGTAATTTTTCTATGTATTATGAAGGTAATATTTTTTGCTTAACTCCTTCTTATGATTTACTTTGCACTTCTTTGCACGTTATTGAAGATACATTAGCTTGTTATCTTTACGATATAGATTTAAAAAGAGGAGTTGAAAAGAAACGTAAATTTGATGCTATGAGCCATAAAAAATTAGTAAATTTTGGCAAATACATTGGAATAGCAGAAACTGTAATTTTAGAAACATTGACTTTCATTTCACAACAAAAACCTAAGATAACAGAAATGATACAAGCCTCTTTTTTAAGTGATAATGCTAAAAATAGGTATCAAAATTATGTTAATGATGGTTATAAAATTATTTTTGGTGTAAGGTAAACTGCCAAAATTTCCGCTTTCCCTCAAAATTTCACCAAAAAACGACAAAATAAAACTTCATTTATCTTGCAAAATGATAAAAAATATTTACCTTTGTATTAATAATACCTACTACGCTTCTTATTCGTAATTGAATATGCGCACCAGAGTGGGTTTTCTTTTTTTATGCACTATACAAAGCCTGCCCTTACGATTTCACAACAAATAATTGTCTAAATATAAATTTGATTTTAAAACTTTAAAACCTATATTTGTGTTTATTGGTAAATCATATTGCAATGGAAACACTAAAAATACCGAAAGAACATCAAGAAAAATTTGAATTTTATGCTGGACTTCCTGCCGAATTAAAATCAAAATTGTTTGCAGAACTTAAAACATTGGAAGTTGGTTTAAGCCCAAATTCTCTTGTTGATAAGCTAATAGACAAATTGCCTCTTGCAAAAAATAGATTACACGACATCATTATGATTTTGAATAGTCTGTTTAGTGCAAAAAAGAGTTTAAAAGTTGATGACAAGCAATTCCTTGAAATTCTGAAACAAAGTATTGAAAAAATGGAAGATTTGGCTTTTCCTGCGGAAAAAATTGCTGCCGATTTAGTAGAATTAGTAAGTATAAATGGCGAGAATTTGGTTAAAACATCAAAAATAGTAGAGTTAATAACAGATAATCAAAAGCTATTTCTCAATGCAAGTATAAATAATGATGTAAGACCTGTTTTTGAAGATGATACCAATGATTTAACAAGTGCTATTGTTATTCATAACCTAAAAATCGTATATAGAGAAAGTGATGTTACCAAAGAAATTTTTATTTCTCTCGATGGTAATGACTTAAAAATACTCAAAGAAAAAATAGAAATAGCAGAAAAGCAGCTAAAAAAACTTAAAAAGAAACTTAATTTGGACTTAATCGAGGTAAAATAATGTTACTATCAACAGAATATTATTCAGGAACAAAATACCCAACAACACAAAAAATAAATCATACAAATTTTTCTCTTTTTGGTACTAAAAAGGAAGATTTTGTCCCTATGTCTAAGGGAGAACTTCTCACTGGTACTTCAAAAATAGATATAGGTTGTGAAACTTTTGTTATTCCTCAAAGGCTAAAAATCTTACAGAAAACTATTGAAAAATCAACTTACATTTTTGATTTACAAAATGATTGGGATGATGAAGGTAGTTTGGGCTATGAAAAAACTACTTGGATAAAAGCTGTGCATTTTGTTATTAATTATGCAGAATGGATTTTAGATAATTTTGATGAAGTAATGTATATTCCTGAGATTTATCACGGAAAAGAAAGCGGAATAGATATTCTGTGGGAGAATTCGGAATATCGTATGCTTATCCGCCTTGATAAACAGATAGAAAAAGGCTTTTTTTATTCAGATAATCTACATAAACAAACATCAGAAGGCGAATTTCAAGTTAGTAAAATAAATTATTTAATGCTTCCAACACCGATTTCTTTCTAATATATGGCTAATTCAAAATTTCCTATTGATATTGAGACAATTCCTGACGAAGATATATTATATTGTAGAGTGCATTTATCAAATATAGATAAGGAAAATGGCAAAATAAAACCATCTGCATTTGACCCAACTCCCTTTGAAAATCCTGATGGTTTATCTGTAAATTGGTCAAAATATTCTAATGCCGAACAGACTAAACAAGAAGTTACTTTGTTTGGTAAAAAAGCTGAAAATTATAGTGTTATTTCATTTATAACTCTTGATGTGCGTAATATATCATTAGAAGTTATTCACAGTCCTACAAAAAATCAGGCACATTCTTTAATTCTAAATATTCCTCCAAGAAAACAAAATGATGCAAGAATTACTATGCTTTTGCGTGATATGTGTAAATGTGAAATTCGTTAAGTTAAAAGGTAAATAAAAAGCATAACCACTGCCAAATTTTCCACTTTCCCCTCAAAATTCCACCAAAAAACGACAAAATGACATAAAAAATCCTTGTGGTTTAAGGTTTGCAAAACAGTTATCAGTAAACAGTTACCAGTAAACAGTTATCATATTTTACTGCTAACTGATAACCATTTACTGATAACTGAAAAGACTATGAACTTCAACAATTACACCATAAAAGCACAAGAAGCAGTACAAAACGCAACAAGTTTTGCTACTGCCAAACAGCAACAAATTGTCGAAACAGGACATTTGTTGAAAGGAGTTTTGGGGGCAGATGAAAATATTATTTCCTTTATTTTTAAAAAAGCAGGGGCAAATTTAAACCTTGTTACGCAAAAAGTAGATGAATTTATTGCAAAATACCCAAAATCTTCGGGCAATTCTCCGTATTTGTCCAATGATGCACATTCTGCAACTAATAAAGCTGAACAATATTTAGCAACTTTCAAAGACGAATTTGTAACCATAGAACACCTTTTGTTAGGAATTTTGGCGGGAAAAGACCAAGTAGCAACTTTGTTGAAAGATGCAGGTTTGACCGAAAAAATCTTGTTAGCTGTTATCAAAGATTTGCGAAAAGGCGAAACCGTAAAAGACCAAACCGCAGAAGACAAATACCGTTCTCTTGACCGTTATGGCAAAAACCTAAACGAAATGGCGAGAGCAGGCAAAATTGACCCTGTTATTGGTCGTGATGAGGAAATTCGCAGAGTGTTACAAATTTTATCACGCCGTACAAAAAACAATCCGATGCTTATCGGGCAACCAGGCGTAGGAAAAACCGCCATTGTTGAAGGACTTGCACAACGAATTATTGAGGGAGATATTCCCGAAAACCTCAAAGGCATTACAATTTTTGCCTTAGATATGGGTTTGTTGGTGGCAGGTGCAAAATATAAAGGCGAATTTGAAGAAAGATTAAAAGCCGTTATCAAAGAAGTTGTGGACTCTGATGGACAAATTGTATTGTTTATTGACGAAATTCACACCTTAATTGGTGCAGGTTCAGGTGGTGAAAGTGCAATGGACGCAGCAAATTTGCTAAAACCAGCCTTAGCACGTGGCGAATTACACGCAATTGGTGCAACAACGCTAAAAGAATACCAAAAATATATAGAAAAAGACAAAGCATTAGAAAGACGTTTTCAAGCTGTTACGGTTGATGAGCCGACTCCCGAAGATGCCATTTCTATATTGCGAGGCATTAAAGATAAATACGAAGTGCATCACGGAGTTCGTATAAAAGATGATGCCTTAATTGCTGCGGTGCAACTTTCGTATCGGTATATTTCTGACCGTTTTTTGCCCGACAAAGCCATTGATTTGATGGACGAAGCAGCAGCAAAATTGCGAATAGAAATAGATTCGATGCCGACTGAACTCGACGAAGTGCAACGTAAAATTATGAAATTTGAGATAGAAAGAGAGGCAATAAAACGTGAGGGAGATGTTGAAAAAGAAAGTATGTTATCTCGTGAATTGGCAGATTTATATGCGGTGCGTGATGGAATGAAAGCCAAATGGCGACAAGAAAAAGAAGCAATTACGACCATTCAACAGCTAAAATCGGAGGTTGAAGGGCTAAAATATGAGGCAGAACAAGCAGAAAGAGAGGGAAATTATGGTCGTGTGGCTGAATTGCGTTATGGCGTGATTATTGAAAAAGAAGCAAAATTAGAGGAACTTCGCAAGCATTTTTCAGAAGTGGCAGGCGAAAATTCTATGCTCAAAGAAGTGGTTACAGCCGAAGATATTGCTATGGTTGTGGCAAAATGGACAGGTATTCCTGTGAGTAAAATGTTGCAGTCTGAACGTGAAAAATTGTTGCATTTGGAAGCAGAACTCGGCAAAAGAGTGGCAGGACAAGAGCAAGCAATTGGTGCAATTTCTGATGCGGTGCGTAGAAGTCGGGCAGGTTTGCAAGACCCTAAAAAGCCGATTGGAAGTTTCATTTTCTTAGGCACAACAGGCGTAGGAAAAACAGAAGTTGCGAAGGCATTAGCCGAATATTTGTTCAATGATGAAAATGCTTTGGTGCGAATTGATATGTCGGAATACCAAGAAAAACACTCGGTAAGTCGGTTAATTGGTGCACCTCCTGGCTATGTGGGTTATGACGAAGGTGGACAACTTACAGAGGCAATTCGCAGAAAACCGTATAGCGTGGTCTTACTTGACGAAATTGAAAAGGCACACCCAGACGTTTTTAACACACTTTTACAGGTTTTAGACGAAGGCAGATTAACGGATAACAAAGGCAGATTAGCAAATTTTAAGAACACAATTATTATTATGACCTCAAATTTGGGTTCTGATATTATTATGCAAAAGTTTGCAGAATTTGAACAAGGAATGAAAAAACCTGAACAGATTTTTGATGAAACAAGGGAATTGGTTTTTGCTTTATTAAAATCTCGTTTGCGTCCCGAATTTCTAAATCGTATTGACGAAATCATTATGTTTGAGCCTTTGACTAAAAAACAAATGCGTAAAATTGTGAAAATTCAATTTGCACAACTCAAAAAAATGCTCGAACAAAACGGTATTTTAGCAGATGCCACGCCTGATGTGCTTGATAAAATTTCGGAAATGAGTTATGACCCGCAATTTGGGGCAAGACCTTTGAAAAGAGTGTTGCAACGTGAAATTATGAATGAATTGTCTAAACAAATTTTGTCAGGAAAAATAAATAAAGATACGCCTGTGGGTATTGTGCTTGACGAAAATGATGAGATTATTTTTGTAAATCAGAAGTTGGAGGTGGCGTAAGTAATGAATTCCTAAGGGTTTTAAAAAACCCTTAGGAATTTTTATTTTGTTATTCCAAAATAAAATTGCTTATTTCGATATGGAAAACTCTGTTAAAACACTTCTCGAAAATAATTTACGCTACGCACACTACCAGCTAAATCCAAAAGATTTTGGCTTTCCTGTTTTAATACAATTTATCAAAAATTATCTTATTTACCACGAACAAGAATTTTATGCCTTAGAACAATTTACAGTTAGAAATACATTTTTTAAGCAATTTAAAAGCGTGGATTTGATAGAAAATAATGTTTTCAAAGATATTAATTTTGCAATTATTTCTCTTGATGATTTTTGTGTGTCTTGTGATTATCTGATTACCTATATTATTTCGCAACGTGCTTATATTTTAAATTATACCCCTGAACCTTTAAATGATTTAATAGTTAGTTTATTACAACCACAACCTAATCAAATAATTTACGACCCTGTTTGTGGTATAGGTTCTACTTTTGTTACACTTCATAAAAGATTTCCTAATTCTTATTTTACTTTTGTAGGTCAAGAACTAAATCGAGAAATACAATTTTTATGTAACCTTAATTTGTTATTAAATGCTATTTCCAATAATAATATATTTTTGGGTAATTCCTTATTAAATCCACCTTTACAATACAAAGGAAAAGTTGATATAGCCATAGCAGTATTGCCTTTGGGTATGAAACTGAATAAAGAAAATTTAAGTACACATATTTTTGAAAATCCGCAAGATATTCTTAACACAGAGTATGCTTTTGTGGAATTAATTTTGACAATGCTTAATGACAATGGAAAGGCTGTTATTATTGTGCCTGATAGTTTTTTATCTCTCAAAAATGGGAAAGAATATCGCAAAAAATATATAGAACAAGGTATTATTGAAGTAATTTATAGTTTACCAAAAGAAGCCTTTATTCACTCATCTATTAAAGTTTCTATTATTGTATTCAATAAAAATAAAATAAGTTATGCAAAAGAAATTATTGTATTTGCAAAATTAATTGAAGAAGGGCAGACAATATCAAAGCCTTTGCCTATTAGTGATATTACGAACTTTAATCTTTCAGCAAATAGATATACTCATAAAAATAGTGATGAGTATAAAAAGATACTCGAAAATACATCTAAAGATCAAATTTTTACCATTAATCAAGTAGCAGAAATCGTAAGAGGCAAGCCTTATAGCAAGGAAAAGGTACACAGCCAAGCTATTAATGCACTTACTTATGTTGGTATAAAAAATTTAGTAGCTAATAGTATTTTAGATATTAAAAAAATAATTCGCAAAGTAACTCCTGATAACAACACAAAGACTATAAATTTTTCAGCTATTTTAGTCAGTTTATTAGGTGCAAATCTAAAACCTACTTATTTTGAGTATCAGGAGCAAGCAATTATAACAAGTTCAGATATTGTAGCTTTGCGGTTAAAAGAAGGTTTTGATAAAGATTTTATTTTGTCGCAATTACAGTCCCGTTTGGTACAAATTCAAGCAGAAATGTTTGTAACAGGAGATATTGTAGAACGAATTGCAGTTGAAGATTTTAAAAATATTCAATTAATTATTCCTTCACCACAAGAGCAACAACGCCAAATAATAGAAATGCGAGGTTTGTTTATAGAGAAGAATAAAGCAAAAATAGAAATCGCAGAGGCAAAAGAAGAAATAAAAATTACAGAGTATGATGTCATTGCAACTATTGCCCATAATTTAAACCAAAAATTAGGCTCTATTCGTGATGCTTATGAAGGGTTGTTAAGTTTTCTAAAACGCATCGAAAGAGAAGGAAAACCAATTAATTTTGAAGCCTTATTACGTCCTTTACGAATAGGTGAAAGCGTAGAAAATATGGATACTTTTGGAAAGCTAACAGAACGTATTAGTAATAATTTGTTAGATGCTTTTCAAACTTTAAAAACAACAGAAGAAATTTTACAAAAAAATACACTTGATTTGCAGGAAGTTAATTTTTTTGAGTTTCTTGAAAATGAAAAAAATAAATATAAAAATGAGAATTTTGCAATAGAAATACATACAAAATTAAAATCATTAGCTATTTTTATTGATAGCAATGCAATAAAAGATGTTTTACGCAATTTGATACTTAATGCAAAAAAGCACGGTTTTGTAGAAAGTGATGTAAAATATATTTTTGTTTTTGAGCTTACCAAAATCTCCACAGAAGATGGTGAATATTTGCGTTTAATTTGTAAAAATAATGGCAAACCTTTTCCAAAAGGCTTTACTTTTGCAGAATACACTCGTTTAGGTGGTAGGTCAGGCAAAAATAAAGGAACAGGTATAGGTGGTTTTTTTATCAAAAAAGTAATAGATTTGCATAAGGGAAAATTCAGTGCTATTACTGTTGAAAATCTGTTAGAAATTTATCAGGTGCAGTTTGAAATTTTATTACCATTATTTTAATGTTTACTACTGTTTTATGCAATATAATTTTTTGCTTATTGATGATGATATTGAGTATTGTCAAAACCTACGTACAGCCATAGAGCAAATTGGTTTGGGAGAATATGCTACGGATATTGTAATAACAGACTGTCAAAATTGGGAAGATGGCAGGGTTTTATTAGAAAAAAACTACTATCAAGCATTGATTTTAGATGCAAAATGTATGATAGACAAAAATCAAGAAAATGAAAGTTTTGATTTTCTGCCTTTTGTTTTAGACAAACTGAAAGATATAGAATTAGCACAAAATAGGTTAATTCCTTTTGTTGTTAATACGGGACACTTAGGAGAAAGAGAATTAGATATGGTTGAAAGATTAATTGCAGAACGTAATAGTCAGAAATTTTCTAAAACATTGTCATCTAAGAAAGATTTGCTAAAATTCTTGATGGACAAAATAAATGACTTGCCAGACACCAAAATTTTCAAACAATACTCTAATATTTTTGAGATATTTGAGTTAGGTTTTATGCCTCCAAATCCGACAGATTTTAGACAAAAGTTGCTAAAAATCCTTAAAAACCTTGATATGCCAACAGAAAATACAGCAATTTTGCAAGATGCAAGAGTAATACAAGATGAAATCTACAAAGTTTTGCAAACTAAAATTAGCGGATTATCAGGCAGTTTTATGACTAAAAATAAGTTTTTATCAGGAACTATTGACAGCAATTATAAACCAACTACAATAGTTTATCAAACTCCTGCACTTTCTTATTTAGCTTCGAATATTAATCAAATTTGCAGTGCTTTTGGTAATCATTCAACCACAAAACCAAGTAATCTTGATGTAAAATATTGGGAAGTTCCAAGCAATTATGCAGTTAAAAGTGTTGTTTTTGCCCTTTTGGAACAACTCCTTTGGTTTAAAGAATTGATGAAAACTTTGTAAAATTAGCAAATTATTTTTGTAAATCTAATATATTAAAAAACTTGTTTTAGTAACTTACTGATAATCAGATATTTAAAAAATACAGGATATTTAGCAAAAGTATCAAATAATTTCGCCTTAGCACTTATTTTAATATATTAGCTTTATAAGTTGGGAATATTTATTATTTTTGTGGTTCAATATACTCTCAAAACCACCAATGAAAAACGAAAAACCAGCACCAGCAGCAACAACCACAAAACTTCCTTCTGAACTTATGCTTATGCAAGGCAATATTACGCCAACACAAGGACAATATAAATTGCTAAAATTGTGGGATAATTTTATTTTGAATAAGACAACAGATAGACTTACATTTTTGTTAAAAGGTTATGCAGGAACAGGAAAAACAACTTCATTGAGTTTATTGGTAAAAATATTGCCGCAATTTGGTTATAAAGTGGTCATGTTAGCACCAACAGGACGGGCAGCAAAAGTAATTTCTACTTATACTAACAGAAAAGCAACCACCATTCACCGAGTTATTTATAAGGCTGCGGACACAGAAACAGGTCGTTTTGTGTTTGAATTGACTACAAATTACAATAAAAATACTATTTTTATTGTAGATGAATCTTCTATGATAACTGATGAAAGAGATATTGG
>JAYTNF010000151.1:0-12034 GCA_043748455.1 Cytophagales bacterium
GAACTAAAAAAATATAATTAATTGATAATCAAGTAATTAGCAATATTGCAATTTAACTTTCTTAGCTTAATAGCATTGGACTAAAGTCTGTGGTACAAACTATACTTTTAAACTGTCTTATTACTTATATGAATTTATTGAGTAATGGAATTTGTCATTTTGAGTGGGCTTGCACCAGAATGACAAATTACTTTTTAATTTACAAAATCTATTGCCCATAAAACTAAGGTTTTTGAAGTTCCAATATAGAAATTTTCACTGAAAACAAACTCTGTAACATATCCTTGCAATATCTGAGTTGTTTTTTGGATATAGAAACTAATTGCTGCAAAAAATGCGAATAAAATAATAAGGCTGACTAATTTCTGATATTTTTCCATGATTGTAGGTCTGTTTTGTTAGTTTTAGATATGTTTTATACAAATTTAATTGTTATATTTTAAAGACACACTCAACAGGCAAAAGGTTGCACGAGATTTATAAAACTTTAACTTATTTTTTAAACTCTTGGTAAAATCTCCATTTCTAATTGACTTTTTAATTGATATTTTAAGTTGTCAATATTAGTAAAGTAAATAGGTTCTTGTTTCATTTCATTGCTAAGTCTGTCCTTAAATTTGAATAAACTTAGCAAATCTAAATCAGCAGTTTCTTTACGAGTTTCAGGGGTTAATTCCTTAAAATAGGTGTAAAAATTAGCTAATTGTTTTTGCGTTTTGAAATGTTCGTAAGCCATTTTAAATGCTATTTTTGTATTTTTATCAACATGAGTGTGAAATAAGGCACAAAAAACCTTAGAAATTTTTAGTTTACTCACATAATCTACTTCTGTATCTTGTTCAGAAATGGAATTCCCATCATATTCCCAATCCACAATCTCTAAAAGAACTCCATTTCTGAAAGATTTATTTGCTTCAATTTGAAAAAACGCCATAAGTTCCTCTTTTTCTGCCAATAATTCTGTTGTGGCAGCCAAAAAGATACGCACTTTTTGCAAACCTTGTCGCATTTCGTTCAAACTTGTTGGTGCTATATTCGCAGGTTTTATTTCTAATTGACGTTGCAAATTTTGTAAAATCTCTATTTTTTTGGTGTATTTGTCTTGAAAAAAGTTAATTTCGAGTGTTAATCTTCTGCGGTCATCTTGCAAAAATGTAACTTTATCTACCACATAATCCAATTCTCGTTGTAAAATCTGCTTTTCCCATTCCAAATCTCTTAAAAATGCTTTGATTTCAAATAACTCTTGAATAGACAATTTTCTTTGCAAAGTCAGCATATCTACTTCCAAATTATCGCCAACATACAAATATAATAAATCATCTATTTGTTTGATAGTCAATAACTTAGCATGAACTGTGATTTGCAAACCAACCGCATGTTCTTTAATTTCCCAAATAATTTCTTCTTTTTCTACATGCCGCACAAAATTTTTGAAACCTATCAAATATTTATGCAATACATTTTGCAAAGCCTTATCCATTTTCCAAACCGTTGTATAAGGTTTTCTACCTCTATTTTCATCTAAAAACTTCATGATTTGCCCAGAATCCATTGTTTGTAATTCGGGCATTTCTGAAAATGGGTTGTCTTCTAAGTCCCAATGGCTAAGTTTTTCTGGCACATCAGCAAAAGGAATTGGAATTTTTTGAAAATTATTGTTGCTACAATCCAAATATTCCAATTTATGTAAATTACTAATACTATTAGGTAATGACTGTAATTGATTAGTTCCGCAATATAATCCTTGCAAATTTTGCAAATTTCCAATCATATCGGGCAGTATTTGTAATTGGTTATTTACGCAACGCAAAAATTCTAAATTTGTTAAATCTCCAATCGTATAAGGTAGAGTTTTTAATTCGTTGCTATTAAAATTTAATTTTTGCAATTTAGTTAGTTTTGTCAAACCATCAGGCAATGTGTTAAGTTTGTTATGGCTGCAATCTAATTGTTGCAAATCAACCAAATTGCTAATATTTTCAGGTAAATTTTGTAAGCCATTGCTGCTACAATCTATGTATTGCAAATTAATTAAATTACCAATATTGTCTAACAAATTTCTTTGTGTAGTGCCTGTTATCGTGAATCTATGTAGGTTTATGAGCAAATCTATGTGCGAAAATTTTATATGAAGCCCGTCTAATTGCAAAATTCGCAAAGATTTAAAATTTTCAATATTTATCAAAATTTCTTTGTAACTGTTGTCATTTGTGATGTCAATAGCTTTCAAATTTACACAATTATTGATAATTTTAGCATCTTTTTCACTAAATTTTTTAGGTAAAACTAATTGCAAATATAAAACTTCTTCAATTTGTTTGCTTGTGAGTTTGCGAAGTTCTTCTATATTATTGATGTAAGCTGTTTTATTTGCGTGCTTTTTTTTGTCCTCATATTCAGCAAAAAAATCTATCCAATCTTTCTTAATATGTTCAGAAGCATTGCTTTTTAA
Organism: Cytophagales bacterium; assembly: GCA_043748455.1. GTDB lineage: Bacteria > Bacteroidota > Bacteroidia > Cytophagales > Thermoflexibacteraceae > JAAFKA01. The sequence goes on from JAYTNF010000151.1 coordinate 2,456, forward strand.
GGTTTCTTTCAAAAAATTATCTGTTAGTAATTGTTCAATAATTTGCATAGATTCATAAATTTTTTGCGTGATTTAGCAAAGCTAAGAATTTTTTTCTTGTTATCATTTCTGCCCCCAAACTTTCTAAATGTTCGGAATGAATTTGGCAATCAATGAGCTGAAAATTTTGTGCTTGCAACTGTTTTACAAAACTAATAAAACCTGTTTTAGAGGCATTGCTGACTGTTGAAAACATGGATTCACCAAAAAAACATTTCCCCATAATCAAACCATACAAACCACCAACTAATTTTTTATTTTCCCAAACTTCAACCGAATGTGCAACACCAATTTTATGTAATTCGGTATAAGAGGAAATAATATCTTCTGTTATCCAAGTGCTATTTTGTCCTGTTCTTTTGATGTGTTGGCAATTTCGAATCACATTTTCAAAATCTTGATTGGTTGTAACTTCAAATTTATTGCTTCTCAAAACTTGTTGCATACTTTTAGAAATCTTGAGTTTATCGGGAAATAACACAAATCGTGGATTTGGACTCCACCACATGATGGGTTCTCCCTCCGAAAACCAAGGGAAAATACCATGATTATAAGCAAGCAACAGCCTTTCCACAGACAAATCGCCACCAATAGCCAATAAACCATCTCGGCTGGCTAAATTAGGGTCAGGAAAAATAATTTCATCATCAGGCAAAGCAAATATGGGCATGTTGGAAATATGAAATAGTATTTATGTGTGTAATGCGGACTTCAGTCCGCACATTTACGTTAGCACATCATGTGTGGACTAAAGTCCACACTACAGTAACAAGGCAAATGTCCTTGAATTATCAAAAATATAGAAATTTTCGTATAACTTTGTTACTTTGAGTGATAATTTTCTACATTTGCCCCAAATACATAAAAATATCTAAAATATGTTTGAACTTATTGACAAATTTCGACTTAGAGAAAATAGCAAACGAGCTTTATGGCTAAACATTGCAGCAATTATTGGCATTTCATTTATGATTTTGCTGCTATTTTTTTATGTGTATTTACCTGTAACCACGCATCATGGAGATACAATTACTGTTCCTGACCTAACAAATATGAAAGTTAGTGAATTGGAAGATTTTTTAGAAGACAAAGAACTGCGTTTTATTGTTGATGATTCGAATTATGTGGAAGGGAAAGCACCACTTTCGGTTTTAGTTCAAGACCCAATTGCAGGCTCAAAAGTTAAGATTAATCGCAGAATTCACTTAACCATAAATTCTACTACGCCGCCATTAGAAAAACTTCCTGATGTGATTGATATTTCGATGAAACAAGTTGTGCAAATGTTGCAGAGTGCAGGTTTTAAAATTGGAACTCAAAAATATGTTCCAGATTTGGCAGCAAATGTAGTAATTAAAATTAGTCATCAAGGCAAATTTTATAGCCAAGATGAGTTAAGAAAAGGCATTATTTTAGCAAAAGGCAGCGTAATTGACCTCGAAATTGGTGATGGCATGGGCAAAGATTCTTTTGAACTTCCAAATGTAGTTGGCAAATCATTAGACGAGGCTGAAATTATTTTGGTTGGCTCAGGATTAAGTGTGAATCGAAACTATGAAAGCACTGCAACTGAGGCAAGTGGTACAGTAATTCGTCAAAAACCAGAGTTTGCAGTAGGGAAAATGGTAAAAACAGGCACTGTAATAGATGTTTGGGTGGCGGGAGAGAAAGTAGGGGAGTAGATAAAAATTCGTTAATTATAGAACATAGGTTTAACGAATTTTTTACCACAATCTAAACAACTATTTGAAAATATTACGAAATTATACCTATTTTTGATTAACCTTAACTTAGCAAACACAAATGAAAATTCAAAAAATTGAAATCAAAAATCTATTTGACCAGTTTGATTATGATATTCCTCTGACAAATCCAGAGGATTTACTCATTTTGACTGCCCCAAATGGTTTTGGAAAAACTATGATTTTGAATATTATTGATAGTTTGTTTAATAGGAAATTTAACTTTTTTCAAAAATTAGTTTTTGATAGAATAACTTTGTGGTTTGAAAATAACACTTATTTACAAATTGTAAAACAAGAAAATAATTCAAAAATTGATTTTTTTCTGTATGAAAACAACGAAAAAGCTGATACTTTTTCGTATTCAGGCAAGTCCGATAACGACATTATTAATATGATAGATAGATATTTACCTATCACAAGAATTTCAGAAAACCAATGGATTGAAAGAAAAACAGAAAGAATACTAACATTAGAAGAAGTTATCTCTGATTACTCTGAACAATTACCTGAAAATGTTGGCAAAAAATTATTTAATCTTAAAATAAAGTACCCAAAATTTGATAAGTTGTTAACAAGTTTTAATGTTTATCTTATCAAAGAACAAAGATTATTTAAGAAAGTAATACAACAAAAAAGTTCTATGTATTTAGATGGTAATAATTATATGAATTATTCCATTCAAGAGTATGCCAAAGAATTAAAAAATTCTATTAATACTGTTATACAAAAATCATTTAGAATTTCACAAGATTTAGATAGTAGTTTTCCAAAAAGGCTTTTGAGTGAAACTATCAAAATATCTGAAAAAGAATTTACAAGTCGTTTCGAGGTTTTAAGACAAAAACAAGCAAAATTAAAAGAATTTGGATTATCTGAAAGTGAACAAGAGATACCAAAATATGATGAAACCAATGCAAAAGTTTTATTAGTGTATTTATCTGATACAGAGCAAAAAATAAGTATTTTTGATGAATTGATACAACATTTAGAATTATTTACAAGTATTCTCAACGAAAGACGTTTTACTTTCAAAACTATTCAAATAAATAAAGAAAAAGGTTTTCATTTTGTTACCAACAAAGGCAAAGAATTAAGTTTGACAGACCTTTCGTCAGGAGAACAGCACGAAGTTGTTTTATTGTATGAATTGATATTTAGAACTACGTCTAATACGTTGGTTTTGATAGATGAACCCGAAATTTCTCTACATATTACTTGGCAGAAAGAATTTTTGAAAGATTTATTGGCTATTATTGAATTGCAGAAAATGCAGGTAATTGTGGCTACACATTCGCCGTCTATTATCAATGACAGGTGGGATTTGGTTTTTAATCTTCAAACCCAAGAAATGCAATGATAAAGGGCAATGTGTCTTATCAAGACAAAATAAACGAATTGCGATTAGATTTTACACACCCAAATACGAAAAATAAAGTTTTTATTTTATTTGAAGGTGATACTGATGTCCGTTTATATCGCAAATTATATCCACAAGCTAACTTAAAAATTGAATTTCTGCCAAATGGAAAATTGTTTTTGGAAAAAGGTTTGCAAGAATTAAGCCCATTATTCAAGCAAATTATTGGTATTCGTGATGCAGATTTTGCACATTTGGAAAATCAAAAGCCAAGTTTAGCTAATTTATTTTTTACAGATTATCACGATACAGAAATGCTAATGGTGGCTTCAAACGCAACTTTTAGTGCCATTTTACACGAATTTTGCAACTTGCCACAAGTAGAACACGAAAAAATACGCACAAAATTATTAGAAGCCTTGCGATTTATTAGTTATTTTCGTTGGTATAATGAATTGAATAATTTAGAATTTTCTTTTGAAAATGTAGGTCTGGGAGATGTTTTTGAACCTAAAACTTTTACCATAAATAATAAAAAATGTATAGAAGAGGTTATTCAGAAATCAAAAAATGCAAAAATTACAGATATTGATACAATTTTAACAGAAATAGCGAAATTAGTAGACGAAAGCCACGATAATTTTCAGTTGTGTAATGGACATGATTTTATGAATATTTTAGCTTTATTTCTCAATACACACAATAAAGAAGGACTTAGCGAAAAAAGAGTTTCCTCACATTTTAGAATTGCTTACAATTATTCAGAGTATCAACAAACTAAACTTCATTCACAAATAAAAAATTGGTTTGTAGAGAATGATATTGAGATAATATTTTAAAATTCCAAGAATAATAAAATGACAAAAAAATTAATCATAAAAAAACATCATGGTAAAATCAATGACAGGTTTCGGTGCAATCAATATTGACAACGAAAATTATACAATTGTAGTAGAAATTAAAACTTTAAATTCTAAAACAGTAGATATAAATACCAAACTTCCACACATTTTTTCTGAAAAAGAGATAGAAGTAAAAAATCAGCTCACAAAAATTTTAGAACGTGGTAAAATTAATTTTCATCTAAGTTATACAGATAAGCAAAATTTGCAAGACAGAATGATTATTAATCGGACATTGGTTGCACAATATTATCAGGATTTGAAAGAAACTGCCGAATTATTGCAAACCAATAGCCCAAATCTTATGCAAATTGCCTTGACAATGCCCCAAGCATATATTGCTGCACCTGCAAATAAAGCCAGCGAAAGTGTATGGCAAGAAATTATGGCGGCAATTTCCCAAACTATACAATTTTGTGATGATTTTCGCACAAAAGAAGGTAATGTTTTGTATGGAATGTTTGTTGAATGTATAGAAATTATTACAAATCAGTTGCAAAAAATATCCCAAAAAGACCCAGAAAGAGTAAAGATTTTGAGAGATAAAATACAAAAAGAAGTCTTAGAATTAGTAACTGCTGAACAATTTGACCGCAATAGATTTGAACAAGAATTGATATATTATGTCGAAAAATTGGATATAAATGAAGAAAAGGTACGTCTGAAAAGTCATCTTGATTATTTTATGGAAACTCTCAATGAATCTGTATCTAATGGAAAACGTCTTGCTTTTATTGCCCAAGAAATGGGACGAGAAATAAATACGATTGGCTCGAAGGCAAATGATGCACAAATTCAACAATGGGTGGTTATTATGAAAGAGGAATTAGAGAAAATCAAAGAACAATTAAATAATGTTATTTAGAAAAATATGAAATATGATTTATGAAATATAAAATCAATTTAATTGTTTTATGGGTTTTATTTGCAATAAACCCTGTTTTTTCTCAAACTATGCCTCAACCTGAACCCAAAACTACGGAATATGCCACAAGAGAGGCTGAGTTGTGGGGAAATTATAACATGGAGTTTTACCAAAAAGATGGTAGTTTTTGGTTTGCAGAAACAAATTTTCGTTACTCTTTTTTCAGATATGCAACAAATCTGCCTGCAACACCTTTTTTCCGAGTGCAACAAAAATTAGGTTATGAAAAATATCTAGATAAAAATTGGTCTTTAGGTTTTTCTGTTCGTGGTATATTTGAAAAGCAAGAAACAAAACTTTTTACACAACTTTATCTTTCGCATGTAAGTAATATCTCTAAACAAAATATAGAGCTGATTAAAAATTTGAGCTTTGAAAGAATAGATAGTGATAGACAAAATGCTAAAATAGAGAGTAGAGTTACTTTAGGTCTGGCTTTGGCAAAGAATTTCGCTATTGGTGGAAAACCTTGTTTAAGACCTATTATTTCTTACGAAGTTTTTATGATGCACTACTGGTTGCTAAATACACATTCTTTATATAATCGTCGAACTTTTGATATGAGTAGGTTGCGGGTTGAATTGGCTTATTTGGTGCGTCAAAACCTCAGTATTTCATTGTATTATATGGCACAAACAGAGTTTTTTGTGGCAGAACCTAATTATGATTCTAACGGCAATGAATTAAGTCCATATCGCAATCTTAACATAACTACGCCAATTTTTGGTTTAAGAGTACATTTGCGTTTATTTAATGACAAAAAGCAAGAAAACTTACGTTTAAGGTTTTTGTCATATTGAAGCCTTGTCATTCTGAGTAAAGCAAAGAATCTGGCATCTTAGTCAATAATTCAGATTCTTGCGGAGTGCCGCCCACTTAGCTCAGAATGACAAAACAAATTAGCCTTCAAACATTGCTAACACCTTAGCCAAATCTTCAGGTGTATCAATGCAATAGCTATCATGTTCTGTGCTAACCAATTTGATTTTAAAACCATTTTCCAACCAACGCAACTGTTCCAAAGACTCACATTTTTCTAAAGAAGACACTGATAATTTTGTAATTCTTTCCAAAATATCTGCCCGATACGCATACATGCCTAAGTGTTTGTAATAGCTATGTGTGCTTAACCATTGTGATTTTGGCACTTTTTGTTGAAACGGAATTGGAAAACGACTAAAATATAAAGCCTCAAAATTGGTATTGAATGTTACAAAAACTTCACTATTATTATCCAAATCTTCTTGGTTTTGTGCTTGCAACATCATAGTTGCCAACTCTACTTCACCTTTCCCATCTGTTAAACTTTGTGCCAATAAATCTATTTGTTCAGGTCTAATAAAAGGCTCATCTCCTTGAATATTAATTACATAATTATATAAACTATTTTGTGATTTATCTTGTAAATCTTGCACAATTTGCAAACCTTCAAAACAACGGTCTGTTCCGCTTGGGTGATTTGCGGCAGTCATAATTACTTTTCCACCAAAAGATTTTACTTCCTTTGCAATTAATTCATGGTCAGTTGCTACATAAACTTCGCTAAGTAATTTTGATTTTGCAACTTGTTCATAAACTCGTCGAATCATGGTTTTACCTTTAATATCAGCCAAAACTTTGGCGGGAAATCGTGTAGATGCGTAACGTGCAGGAATAATTCCTAAAATTTTCATAGTATTTATTTTGTCAATAATTTATTTATTCGTTGTAGATAATACCATCTTGATTTTCAACTTATTTCCAATATTTAACACATCAACTAAATCTTGAATAGCTAAAGTTTTTTCTGTTCGCAATACGATTGTTGGCTCTGCTATTCCATCAATGGCACGTGCAATGGCTGCGTACAAACCTGAAAATGCCACAGGTGTGTTATTGACAAAATATTTTTTGTCTTTGGTAACAGAAATTGTAATGGATTGTTTATTGAGAGATTGGGCTTTTGTGGCTTTAGGCAACATTAGTTTTATAACACTCGGATTAGCTACCGTTGATACAATAAGAAAGAAAAGTAACAAAAAAAACATAATGTCATTTAGAGAAGCAGTAGAAACCTCGGCAGCAAAACGACTTTTTTTTCTTAAACGCATGGTGGTAAGTAGTTCTAAGTTTTAAATTCTAAGAAATTGTTTGAATTAACTCCGTAGGAGTGAAATATTTATAGAAAATAAGATTGAATGAACAAAAGAACTCCGTAGGAGTGGCATATTTCACTCCTACGGAGTTCTTTTTCCTAATTATATTATAATTGCTATAAATATTCCATTCCTACGGAATTAAAAATTAACTCAAACAGCTTCTAAATTCTAAGATTTTAATTGTAAGTTCCAAACTACAAATTTAGAACTTACAATTAAAAAGTTAGATTTTTTATTATGCAACTTCAAAAAGTTGTGGCATTTGTGCAAGAAGAATATTATACCAATTGACCATTTTTTTGATGTCCGAAGCATAAACTTTGCTTTTATCATATTCTGGCAATGTTTCTTCCATAAATTTCAATAATGCAGCATTATTTGAGACATCAACAGTTAGTTTTCCTTGGTGCTTTTCTTTGATTTTATCAAAAATTTCGCCCAATGACATAGAACCTTCTTTTGTATTTACATAAACCGAAATTTCGCTAAGAATCGAAACTTTATGATTTAATGAGGCTACTGTTTTAATTTTTTTTTCGTCCAAAGACTCTAAAATAACGCCAGTCCGTGAGGGTTTGAAAACTCTAAAAAGACCTGATTTGCCCGAAATGGCAGCAATTTCTTTTAATTCCATTTTATAGTATGATTTTTAGTTTTGCGTGAATAATTGTTTAATAAAATTTTGATAAAACTCTACCTAAATTTAAACAATTTTATAAATAGTTTACAAAGTTAATAATTCATGAGATTAGTGCAAAAATAAAATCTTATTGATTTAATTTTGTTGCAAATTTTAACTTTTTATTAGGAAATAAATAACAATTTTCACAAATAGTGGTCAGTTCGTGTAAATTTTCATTTCCAATATTGCTATCTGTTAATCTTTCTATGCGGAGATTTTCTTTGCTTTTGCACGTTTGACAACAAAAGTTATCACGTACTAATGTGTATTCTTTGCGTAATTTCCATTGTGGAGATTGTTCATAAGCCAGCAATTCTTCTTCGGTCATTGTAATTTCTTGAAAGGTTGGTGTTAGTAGAAAAAACAAGAACATAGCTAAAAATACCAAGCTAACAGGCACAAACAACAACCATTCACGATTTAAAAGCAACCTTATCCACAAACTAATAGGTACAAGCAATAAAAAGGCATTGAGCAAACGAATAAGCAAATTTTCATGCTTATAGGTACGGAAACCCAACATAAAATTTAAAAAATACAGAACAGACAAGGCAAAAGCCTTTTTATAAGCACGACAAAGTTCCTCAAAAGTATTATTCATGGACTTAATTTGTTATAAAACCTACAGACTAAAGTCTGTGATACATACACTATGCAGCTTTTATAGTGAAATAAAAAAATGTTCAATACTTTCTATAATTATTTCCATGCCAAATTTGTAACATAATATAACCAAACAATGCACCACCAAGATGGGCAAAATGTGCGATATTATCATCTGGACGGTTTGCAACAGCTCTATAAATCTCTATCAAAATATAAATTCCTATCATATATTTTGCTTTCATAGGAATTGGTGGAAATAATAATTGTAGTTCCAAATTTGGAAAAATCAAGGCAAATGCCGCCAACAGACCAAAAATAGCACCCGAAGCACCAACCATTGACGAATCACGTTTGCCTTCATAAAGAAATTGTACAAGTTGTTTTGTTTCTGAAATAACTTGGATATTTGTTGGATTTTTTCCAAATAAATCAATTAGTTTATATTCAATGTCAATGAATTTAGGATTAAACTTATTCAAAACACCTTCAAAAGATAAAGGAGTTGGGTTTTCTAAATAAATACTTACAACATCTGAAAGCTGCTTCATCTCAAAATAATTGATAGCTGACTGCAATAAACCAGCACCCAATCCACAAACCATGTAAAATATCAAAAACCGTTTTGCTCCCCATAAATCTTCTAATATGGTACCAAAAGAAAATAAGGCAAACATATTAAAGAAAATATGGGCTAAATTTCCATGCATAAATATGTGTGTAATAATCTGATAAGGTCTAAAAAGTGGCGAATCTATATGATGCAAACCAAACTGATGCCCAAAATCTATTGGAAAAAGTTCTAATTTTTGTATTGCAAAAATAGCAATATTAATGAATAATATATTTCGTACTGTTGGGGTGATGTTTTGATTCATAAAGTTTTAAATTAAGTGTTGTACCACACTTTTTAAGGTGTTTGTGTTATAAAATTGAAATAAAATATTTACATTATTTAGGCTATGATATATTTTACGCAAATTACATAAGTTAAAGTAACTAACAAAATGTTACTACTTTACCCAAAACGGTTTAAATGTGTTTTGCAAATTGCTTTATAACATATTTTAACTTTTATATAGAAATATTAACACAAAGTTATCAATTTCTTAAATTACTTTTGGAAGTTATATGGTAATTGTTATTCTGAGTTTACGAAGAATCTGGCACATTGTGTCAGATTCTTCG
>JAYTNF010000152.1:0-18565 GCA_043748455.1 Cytophagales bacterium
AAAATTATAAGCGAAGTTATCACATCATTTTTAAGGTTTCAAAGCTAAAATTGATTTTCATTATTGTAAGCCACGCCAAAAGAGGTGGCGACTTTTATAAAAAATTGCAACAAAAAGGATTTAATAACTAATATGCAACACTTTTGCCACCTCCACTGCCATTCCCAATTTTCTCTGCTCGATGGGGCTGCGTCTATTTCGGGAATGATGAAAAAAGCTGCCACAGACGGAATGAAAGCCGTTGCCTTGACTGACCACGGAAATATGTTTGGGGCTTTCAAATTTGTTGCCGAAGCCGAAAAGCAAGGCGTAAAACCTATTGTGGGTTGCGAATTTTATTTGGTTGCCGATAGACACAAAAAGCAATTTACAAAAGCAAGCAAAGATGTGCGTTATCATCAATTATTGCTTGCCAAAAACGCAGAAGGTTACAAAAACCTCTCAAAACTCTGTTCTTTGGGCTTTATTGATGGGTATTATTCCAAATATCCAAGAATTGACAAGGAAATTTTGCAAAAATATGCAACAGGTCTTATTGCGACTTCGTGCTGTATTGGTGCGGAAATTCCCCAAACTATCATTCACAAAGGCGAAGCAGAAGCCGAAAAAGTGCTAAAATGGTATGTAGATTTGTTTGGAAAAGAAGATTTTTATATCGAATTGCAACGTCACGGATTAATGAATATTGACAATTCAGGCATCAGTCAAGAAGACGTAAACCAAACTTTATTGCGACTTGCCAAAAAATATGATTTGAAAGTTATTGCCACAAACGACAGCCACTATGTAAACGAAAAAGATTTTGACCCACACGATATTTTGTTGTGTATCAACACAGGTGAGAAATATTCAACGCCAAAAGGTGATGGAAAAGGGCAACGGTTTGGGTTTCCAAACAGTGAATTTTTCTTTAAAACCCAAGCCGAAATGAATAAATTGTTTGGTGATTTGCCCCAAGCACTTGATTTTACTTGCGAAATTGCCGATAAAGTAGAGAAATTGAAGTTAAAACGTGATATTTTATTGCCAAATTTCCCATTGCCACAAGGTTTTGCTACACAAGATGATTTTCTAAAACATCTTGCTTTTCAGGGTGCAGCCAAAAAATATGGTGTCATTAGCTCCGAAATTGAACAACGATTAAATTATGAATTAGAGATTATTCAGAAAATGGGTTTCCCTGGTTATTTTCTCATTGTGCAAGATTTTATCAATGCTGCAAAAGATATGGGCGTATGGGTGGGACCTGGGCGGGGTTCCGCAGCAGGTTCTGCGGTTGCTTATTGCGTAAATATTACCAATGTTGACCCTATTCAATACAAGCTACTTTTTGAAAGGTTTTTAAATCCAGAAAGGGTTTCGATGCCCGATATTGATATTGACTTTGACGATGAAGGGCGTAGCAAAGTAATTGATTATGTGGTGGATAAGTACGGAAAAAATCAAGTAGCACAAATTGTTACATACGGAACAATGGCTGCAAAAATGTCGATAAAAGACGTTTCACGAGTGTTGGAATTGCCTTTGAATGAGGCGAATGAATTGGCAAAACTTGTGCCTGAAAAAGCAGGAACTACACTTGCAAAAGCCTACGAGGAAGTTCCCGAATTGGCAGCTATTCGCAAAGGAAATGATTTGCGGGCAAAGGTTTTGCAAAGTGCGGAGATTTTGGAAGGGTCTGTTCGAGGTACAGGAATTCACGCAGCAGGTGTGATAATTGCCCCTGACGACATCACAAACTACATTCCTGTATGTTTGGCGAAGGACAAAGGCGACAAAAAAGCAGCAGCAGATGGAGATGAAGAAGGTGGAGGACAGGCTTTGGATTTGTTGGTAACGCAATTTGATGGCAAGCATATTGAAGATGCGGGAATGTTGAAAATGGACTTTTTGGGCTTAAAAACCCTAACCATTATGCGAGATGCTATCGACTTAATTCAGCAAAATCACGGAGTTTTGATAGATTTAGATAAAATTCCGATGGACGACCTCAAAACCTATCAACTTTATCAACGTGGAAATACAGTTGGCACTTTCCAATTTGAAAGTGAGGGAATGCAAATGTATTTGCGGGATTTGAAACCAACAAATATTGAAGATTTAATTGCAATGAATGCCTTGTACCGTCCAGGTCCTATGGATTTTATTCCGACTTACATCAACCGAAAACACGGAAAAGAGGTTACCGAATATCCCCACGAATTGCTTGAACCTATTTTGAATTATACCTTTGGAATTATGGTGTATCAAGAGCAAATTATGCAAACTGCCCAAGTAATGGCGGGTTATAGTTTGGGTGGTGCGGATTTGCTTAGACGTGCAATGGGTAAGAAAGATAAGGAGAAAATGGCGAAGGAAAAAGATAAATTTATTGAGGGTGCAAAAAAATATCACAACATTGAGGCTGCAAAATCAGGCGAAGTGTTTGCAGTTATGGAGAAATTTGCGGAATATGGCTTTAATCGAAGCCACTCTGCCGCATATTCTGTGGTTGCGTACCAAACTGCGTATCTCAAAGCCAATTATCCCGCCGAATATATGGCTTCTGTAATGACACATTCGATGGGAACTATTGAAAAAATTTCCTTCTTTTTGGAGGAATGTAAACGAATGGGAATGAAAGTTTTGGGTCCAGATGTGAACGAAAGTAAGAAAAATTTTAGTGTGAATAGCAAAGGTGAAATTCGTTTTGGAATGGGTGCAGTCAAAGGAACAGGCGAAGTGGCAGTAGAAGAAATTATTTCAGAACGGAAAGCTAACGGACATTTTAAAGATATTTTTGAGTTTACAAGTCGTGTAAATTTGCGAACTGTGAACAAAAAAACCTTTGAAAGTTTGGCAACCGCAGGAGGTTTTGACGAGTTTAAAGACTTGCATCGGGCTATGTTTTTTGCGATGGGTGCTGATGGAATGACGAATTTGGAGAAAATTGTCAAGTACGGTGCAGCAATGCAAAGTGAGAAAACTTCGAGCAATGTTTCGCTATTTTTGGGCGGTGCTGCGGGTGCAACAGGTGGCGTAACCGTGCCAAAATTAACGGATTGCGAAAAATGGACAACGATAGAAATGCTCGAAAAAGAGAAAGAAGTTGTCGGTTTTTACTTGTCGGGACACCCATTAGACCCCTATAAGGCGGATTTGGACACGCATTGTACGTGCAATGTTACAGAATTTGCGGAGCATAAAAACAAAAATATTGCCTTAGCAGGTATTTTGAGTGATGTCAGCATTAAACAAACCAAAACAGGAAAAACTTTTGCCTTAGTAAATTTGAGTGATTATCAAGGCACTGTGCAATTAGCTTTGTTTGGCAAAGATTATAGCAATAATGTGGCGTGGCTTAAAAACGGTGAATTTGTCTTTGTCAAAGGCAAAGTTGAGGAAAGATATAACCAACCTGGTAGCTGGGATTTTCGTGCCGAAAACTTTACGCACTTGGCAGATTTACGTGAAAAAATGACAAAATACGTGGAAATTAGCCTCGAAACAGCGATGCTTACCCAAGAAATTATCCAAACCATTAACCTAATTCTCACAAAACATAGCGGAAATTGCGAATTGCGTGTAAAAATTATAGACAACTCGGAGGATATTACTTTGCCAACTCGCAGTACGAAGTTTAGGGTTAATCCAAGTAATACGTTGTTGAATGAGTTGAGGAGTTTGGGGGTTGTGGGGAGGGTGGGGTAAATTTTAAGCACCATAGGTAAATATCGTTGGTAGCAACGTACTATTAACCACACAAAGCACCATCAATGTGTACCATTATCGCAAATAAAAACGTACCATTTTGTTTTAAAAAACATATTATGCGTACCTTTGCGTATAGTATATACTATGGTGCTTTATGTTGTGGACATTGCTTGTGAAACTTCCTCTCAAATTTCAGGATTAAGGTAAAGTTTTCCTTCGATTTTCCATTCGTCATTTTTTCAGCGAATAAGGATTTCAAATTGGTCTCGGTCAGCTTTTAGTTTGTTAGATGAAGCTAAAAATATTTTGATTTTTTACATAATAGTCATTTTTGTGTTGATAATTTTTTGTCTAATTTTCAAATTAAATTTCTTCAAAATAATTATTTTGATACAAAAAATGATGCCCAAAAACCCAATAAAATCTTACAATCTAAAAATATAACTCAAAATTAACTACTTATTTTAGTAGGTTTTTCGCATCAAAATTAGATTTTTAAATTTATAGCTAACTTTGTAATTGTTTATAAGTTTTAAGGCAAAAAACCTATTATTTTAATGTATTCTTAGGTTTTTTGCACCAATTCTTGTAATTTTGATAGTGAAGTTTATAATTTGTTTTATTGTCATTTTTAGCAAAGCGAAGAATCTGTCTTTTATATGTTTTGAGTGGTATTAAGATTTTCTACAAAAATTATTTTTGCCTATTAAAATTATCAAATTTAAGTTTGAATACAGATTTTTTGCTTACACAATTTTGGTTTAGCTTTCATTTTTAAATATTATTCACCAATTCACATTACTTACTTCAAATCACTAGTTCACTTGGCTAATTCTTATTTTCAATTCAAAAAATTTCGTATAGACCAAGACATTTGTGCCATGAAAGTGAGTACAGATTCTTGTGTATTTGGTGCATATATTTCTATTGAAGATGCAGAAAATATTATTGATATTGGTACTGGAACTGGTTTGTTAGCACTAATGGTGGCACAAAAGGCTGAGAGTTGTACTAAAAACAGTCAAATAACTGCCATAGAAATAGATGAACTTGCTGCAAAACAAGCCACTGAAAATACATATAAAAGTCCTTGGCATGATAAAATAGAGGTTGTTCAAGAAGCTATACAGAATTTTAAAAATGATAAATTTCAGTATGATTTGGCAATTTGTAATCCACCTTTTTTTATAAACTCAACATTGCCACCAAATAAAAAACAGCAACTTGCACATCATACAACTGCTTTGAGTTTTGAGGAGTTATGGGCTTCTGTGGATAAGTTGCTTGCAGAAAATGCTCGTTTTATTGTTTTATTGCCATTGCCCGAAACACAAATATTTTCAGAGTTAGGCAAAAAATATCAGTTTTTTGCAACAAAACAACTTTCATTACAAGACTCTCAAATCCATAAACCACATAGATTTATTACAACTTATCAGAAAAATAATAACTTAGATACCAATAAGGTTTTACAAACTGAACATCTAATTGTCAAAGATAACCAAGGAAAATATACAGATGAATTTTTAAGATTGTTGCAACCTTATTACTTATATTTGTAATGACTTGTAGCTAATTCACAAAAAAACCTCAGTTAAACTAACAAAAATAATTTTTTATCGTTACATTTACGGACACCAATTTATTTTTTTGTGGAAAACAATACTTACGTAAAAACACTTATTCCTTTTCAGTTTCTTAGGGGGAATTGGGAGGCAACAGATAAACAAGAAAAACCATTTAAACACCAAGTTTCTGCCCAGACTCTTGTAGTCAATGATGGAAATATTTCGTGGAAAAAACTTACTGAAGAACTTGCAAAAAGCACAGCAACTCCTAATGTTACTATCATTAATGATTTTTATATACCTCAATTACGTAGAAATAGACGTGTTTGGGTATATTTGCCCTTAGATTATAAACGTACAGAAAAACACTATCCTGTAATTTATATGCATGACGGGCAAAATCTGTTTGACCGCATGACTTCTTATAGTGGAGAATGGCAGGTTGATGAAACAATGAATTTACTGCAAGCACAAGGTGATTTTGGGGCTATCGTTGTTGGAATTGATAATGGTGGTATTAACCGTTTAAACGAATATTCGCCATGGAGAAATGTAAATTATGGTGGTGGTGAGGGTGATTTATACTTAGATTTTATTGTGCAAACTCTTAAACCTTATATAGACACAAATTATAGAACAATGCCCGAAAGAGAAACAACAGGTATGATTGGTAGTTCTATGGGTGGTTTAATTACAATGTATGCAGGTTTAAAATATCCTGATACATTTTCAAAATTAGGTGTTTTTTCTCCATCTTTCTGGTTTGGAAACCAATTATATAAGTTTGCAAGAGAAAGATTAAAGTTTCAGGCTATGAAAGTTTATTTGATGGGAGGCGAAAAAGAAAGTGCAACTATGGTAAGTTCTATAAAAAAAATGCACGAAACTTTATTAGCAGTGGGTTATAAGTCAAATGAAGTTCAGATGGTTATTCGTCCAGATGTTTCTCATAATGAGTGGTTTTGGCAACGAGAATACCCAATTGCTTACAAATGGTTATTTGAAAATATTGCTTGTGAAGCATACGAAGACATGCTAAAACATGAAACAAGTATTTTTAGAGATGCAAAAACAGAACTGTTAATAGAACAAATAGATGAAGATAGTACAGAAATTATAATTTATGATTCAAAATGGCAAGAAGTTAAAATTGCCACACCTGACGAATTTGGAGAAGTAGATTTGGAAGGATTGGCAGACGGAGTTTACTTTCTAAAATATCAATTTTTGCAGCGTACAATTTGCAGAAAAGCAATACTAAAATCTGAAGTCATGGCAACCTAAATAATTATGAAATATGAATTATTAAATTAGCGAATAAGTTTCATAATTCATACATCATATTTTATAAGTAATAAGACAGTTTAAAAGTATGGTTTGTACCACAGACTTTAGTCTCTAAGGTTTTGATTATCAATATTTTACAGACTAAAGTCTGTTATACATTTATTTTGTCTTATTACTTATCTATTATAAAGACATAGAAATTATTTTTTCTATGTCTTTATTTGTTTATATTACGATAAATTATTGCGAACTTTGTAAAATAGTAAATTATTACAAACTTATGAAAGAAGTACAACATTTCTTAACACACCGTGCCTTTGGGGTTTGCACACGTATAGGCGAAAAAATGGGCATTTCTATTAGTAGTGTAAGATTATATTTTATTTATGTTTCATTTTTAACTTTTGGCTCACCTATTTTATTTTATCTTATCTTAGCTTTTTGGATGAACTTACGCCGTTATTTGCGTTGGAAAAGCCAAGGTATAGGAAAAGATTTCTAAACACAAATAACTTAATTAGCTAAATTTTTCAGTTCTGCAATAACTTTTTCAGGCTTTTCTGCCCCAAAAACAAAACTTCCTGCCACCAAAACATCTGCACCAGCTTCAATAAGCTGTTTGGCATTTGCAGAAGTTACACCTCCGTCAATTTCTATCAAGGTATTTGTGCCTTGGGCTTCAATCATGGCTTTCAGTTTTCGTACTTTTTCGTATGTTTTTTCTATAAATTTTTGTCCACCAAACCCCGGATTTACAGACATTAAACATACCAAATCTGTATCACACAAAATATATTCCAACAGCTCAATAGGCGTATGTGGATTTATGGCGACACCAGCTTTAATACCTAAGCCCTTGATTTGCTGCAAATTACGATGTAAATGTAGGCAAGCCTCATAATGCACAGAAATAATATCTGCACCAGCTTTGTGAAATGCCTCGACATAATTTTCGGGATTTACTATCATTAAATGCACATCAATTATTTTTTTTGCGTGCTTTTTTATGGCTTGGCAAACGGGCAAACCAAAAGACAAATTTGGCACAAAAACACCGTCCATAATATCTACATGAATCCAATCGGCTTGGCTACGGTTTAACATTTCAACTTCGCTTTGAATATTGCCAAAGTCAGCAGAAAGAATTGAAGGAGCAAGAATCATAAATTTTAAAAGTTTAAATATGAATGTATCTAAATTATTTTTTCATTTTGAACAAAACTTAACTTATAGATTTTATTAAGGGTTGTATCATAGACTTTAGTTTGTGGGCTAATTACTTGATTATCAATATGTTAAAAGCACAGACTAAAGTCTATGCTACAATCCTTAATAATCTTATTTATTAATGATTTCCAATACTTTTTCCATACGTTTGGTATATGTATGTTCATTCATGGCACGTTGGTAAGTTGCTTTTGCAATTTGCTCTCTTTCTGCGTTGTGTGATAAATAATAAGGTATCAATTTGCAAAGTTCCTCTACATTTTCGTATAAAACTATTTCTTTATTTGGCTTAAAAAGTAGTGGAATTTCTTGTTTCATATCGCAAATTTGAAAAGCTGCACAGCCACTTGCCTCAAATAAACGTGGATTAATGCCATACTCATAACGACCTAACCATGAATGTATATTTAAGACAATTTTAGACTGTTGAAAAGCTATAACCATTTCTTGAGGCGAAAAAAACCTGCGTTGGCAAACAAAATGCGGTGCTAACAATTCATTTTGTTTCATGTGTTTCTTGTTCCAAGGACCCATAATTGAAATATTAATGCCATTTTGAATTAGTTTTGCAATAATTTCTTCTCTTATTGGGTGAAAATCTCCCGCAAATAATACATCATATTTATAGTTGGGTGTGGCTGCTGGTTTGTGTGTATGTGTATCGATGCCAACAGGCAAAAAGTGAATGTTTTTGACACCATTTTTGCGATACATGTCATGGGTATAAAGGCTATTTGAGAAATAAAAATCATAATTTGATGCTGGTGCTAATTGAAAACCTAACTCAAAAGGGTCATTTAACCACCATGAAATTGTTAAAATATTGCGAGATTTTATGGCTTTTATGGTTTCTGCATTTTGAGTACGACCATAAATGCTAAAAAAAACATCAGGTTTTTCTCTGTCCAATAAGTCTAATAATTGACGGTTTTTATAATTAATAAAATCAGTTTTTGAACATTTTTGCCTTATTTTTTCTGTCCAATTATCTCTTTCATGATTATAAACTATTACTTCATGTCCTAATTCAATCAAAGACTGTGGCACAAAATAATTCATTGGAATTGTGTGGGCAAGTCCAGGGATAGAAACGACAAATTTCATATTTATCTCGAATTAGCTTTGTCAGATTCTACCAAACCATCACGCAAACGGATAATTCTATGTGCATATTTTGCAATATCCTCCTCGTGTGTAACCATAATAATTGTATTGCCTTTTTGGTACAATAACTCAAATAAATCCATGATTTCGTGAGATGTTTTGCTATCCAAATTTCCTGTTGGCTCATCAGCAAGAATAATACTTGGTTTATTTACTAAAGCCCTTGCAATAGCAACCCGTTGGCGTTGTCCACCTGAAAGTTCATTAGGTTTATGCTTTGCCCTATTGCCTAAACCAACACTTTCTAAAGAGTGAAGTGCCATTTCATTTCTTTCTGCTTTGCCATAACCTGCATAGATTAGTGGTAAAGCAACATTATCTAAGGAAGTAGCACGTGGCAATAAATTAAAGGTTTGGAATACAAAACCAATTTCCTTATTTCTAATTTCAGCCAATTCGTCATCATTCATTTGACTTACGTTTTTGCCACTTAAAAAATATTCGCCTGTACTTGGTGTATCCAAACAACCAACAATATTCATTAATGTAGATTTTCCAGAGCCAGAAGGTCCCATAAAAGCTACATATTCACCTCTATTGATGGTTATAGTAACAGATTTCAGGGCATGAATTACTTCCTCACCCATTTGATAGCTACGTGCTATATTGATTGTTTTGATAACTTCTTTTTGCATGGCGTAAAGTTATGAATAAATATGAAATATAAAATATGATTTATAAAATTATAAAATATAGGTTTTCCGCATCAAAACTATTTTAACCACATAGTAACATAGACACATAGAAAAACATAGATTTATGTATGAAATAAAGTCAAAAAATTTGTATAATTCCGTGTGTTTCGTGTCATCTGTGTTCCATTATTTAGCAGTAAAATATCTCTTATTTCATAATTTCTGCATATAAATCTGGGAAAAACAACAAAAAATCTTCTCTAAAACCTTCATAATCTGCTTGTAAAATAGTTATAGCTTGTGGCAAATCTTTCCGATATGCAGACCTATTTGTAAGATTTGTTAAAGCTCGTTGGATTCCATAAAATTCGCCATAAAAATATAACCAATTATGTTTTATCATTTCGGGAAGGCTGTTTTGCAGAGGCAAAGGCAACCAAGCAAAATTATCATCTAAATTCTTATACACAATATTGCAAAATTCTTGACGATTTTGTTGGCTAAACCTTACCCATTCAATAGCCAAAAAATGGTCATAAAATACATCTACAATTACACCAGAATATCTGCCATACACAGAATACAAACGGTTTTGACTATGTTTAACAACCGCATGTGTATCTGTAAAATGGTCTATTTGGTGGTGAATGGCAATGCCCTGCTTTATTTTATCTGGGAAATTAATGGTTTGACTACTTCGTACAAAATCGGCAATAAAATTACCAACCATAATTTGTGGGTCATTTTTAGATAAAAAAAGATGTGCTAAATAGTTCAAATTTGTAATTATTTTTTTATGTTCAATTCCTCCGAATAGGTTGTTTTCCCACTTGCTTCCAAATACTTAATTCGATAAGCACTTGCATTTGGTGTTGTAATTACATATTCATAATTATTATCCAAAATTTTTCCTTTGCCATTAAGTGTTTTTTCCACTATCCAAGAGTTGTTTTTTTGGACTTCGACAAAAAACTGCCCGAATTTCTTTTCACCTTTTGTATCCCAAGTAATGGCTGTTGGTGTTAAATTTACCTTTAAAAACTCAAAACTTTCTTTGCTTTTAATGGCATGAATATTTTTAATTATCGGAGAACAGTCATCTTTATGCAAAATCTTAATGCTAACAGCTTCTTTTGTTTTTAAATGCGACAAGTTAATTTCCATATAACCAGAAATAACAATATCTATTTTTTTGTTATTGACATAGATTTCTGAAATACAAAATCCACCTTTTGCATCAGTTGGATTTATCACAAATACATTTGTGCCTTGATATGTGCCTGTGAGCAACATTTCTGCGGCTTTTGTGGTCATAAAAAATCCACAAAATAAAATAAATAGCATAGAAAATTTGAGTAACATCTGAAATATAAAATTTGAAATATGAGTTATGAAATGTTATTTGTGAAATATGATGTGCGAAATATGAAATAAAAATATTTTAAGTATTTGATAATGAATAGATTAATTCACATTTCAAAATAATTTCATATTTCATAACTCATATTTACATAGTCTTATCATCTGCCGACAATAATTTTGATTCGTGCATAATCAATTCCATATTTTCCATACGTTTGCGAAGTTCTTGATTTGTGGCTGCCAATTCTTTGACTGCATCTAATTCTTGTGGAGAAAGTATTTTGCCTTGTTTCATTTGCTGCATTTTCAGTCTATAAAACATGGTCATGCCTGTAATAGAAATTGGCAGCACTCCGAAAATAGTAGTAATGACAACTATTGCTGTAATATCCATGATATTTTGTTTTTCAAGTAAGAATAATTTGTAAAAATAATATTTTTTGAAACAAGTCGCACACTTTTATTAAATAATTTGTAGTTTTGTTTCACACAATGATATTGTAATTATATTGTAATGGAACAGCATAACATTTTTGAAAATCGTATAGACTTAAAGTCTTTAAGCCAAACAGTTTCGATAATTCGCAACGAAATTGCTAAACTCGTTATTGGGCAACATAAAATGATAGATTTGCTCATAACTGCAATTCTTGCTGACGGTCATGTGTTGATAGAAGGTGTGCCTGGTGTAGCTAAAACCTTAACTGCCAAAATTTTATCACGAATTTTGTCTGTCGACTTCTCACGTATTCAGTTTACGCCTGATTTAATGCCTTCTGATGTTTTAGGAACTTCAATTTTCAATCTAAAAACTTCTGAATTTAACTTTAAAAAGGGTCCCATTTTTTCTAATTTGGTATTGATAGACGAAATTAATAGGTCTCCTGCCAAAACACAAGCTGCTTTGTTTGAGGTTATGGAGGAAAAGCAAATTACCATAGACGGTGTTTGTTATCCAATGAATCCACCTTTTATGGTTTTAGCAACACAAAATCCAGTAGAACACGAAGGCACTTACCGTTTGCCAGAAGCCCAACTTGACCGTTTTTTATTCAAAATTGAGGTTGGCTACCCAAATTTAGAGGAAGAAGTAACCATGCTAACAGGTTTTCATTTGCGAAATAATCAAAATGATTTGTCTTTAATTCAGCCTTTGTTATCTGCTGCCGAAATTGTTGCTTATAGAAATCGGGTTAATGAAATTCATATTGAGTCTAATTTATTACATTATATTGCACAAATAGTAAATAAAACTCGCCAAAATGCAGCCATTTTCTTAGGTGCTTCACCAAGAGCCTCGATAGCTATGTTGCGAAGTTCGAAAGCATACGCAGCTGTGCAAGGTCGTGATTTTGTAACGCCAGAGGATATTCAAGCCATTGCATTGCCTGTTTTACGACACCGAATTATGCTGACTGCCGAAAAAGAAATGGAGGGAATTCCTGTGGATTCTGTATTGCAACAATTAATAGCACAAGTAGAAGTGCCACGTTAAAGTGTATTCCAGAAATAAGAAAGAGTCATTGTTTAGTTCATGTGATTTCGGTTTTAAGAAACCAAAATCACATAGCTTAAACAATTACATGTAAAATATAATATTGTAAACACTTGATAACCAATAAGTTATTTTCATATTTCATACATCATATTTTATACATCTCATATATTTCCTAACCTTTTAATCTTACTCTTGGGTCAGTAATTGCGTACAAAATATCAACTGTAATGCTAATAATAATAAAGAAAATAGCAACAACTAAGGTAGAACCCATGACAACAGGAAAATCTAATTGTTCAACTGCTTTTATGGTAACAGCACCAAGTCCTTTCCACTGAAAAATATATTCTATAAAAAAAGCACCACCCATTAAAGTTGCCAACCAACCAGAAACCGCAGTAATTACAGGATTCATGGCATTTTTTAGGGCATGTTTTGCAATAATTTGATAACGATTTAAACCTTTTGCTTTTGCTGTTCTGATATAATCTTGGGTGAGAACCTCAATCATCGAACTTCGTGTTAATTGCACAATGATAGATAATGGTCGCAATCCTAACGTAAATGCAGGCAAAATAATATTTCGTAAAGCTAATGTTTTTCCATTGACATCTGTTACCCACAAAGGGCCTCGCATTTCTAAACCTGTCCAATCGTGCAAATAATAACCAAAAGCAATAGAAATAAGAATGGCAGCAATAAACGAAGGTGCGGAAATTCCAATAACAGAGGTTGTTACAATAAAATTGTCAATAAACTTATTTTGATTAAGAGCAGCAATAATTCCTAACAAAACACCAAAAAAAGTAGCAAAAGTCATAGATGCAACCGCCAACCATAAAGTTCCTACAATATTCTCTACTAAAATTTCATCTACTCTTTTACCTGTTTGGTATGACCTTCGCAAATAAGGACGTTTAATTACCAATGCATTGTTAGCTATGGGAATTGCTATTAGATAATCATATTTTTTGCGATTAGCCTCACTATTTTCGTGCATAGAAATAGGAGAAAAGTCTTGTAAATACATCAAAAGCTGTTGATGTAATGGCAAATCTAATCCTAAGTCTTTTGCTATCTCTTTGCGTGTCAGTGCATTAGCATCTTTTCCTGCCAACATGTGAACAGGGTCACCAGGCAAAATATGGAAAATAAAAAATACGACAATCACTACACCAAAGATGACTAAAATACCATACAAAAACCGTTTAATGATAAATTCTATCATAAAATACTTGAAAATTACGCACAACATTATGCACAGGAAAGCCAACAAGATTATCAATTATTCAAATCTATTTATTTTTTTCAATTTTACAATACGATTTGTAAATAATTCTGCAAATGTTGTTTAAAATCAAGTAGTGTAAAGATTAGAGTGGTTTAATGTTTTTACAAAAATATAAAACCACTCTAACAATTTATTTTTCACATACGAAATATGTAAGTATTCATATTAGGTTTTTTGCATCAAAATTATTTTTCATTAGTAAGGCTGCCATCAACTTACAGAGAATCTTGTGTGTTACATCAGATTCTTCGCAAGCTAATGGCAGCCCTAATTAGAATGACAAATTTACAATGTCGTTATCAAATTACAAAATTTTAGGCAAATTGCTGTACATTATCAAATGTAAGTTTTTTATAATCTCTCCAAGCTATTTTGACACGTCTAATGATTTGTGGAATGAGAACTGCGGCAGCTATTGAAAATGCGATAATTTCGCCAACTAAGGAATGTCCTAAAAAATGTGTGGCAATGGCAATAGGTAAGCTAAGTAATACACCAATTAGGAAAATTGTTGCAAGTTGTCCCAAATAAATTAATGCTTTTTCTTGCATCACATAAATACTACTCAAAACATTGAGTATCCAAAAACCTGCAATACCCAAAATCACAGAGATACCAATATCATAACTATTTCCAACATAATAGAACCCAAGCAAAGCTAAATATAAGGCAACCATAATGTAAGCAAAACGATAAAAAACATGAAAATCTGGCGTGCAAGATTGTTCATTTTCTTTGGAAGATGGTGCAATAACTTTACGATTATAAGAAATTAAGCTATATAATTGCTTCATAACTACCTGAAAAACAGTGTTTTCAAACAAAGGTTTTAGAAATGGCAGCTTATAAGCAACGATAAACAACATGCTATCTAAACCATAATGCACTGTTTTATTTTCTAAATCTACTAAGGCTATTTCATGGCGAG
This sequence comes from Cytophagales bacterium, assembly GCA_043748455.1. GTDB lineage: Bacteria > Bacteroidota > Bacteroidia > Cytophagales > Thermoflexibacteraceae > JAAFKA01. The sequence goes on from JAYTNF010000152.1 coordinate 14,654, forward strand.
ATTTATTTTTATCAACTAAATGACAGCCTTCAAATTGTTCTATTTCTGAGTATTTCCAACGTCCATTTTTTTCTAACCAACCATATTGCGTAAATGCACCCGTATATATTGCACACATAGGACATTCGGCATCATAAATAATTACGTGATTTTTGAGAGGTTTCATAAGTTTCAGAAAAAATTGAAAGTTTATAAAATTAACGAAAAAGATTAACAAAGGTTTTATTCAAATAAAAAATAACCACATAATTACATAAAACATAGATTTATTTTTATTTTTCTATGTGTTCTATGTTTCTATGTGGTTAAAATAAGTCTAGTACAGTTTTTTAGATTATGCTGGAGTTTCCTCAGTTGCAGATTCTGTTTTTTTCTTGGTTGTTTTTTTTACTTTTTCTACTGGTGCAGCAATTACAATATCTTCCACGTCAGCAAAAATACGCCCACAATGTTCGCAAACAATGATTTTACGTTTTTCTCTAATATCTGCTTGACGTTGTGGAGGTACAACATTGAAACAACCACCACAAGCATCTCTTTTCACAGTTACAACCGCCAATCCATTACGTGCATTTTGACGTATGCGTGTATACGAATTGTAAAGTCTTTCTTCGATTGATTTACTTCTCTTTTCTCTTTCTTTCAATAATTTTTCCTCATCTTCAATACTTTCTGCAATAATAGAGTCAAGTTCTTTGCGTTTTGCCTGCAAATTAAGTTTCAACTCTCCAAGTTCTTTTTGTGTGGTATCAACTTGTTTTTCTTTGGTCTCTAATTTTACAGAGGCTTCTTTCAATTTACGGTTTGCCAACTGAATGTTTAAGCCTTGTAATTCAATTTCTTTGGTAATTGCCTCATATTCACGGTTATTTTTCACATTTTCATGTTGTTCTTCATACTTTTTGAGCAACCCTTCCGCCTCTTTTACCGCATTTTTATTATTAGCAATATCATCTTGCAAACGTCTGCCTTCGTCTGTAAATTTATTGATACGAGTTTCGTAACCGATAATTTCGTCTTCTAAGTCTTGTACTTCTACAGGCAAGTCGCCACGTATCTTATTAATTTCGTCTAATTTTGAATCTATAGACTGCAATTTTAGCAAAGCCTCCAACTTTTTAGCAACAATATTTTCCATGATATAGCTATGGTGAGTTTTAAAGTAACAAAAGTATAATTTTTTATTTGTTAATGCAATTTAATAACTATTTTTTTCATGGATTTGTGTAATTTTGTGTTTTATGTTCATATATGGTTATTTTTTACCACATAGTAACATAGGTACATAGAAAATAAATAGTTATGAAAAAAATTCTTATCATCAGTCCTGCTTATCCGTTGCGAGGTGGTATTGCGGCTTCGAGTGAAAGATTGGCACTTGAATTTCAAACACAAGGACATGAGGTAGAAATATTAAGTTTTAGTTTGCAATACCCAGCTTTTTTGTTCCCTGGTACTTCGCAAATTAGCCAAGATGCTGCACCAGATTTAAAAATTAATACAAAATTAAATTCCATAAATCCTTTAAATTGGTTATTAATGGGGTTGCAATATCGCAAAAAACATAAGCAACAAAAATATAATTTGATTATTTGTAGATTTTGGCTTCCATTTATGGCACCATGTTTAGGTACTATTTTGCGTTTTTTTCCCAAAAACATACCTATAATTGCTATTACAGATAATATTGTTCCACACGAAAAACGTATTGGAGATACGCTATTTGCTCGTTATTTTTTGTCAGCTTGTGATGCCATTGTTACCATGTCAAATGCTGTTTTAGCAGATGCCAAAAAACTTGCACCCACAAAACAACATCATTATCACCCACACCCAATTTATGATAATTATGGAGAAATTATTGAACAACATATTGCACAACAACAATTAAAATTAGATAGTAATTATAAATATTTATTATTTTTTGGTTTTATTCGGGCTTACAAAGGTTTAGATTTATTATTACTTGCATTATCACATAACTTATTGAAAAACAAGCAATTAAAATTAATTATTGCAGGAGAATTTTATGAAAATCAAGAGAAATATGAAGCAATTATTCGCAAATATGATTTAGAAAATCAGATTATTCGGGCAACACATTTTATTCCAAATACAGAAGTTGGCTTATATTTTTCAGCTGCTGATTTAATTGTTCAGCCTTATAAAAGTGCCACACAAAGTGGTGTTTCTCAAGTTGCTTATCACTTTGAAAAACCAATTATTGTTACTGATGTTGGTGGACTTTCAGAGATTATTACACACAATAAAGTTGGTTATGTAGTGCCTGTTGATGCTGATGCTATTGCCGAAGCTATTAGAGATTTTTTTGATAATAATAGAAATATTACATTTACAAATAATTTGAAAATAGAGAAAAAAAAGTTTGCTTGGAGTTCTATGGTAGCATTGTTGCTAAATATAAAAAAATAAACTTTTGATAATTTAAGACAAGCCTTAAAATTGGCAAAAACTCAATAAGTACACAAAATCATTATGACCGTTGATTTAAAATATTGGTATTTGAGAACACAAGTATTATTCTCACAACTTAACACACAAGAAATTTGCGACCTTAACGTAGTGTCTTGTTTTAAAACTGCAAAGAAAAATGAATATATTTATTTTGGTGGTGATGACCTTGATAGATTGTATTTTTTGAAGCAGGGTAGAATTAAAATAGCTTTTCAAAATGAATTTGGCGAGGAAATGATATGCGAAATTCTCAAAGAAAATGATGTATTTGGGGCAATTAGCTTGCAATTTCAGAAGAATATTCGCCAAGAGTATGCACAAGCCTTATCAAATGTATCTTTGTGTAGTTTTACGATTACTGATTTTGAAAGGATTTTAGAGAAAAAACCACATTTAGCCATTCAATACGCCAAAAAAATAGGCGAAAAAGTAACCACTGCACATAATAAATTTGCGGATATTATTTTTAAAGACAGCCGTCAAAGAATAATTAATTTTTTCAAACTACATGCAGAGCACGAAGGAAAGCTACAAAATGACGGTTCTTATGTCATTAATATGTACCTTACGCATCAAGATATTGCACATTTTACGGCAGTTTCTCGCCAAACTACGACCAAAATTATTAATGAACTTGTTGCAGAGCAAAAAATTATTTACCTGAATCGCAAAACCGTTATTATTCCTAATTTGATAAACTTGTTGTAGAGAATTGCAAATACCTTCCAAAATACTCATAAAAAACCACTGTTTTGTCATTTAGCTGACAATTTATAAGTTTCATGTAAGTTATATTTGTTAAAATAATTTAGCAACAATAACTTATGAAACTCAAAAAAATATGTATTTTATTCATTATCAGTTTATTAGCTAATAATGTAATAGCACAAACTACACTTCCAGCTAGTACCGAAACCATACCCAAAAAAGGCTTCAAATACAATAATAATTTTGATGTAGCCATAAATGTTGGTGGTGGCGAATTTACCTCAGCTTTTTCGTGGGTAAAGTTTCACGGAATTGGTAAAAAGCAAAAATTCAAAATCGGCTACGGTTTGCGAATATCAAACTATTTTGGTACTGATAAAAAATATATCACTGCACCTGCAAGTCTAACCACAGGAAGAACAGGTGCATTAGTAATTTTTCAAGACAATATCGAGAAAAATTTTGATACTTTGAGCCTTACATCTGCACAAGTCAATAGCTTAAATGCTTCAATAAATCTGCAATATAGCTTTTCACCAAAATTTGAAATCGGCTTTAATATCGATGCCATTGGGTTTAGTTTTGGTGGCAAACAAGCAGGAGTTTTGCAAAGCACCTTGACAAATCCAAGCAAAACAGCAGTCGCAGCAACTCCCACAAGTTTTAATGCTTTACTAATTAGCGACAATGATTTGGGCAGTTTGAACTCTGAATTTTATGCACGTTATT
>JAYTNF010000153.1:0-18888 GCA_043748455.1 Cytophagales bacterium
TCAAAAACCTTTAAAATGAGATTTATTTAACGATTTTATTACTATTTTGCAACAACCTTGCACCCTAAAGGGTGCGGTACATTCACTACGCAACTTACATTAAATAGTTTAAATTTCAAAAATATAAATTAGATACTGACATTTTAAATTTGTCATTATACAGGATCAACATCAATAGCAATTTCCATTTGTCGATATTGCTTATCCGTTGTTAATGCTTGCACTTCTGCCAATAACATTTTTTTAACTTCTTTGCTATTTATTTTATCTCTTTCTAATTTAATAAAAATTTCTTTCAAATATTTATTACGAAGTCTATCAATTACTGGAGACTCGGGACCTAAAATTCTTTGAGAACCAAACTTGTTTTTTAGTATTGTTGCCAGTTTATCGGCTGTAAAATTTACCATTTCTTGTTCTTCATGCTTTAATGTCATGCGAATCATGCGACTAAAAGGTGGATAAAAATACATTTCTCTTTCCTTAATTTCAGTTTCATAAAAATCAATAAAATTTCCATCAATAATTTTTTTCAGCAATGGGTGCGTAGGATTTGCAGTCTGAATTAATACCAAACCTTTTTTTGTACGTCTTCCTGCACGTCCAGAAACCTGTGTTATGAGTTGAAAAGTCCTTTCATGAGAACGAAAATCAGGGAAATGCAACATTCTATCCACATCAAAAACTCCCACCAAACTCACATGGTCAAAATCTAAACCTTTGGTAACCATTTGCGTACCAACCAAAATATCTACATTTTTGGCTGCAAAATCTTGAATAATGGTTTGGTAACTAAATTTTGACCTTGTTGTATCCAAGTCCATGCGTTGTATTCTTGCTTCGGGTAGCAATGATTTGAGATTTTCCTCAATTTTCTCTGTCCCAAAGCCCACAGTTTTTATTTTAGTAGAGCCACAGCTGCTACAACTTGTTGGTGGTTCTGTTTTGTAACCACAATAATGACAATTCAATTCATGTTTTGCCAGATGGTAGGTTAAACTCACCGAACAATTTTGACATTTTGGAATCATACCACATTCATCACAAGTCAAATGCGGTGCGTAACCTCTGCGATTTTGAAATAAAATAACTTGTTCTTTTAATGTAAGTTTTAGCTCAATTTCGTCTAATAATGCCTTAGAAAAATCATTTTTCATGATTTTTTGCTGCTTTTCTATTTTGGTATCCACCAAACGAATTTCAGGTAATTGTGCATCTCCGTATCTTTTATCAGCTTTCACTAAGGCATATTTTCCTGCTAAGGCTTGGTAATAACTTTCTATTGATGGTGTTGCAGAGCCTAAAATCACTTTACATTTATGCAAACCCGAAGCAACTAATGCTAAATCACGTGCATTATAGCGTGGTGCTGGGTCATATTGTTTGTAAGATGGGTCATGTTCCTCATCAACAATAATTAAACCTAAGTTATTGAAAGGCAAGAAGATAGACGACCTCACGCCAACAACTAAGGGAAATTTTTCATTCAAAACTCCTTTCCAAACTTCTACTCTTTCGTTGTCTGAAAATTTGGAATGATAAACTCCCATTTTATAACCAAATACTTTTTTTAGTCTTCCTACTATTTGTGTGGTGAGTGCAATTTCGGGTAATAGAAACAATACTTGTGAACCACTATCTAAAACTTTTTGAATTAAAGAAATATAAATTTCTGTTTTTCCGCTACCTGTAACGCCATGTAATAAAACTGTGTCTTTTGTCTGATAATTTCTCAATATTTCATTTTCTATTTCTTCTTGATAAGGTGTAAGTGTAATTTCTGCCAACTTTTCCTCATCAATTTCTGAAAAACGTGAAACAATTTCTTCAAATTCCTCTAAAATACCATTTTTAATCAAAGTTTGTAAAGCCGAACTCGAAATATTATTTTGTGTAAGCATATTTTTTTGCACGCCTGCATGATTTTTTTCTTGTAATTCGTGCAAAGGAATCAAAGACAAATATTTTAAAATCACATCTAATTGCTTAGGTTTTTTTTCTAAGGTTATGAATAAATTTTCAACTTCTGTTGTCAGTGTTTTTGTTATTTGCTCTGTTATTTGATTTGCTATTTGATTTGTGGAGATACGTATTTTAGTAATAATTTTGGGTTTATATTTATCTTTTATTTCCTCAAAAATCATGATTACATTTTTCTGCAACAATGATTTTAATAAAGTATAAATATTTTTCAAACTAATTAAGTTAGATATTTCATCAAAGGTTAGGCTTTGTTTTTCTTTTAAGGCTTCAATAATTTGTTTCTCACGTTCTGACAATTCTATATTTAATTTATCATTCTGCTCGCCAAATTCAAAATCAGGACTTAATTGCACTCGTGATTGCGAACTCAATTTTAAACCTGCGGGCAAGGCAATGTTCATCACTTCGCCGTTTGAGCATAAATAATATTCTGCTGTCCATTGCCATAATTTTAGCTGTTTTTCTGTAACAATGGCATTTTCGTCCATCAATTCTAAAATATATTTTGATTGGTAATTTTTGGGCGGGTTTTGGTGCAATTCCATGACAATGGCTGTCAGAATACGTTTTTGTCCAAATTGCACCACAACTCTTGTACCTATTTTAATGTACTCATTGAGTTCAAAAGGCACACGATAAGTAAATAATTGTGGTAATGGCAACGGTAATAACACATCTGCAAAAAGTGTAATTCTTTCTTTAAAATCTTGATTACCAAAAATTTCGTCCATAAATATTAAAATAAAATATATTAGTATTGCAAAGTTAATTAATTAATTCCTAAAAGATGTGTGGGGTGAATATTATATTTTTTTTTGCCATTGCCCAATCTACATAAGTTGAATTTCCTAATTTAAAAACATATTCACCTATAATTTCTAAGCCATGCCGTTGATAAAACCTTATACCATCTAAATTTTCTTTCCACACACAAAGCCAAATAGTATCAAAACCTTCTTGTTTTGCAAAATTTTCTATATATTCCATCAATAATTGCCCAATTTTCTGACCTTGAAACTCTTTAAGTACATAAATTCTTGCAATTTCTAAGGCTTTGTTACTTTGTAAATAATTAGGCTTTATGGATTGGTCATAACGTATTCGGGCATATCCAATAGCTTGATTTAATTTATTTTCTACAATTAAGTAATGATTTGAGTTTACTGCTGCTATTTCTTCTATTATTTTAGGAATATTAAAAGAATTAGCAATATGAGATAAAATATTTTCGTCAGTATCTGTTCCCCAATATGTTTCTCTAAAAGTAGTTTCACTTAATAGAGAAAGCAAGGAAGCATCAGCCGTAGTGGCAAATCTAATAGTCATGTGTGTATAAATAAGTGAAAAATAAATAAGTGAAAAATATAAAAATTACTTGTTGATTAGTGTAATTCTTAAAATCTATATTTGGATACTAACAATTTTTTTGTCATTATGAGCCTGCGAAGAATCTGAATTATTGACGTAATAGCCCAGATTCTTCGCAGGCTGATGGTAGCCCCTACTCAGAATGATAAAACGCATTTCAGCATCAGATTAACAAAAGTACATATTTAAAATTACCAATTACTTAGTTGCAAAAAATATCACAATTTTCAAAAATAACTTAAAAAATACGTAATTGTACGTATTTTTTTTTCAATGCAAGCATATTATCTTTGTAATGTCAAAAAAAAATAACCATTAAAACATATCAATAACTCATGAACACATCACTTACTAAAAAATTTACGAAATTTGCTTTTACACTAAGTTTAGCAAGTATTGCATTAGTCGGTTGTAAAAAAGAAGAAACCTTAGTTACACCACAGCAAGAAGTTCCACAACAGTCTGTGGCTGAACAAGTTACAAGACAAATTGCAGATAACAAATTGCTTGCAGATGCCTTGAAAGGAGGTTTAGAAATTGCTACAAATAATAATGACAAAGGAGTAAAAGGTCAATTTGGAAATTTAGACACAAGAATTTTAATTAATGGTTCTATTGTAGGTTATAATGTAGTAGGTTATCAACAACCATACGTTTCTACAAGTGGAAATTTAATTGCCCAAGTTTCAGAACTATTAAACAGATACGAATATACAGTAAGTTTTGCAAGTGGAGTTTTGACTGCAACACGCAATAGCGGAAACAGTTTTGGTGCAAAAAGTATTAAAGTTACTAACGGAAGTGCTACGGTAACTTATACAAGTTCAAGTGGTACAAATACTTCGGTTGCTTTACCAGAAGCAGCAAATCTTGTAAATGGTGTTCTTTTTGCTCCTGCAAGAGTATTAGCAGTATTAGCAGGTGCTGCCATTGCAGAATGGGACGCAGATACAAAATCTTTACAAACACATTATTATGAAGTAAATGATTATGGTGTTTATTTCTATGGTACACAACAAAATTCTATCACAACAGATGTGGCAGGTGCTCAAAAATATATTACAGGTGAGCCAAACTCATTTTTTGACCCAAATAAACCAACAATTATTTATTCACATGGTTGGCAGAAAGGTTCTGTAAGTGGCAGAAACAGAGAAGGATTTTTGTTTAACAAAGATAATCAATGGCAAAATGTTCAAAATTATTGGAGAAATGCGGGTTGGAATGTGGGAATTTTTCATTGGATACAAACTGCTGATGACGATTGGGGACTAATGCCTGTGGATACAGAAAAGAAAATTTATGATGTCAATAATCCAAATGGTATGCGTTGGAAAAAATCTGATGGCAGTTTTTCAACAAGAGGAAATCCTACTTTGAATGTAACACAATTATATAGACAAGAATATCAAAAAGTTATTTCTGTATTATCAACGGGTGCAGAATTAAGATTAATTGGTAATTCATTAGGTGGAAATTTAGCAATGGCAATGTTGCGTGAAGTAAGTATCAACGGTGGTAGAGTGCCTGTAAGAGTTTCTTTAATGGATCCATATTGGGACGGAAGTTTAGATAGCAGTGATGGAATTGCTTTGCCAGCAGGTTTAAGCAACACAAAAGCAGTAGGAACAAATGCAGCACAACGTCTAAATACTTCGGGAGTAGCTATTGAATATGTCCGTTCAAGTATTGCAGGACAAACAGGTTATAACAAAGGTGTGGCAGATATTGCAGCTTATGTAAATTTTATACCAGGTTATACAAGTGACCAAGGTGCAAAACATACACAACCAACTCGTCAATATTTGTGGGCATTGGCATTTAATCCGCCAGCAGTAGGACTTTCTCCTAATAATAGCAATGCAACAGTTCGCAGTATGATGTCCACACAATCTTATTGGGATCATACAGGAGGAACAGGAACTTCAACGCCTTCTGATGATGTTTATACTGTAAAAACAGGAAAACCTTAAGGTTTTTATAGTGAAAATAAATAATTAATTTAGTGTAGTAATAAATAAAGAACTTCCTCAATTGGGGAAGTTTTTTTTGTGTATCAATAGACATTTATTGCAACTCACACAAAAAAGACTAACTTTGCATAAATAAGTATTAAGAAAAAAATTATGATAACAGCTATTACAAACGAAATAGACGAGCAAGAAGAAGACATATTGTTTGAACACCACCGAATTACGGTTGATGGCGGACAAAGTATGATAAGAATAGACAAGTTTTTGATGGACAAACTTCCAAATGTATCGAGAAGTAAAATTCAAGATGCTATTGATTCTGAATATGTTTTGGTAAACGAAAAATCCACAAAAGCAAGTTATAAGGTGCACCCTTATGATATTATCACAATTTCGCTGCCACAAGAACCTCGCAGTACAGATGTTTTGCCCGAAAATATTGCCTTAGACATTGTTTATGAAGATGATGATTTATTGGTTGTCAATAAGGCGGCGGGCATGGTAGTTCACCCTGCACATGGAAATTGGTCGGGAACTTTGGTAAATGCTCTTGCCTATCATTTCCAAAATTTGCCAACAATGCCCAACAATGACGGAAGACCAGGGTTAGTTCATAGAATTGACAAAGATACTTCGGGTTTGTTGGTGATTGCAAAATCAGAAGCTGCAATGTCGCATTTGGCAAAACAATTTTTTCATCACACCATAGAAAGAACTTATTATGCCTTAGTTTGGGGAGAACCCAAAGAGGAGAAAGCCACAATTAGAGAGTATTTAGGTCGTAGTCCAAAAGACCGCAGAGTGGTTTCTGTTTACAATCCAGATGAGGCACCTTTTGCAAAACTTGGTATTACACATTATGAAATATTGCAACGCCTGCGATATGTGTCGTTGTTAAAATGTAATTTGGAAACAGGTCGTACACATCAAATTAGGGCACATCTGAAACATGTTGGACACCCACTTTTCAATGATGAAATGTATGGTGGCAATGCTATTGTGAAAGGTACGGTTTTTACAAAGTATAAGGCTTTTGTTGAAAATTGTTTTAAAATTCTGCCTCGTCAAGCATTACATGCAAAATCATTAGGCTTTATTCACCCAATAACAGGAAAACAAATGTATTTTGAAATAGATTTACCCGAAGATTTTAAGGCTGTCATAGAAAAGTGGGAACATTATTTGAAGTATAATTAGAAGCATTAGCTTTTATACGTTGGCAATGGTGCTTTTCGCACCTTGACAATCGTATAAAAGCTAATACCTAAACAGTTACAAATAAACTTGCATTTCAAACTTGCATGTGCCTTATTACAAAATATATTATCTGATTATGAAAGTTAGCCGAATAGAAATCAAAGATTTTCAACAGTTCAAAGATTTTGAATTAGATTTGACTTATCCCGAAGGACACCCCAAAGCTGGACAGCCTTTGGATAAAGTGTGTTTTATTGGGCAAAGTGGGACAGGGAAGACTACGATTTTGAGGGTAATAGCTACTTTAATTTCATTAAGTAATGAAAGAAGCTTAATAGGAAAAGGTAGGTTTAATGATAGCAACTTAACTTGTAGATTAGATTATCAAGTATTTAGTAAAGAAAATAAAGGATTTGTTGTTAGGTACAAAGATTTAGATAGTGAATTATTTTATCACCAAAGTTATTTTGATTGGCACGAAGGACAGTTTAAACTTTTATTCAAAAAAAATAGGCTTGTATTTTTTGAAACAGGTTTAGAAAATCACGATAAAATGTTGTTAAATCCAATTACTATTCAAATTCCCGCAATTCATACCAAAGGAGATATTGATTTACGTATTAATGAAATATTAAAGCATTACCAAACAGAATCTTCAATAAAATCAAATCAGCACCTTAAAGATGAAAAGTTTAGTTTTTTACTATTTTATTCTTGCTATTTATACGACATTGCAATAAAAGATAAACTTATGGAGCTTACAAAAACAAGCTCAGTTAGTAATTTTGAGGAATTTACAAAATGGAAAATGGCTAATCCTAACCCACGTGGAATGATTAGTGAAAAACTTAATCCGATTTTATCTAAATTCAATTTAAAAGTAGATGGTGATTTTACAAATGACGGTGCTTTAAAAATTACAACTTTACAAGGTAAAAATATAGAAATACCTTGGGTGAGTACAGGCACAAAGCAAATTTTGTTAAGTGCTATTCCTTTGGCTTTAATGGAAACTGCCAATAAAATTATTGTTTTTGACGAACCCGAAAGGTCATTATTCCCAGACATTCAACGAACTTTAATCAAATATTACACAGAACTTGCACCCGAAGCACAGTTTTTCTTTGCTACCCATTCGCCGATAATTGCTTCGCAGTTTGAGCCTTGTGAGAGATTTATTTTGAGTTTTGACGAGGAAACTGGTTTTGTGAAAGTACATAATGGAATTGCACCCGAAGGAGATGACCCTAATGATTTGCTAAGTAAAGATTTTGGAATGAGAAATTTAATGGGCGAAAAAGGTTTGATTGCCTTACATAGATTTGTAGAGTTGAAAACGTTGATGAGAAATGAAAAAGACGAGCCGAAAAAAGAAGCATTTGCTAATGAATATCTAACCTTACAACGACTTTACAATTTTTAGTATGCGAAAGATTATAAAAAAAGCTGATTCTATGATAGTAACACAAGAATTAACTTACGAAAAACATAAAACGCAGATTAAAGTAGTTTTATTGCAAGAACAAAATTACTTTTGTGCTTATACAGATGATAGAATTTCGCCAGCTTTTGCCAAAGATATAGAACATTTTAATCCTACTTTAAAATCCACAAATGCTGATAATTATCATAATTGGTTTATGGTTTCGCATGAGTGGAATATGCACAAAGGAACAAAGAATGCAATATCTCGTTGGTTAAAACATCAACCTCTTTTATTGATAACAGATGATAGTTTAGAAAGTCGTATTTTGTATGATGGTGGTTATTATTTTTTGGATAAAATAGAAGATATTGAAGCAGATAATTTACTTAAATATTTGTTAATCAACGATTTAGGTTTGCCAGAAGAAAGACAAAACTATATAAAGAGCTTAAAAGATATGGGTTTTAGCAAAGAAAAATTAGAACAATATTTAAGCAACAATCCTATTCAAGTTCGTTTTCCTCGTGCCATAGAAACAGAATTTAACATAAAATTATGATTATCAGACTCTTATTGTTTTTTTTGCTGACTATTTCTTCATTTCGTGCTATTGCTCAAAACAAACCTGATACTGTAAAAATAGGTTGTTACCTCATTAGTTTGCACGACTTTAATTTTAGAGATAAAGAATATACTGCCCGTTTTTGGGTTTGGATGTTGTATAACAACAAAAAATTTGATTTACAACATCAAGTAGAAATTCCAAATGCTAAGACTATGGAAAAACCTGATGTTGTGATAGAACAATTAGATAGTTTGGATTGGTTGCAAATGAAAATTAAATGTGTGATGAAACAAGGCTGGAAAGTAAATCACTATCCTTTTGATACACAAAACCTGAAAATTTATATCGAAAACTCTACTTTTGACAGCAATGACTTAGTTTTTAAGTCTGACACTGCCGGAAAACCATACGACCCTAATTTAGTTGTTGATGGCTGGCAAATCACAGACTTTAAAGTACATACAGATGTTGGTAATTATGCAACCACTTTTGGTGACCCTTCGTTAAAAGGTAGCACCTATTATTCACGTTTTGTGATTGATATTGGTTTGCAACGTGATGCGTGGGGCTTGTTTATCAAGGTGTTTTTGGGAATGTATGTAGCTTTTTGTATTGCTTTTGTCGGTTTTTTTATTGACCATGAAAATATAGAGCCTCGTTTTGGCTTGCCTGTTGGTGGAGTTTTTGCCTCTGTGGGTAATAAATATGTGATAGATTCGTTATTACCTGAATCTTCTCAATTAACTTTGGTAGATTTATTGCACGGACTTACATTAATCTGTATTTTTCTAATAATTGCTTACTCTGCTTTTTCGTTACGTTTATTTAAACAAGGCGAAGTTAAATTAGCTTTAAAACTTGATAAAATAATAGGAAGTGGTATATTTGCATTTTTTTGTTTGACAAATCTTATATTAATATTGTTAGCAATTTCATGATTTTTTCAAAACTATGTTAAGGACTTGTTTTATTCTAACTTTATTTTCCTATTTAAGTATCACAATAGGTTTTGCTCAGAAACAAACTGATAGCCTTTGGCGTGTGCTAAAACAAGAAAACTTGCATGATTCCTCAAAAGTTTTAGCTTTTGTGGCACTTTCTTATGAGTATCGCCGAGTAAAACCAGATTCCTCTTTATTACTTGCCCAACAGTCTGCCGAAATTGCAAGAAAAATTAATTATACAAAAGGAATTGGCAAAGCAGATAATATGATAGGACGTTATTATTTATCAAAAAGTGATAATAAAAAAGCCTTAGAATATTTTACCTCTGCTATTGATTTTTCTATACAAGTTGATGATACTCTAAATATTGCCATAATTTATGGGAATATGGGTGCTGCCAATCGAGGTTTAGGAAATTACGATAAAGCTATACATTTTTATAATAAATCTCTGGAAATTGCTAAAACTATCAATTATAGACAAGGAATTGCAGGTTCGTATAGTGCTATTGGTGTGATTAATAAGCAACAAGGAAATTATGATAAAGCCTTAGATGCGTATTTTAATGCGCTAAAAATTCGTGAAGAACTTAAAGATAAACAGGGCATTGCAGATTCTTATAATAATTTAGGGCATATTTATTTGGAACAAGAAAACTATGAAAAAGCATTATCCTTTTTCCATCTTGTGCTTAAAATAAGAGAAGAAATTGGTGATAAACAAGGCATTGGAGATTATTATGGGAGTTTGGGACTTTTAGAACAAAAGCAAAAAAATTATGAAAAAGCCTTAGAAGCATTTTTTAATTCTGTTAAAATACGTGAAGAAATTGGCGATAAAAAAGCTAATATTTTTATGTATAGCAATATTGGATTAACGTATTTACTGTTAAATCAATCAGAAAAAGCATTGATATATTTAAAAAAAGGTTTAGATATTGCCACCGAACTTGATATAAAAGTAAGCATTGCAGTCATGAATACTGCCTTAGCAAAATATTACAACACCATAAAAGACTACAAAAAAGCCTATAAATACGCATCTGATGCACTAAAATTTGTTATCGGCACAGGCAATATAGAACTTATTAGAGATGCTGCCGAACAAAATAGTATTGCTACAGCAGCACTTAATATGTATCCAGAAGCCTATAAAAGTTTGGCACTTTTTAAAAAAATGGCAGATAGTATTCAAAATACAGTGAACAAAAAGCAGGCTCTTGTCAAAGAATTTAAGTATAAAGAAGATAAAGCCAAAGAAAAAGCCAAAATAGAACAAGAAATAAAAGATTTTGAACACCAAACTGAATTGCACCAACAACAATGGCTAATTTATGTAGCTTTATCGGCTTTTATCATTGTTTTAGTCATAGCATTGATTATTTTTAGAACAAATTTGCAGAGAAAACGAACAAATAAAATACTTGAAAGGCAGAAAAATGAAATTGAGATTAACAATAAAAATACAAACAATAGTATAAACTATGCAAAACGCATACAAACTGCAATTTTGCCTTCACATATAGAGTTAGAGCAGGCTCTTGGTAAAGAAAATTTCTTTATTTTATACAAACCCCGTAATATTGTTTCGGGTGATTTTTATTGGTTTGCTAATAAAAATGAGCTAAAAATTATTGCCATTGGAGATTGCACAGGGCATGGAGTTCCTGGTGCTTTTATGTCTATGATAGGCAACGAGTTGTTAAATCATATTGTCCATGACAAAGAAATTCATTTGCCAAAGATTATTCTCAGTCTCATGAATAAAGGTTTGGAAAAAGCCTTGCACCAAACTGATTTAGAAAGTATTACAGATGCTATTGAGATGGCACTTATTACAATGAGTTCAGACAGAAAACTACTAATTTCGGCTGCAATGAGTCATGTGTATCTGATTCAAGATGATAATTCGCAAGTCATAAAAGGAGACAAATTTTCTATCGGTGGCAATTCAAGCAAAGAGAAAAATTTTACCCAAACAGAAATAGAGATTTCTTCAAAAAATGCTACTATTTATCTGTTTTCAGATGGTTATCACGACCAATTTGGAGGACAATACGACAAAAAATTTACTTCAAAACAGTTTAGAGAACTATTATTTGCTAACCACAGTAAAACAATGGAAGAACAACAGCAAATTCTTGACAATACACTTACTAATTGGATGATGTCTGGTAATAAAAAGTTACAAACTGATGATATTACGGTTATGGGAATAAAACTTTAAAAAACCATGCAACTCCAAACAACGCTAAATATTGCACCTGCAAAAACAAAAATTTCTTTGCAAAATCCTATTTTATTACTTGGCTCTTGTTTTAGTGATGAAGTCGGAAATCTGTTAGAATCTCATAAATTTAATACCTATATTAATCCTTTTGGGACAATTTTTAACCCCATTTCTTGCTTTGAATTACTTGAAATTTGTTTATTGGATAAGCAATTAGCAACAGAAACTTTTGTTAAAGATAAAGAATTATATTTTAATTATTTGTTACACTCTGATTTCTTTGCTTATCAATTAGCTGATTTACAACAAGATATAGAAAACTGCAAACTGACTGTTAAAAACTTTTTTAACAGTCAAGAACAAAAAGTATTGATATTTACTTTTGGAACTGCTTATATTTATGAATTACAAGAGCCTGAAAATGCTAAAATTTTAGTTGCAAATTGTCATAAACAACCTGCAAAATTATTTGAAAAAAGGCTAATCACAGTAACCGAAATTCTATCAAAATTTACTACTTTATATCAATTATTACCACCAAATATTGAGATTATTTTAACAGTAAGTCCAGTAAGACATCTCAAAGATACGCTGCCATTAAATGCGGTGAGTAAAGCTATTTTGCGACTTGTATGTCATGAATTGAGCCAAAAGTTTGAAAATATAAGCTATTTTCCTTCTTATGAACTCATGAATGATGAATTGAGAGATTACCGTTTTTATGCAACAGATATGTTGCACCCAACGCCACAAGCTGTGGAGTATATTTATGAAAAATTTTGTCAAACTTATATGAGTAGCCAAACTTTGGATTTTCAGCACAAATGGAAAAAAATATTACAACAATTATCACATCATTCTTTTCACCACGAAACGGAAGCACACCAACAATTTTTACAAAATTTATTACACAATTTGCAGGCAATAACGGAGGTTGATGTAAGTCAGGAAATAGTAGAGGTTATGGAGAAAATTGCTAAGTAATATTTTCAATATCTTCCACCGTAATTTTTTTGTCTTCTACTTCTTGGCAAAGCATATCATAAGCACCTTGAAAAGTTAATAATTTATTAAGATTTTCTTGAGCTTTTACAATATCAGGATTATATGTTTTATTTTCAATTATCTCTACTGAATATAACCATATTTTATTGATAAGTTCTTTTTTCGTTTTATCATTATTTTCAAATGTTTCTTTTACAAAATTTTGTAAGTTCACACTTTTAGTTAAATTAGCATATTTCACATTTAAGTATTTTTGTAATACAATTTTCAATAATGCTAAATTAATTATAAAAAGTGGTAACATATTTTCGGTTATTTGTGATACAATATTACCTTTTTCATCTTCTTGTGAATAATATTGTAACATCATTTCCCAAATCAAAAACGAATTATACATATCCACAAATTTGGTATTGGCATTAAAAATTTCTTCATACAAACCTTCGGCATCTTCTGTTCTTTTCAAAAAAAACTTGTCTTGGTGCAAAATTGCAGCCATAGGTTTTTGCAAATGAAAAGCTACATAAGTCATTGCAAATAAATTATTTGGTACAATAGTTATGTTATTTTGTGTTTTGCTATGTTCGTCTAGTCTAAATTCCTCTCTGCGTTTTTCATACCAATAATTTGTTTTAAAAGACTCTAATTGTAGCCTTTGTTGCTCGTCGAGATTTGCAGCAAAATCACGAGGCTGCATTTCATTTTGTCGGTTGGTATATCGTGTAATTTCTAAGTTAAAGTCTTCATCACTTGACCTAATCAACCTAAACGAAATTCGGGCATCAGTATCCATAATTTCACGTTCATCATAGCTTGCATTTTCGTAGGCTTTGTAAATAGAATAAATAGTTTGTGCACCATTTATGATTTGTAAACCCTTGACAGTTAGGGTATTAGCAATTTTTCCTACATCTGGAATACGTTTTGTTATGGCTGTTACTCCATTATTAAAATACCAAAAAGTATTAGGTCGGCGTTGCAATGTTTCTACAATTTTTTCGTTATAATTTGACCTATGCAACGGATTTCGCACATTTTTAAAGAACAAATTAAACTTATATTTTTGAAAAAGTTGGTAAATAGTTTTAGGTTTTAGCAAGAAAATGTAGGCTTGTTCCCTACCTTCAAATTGCAACATATCACGACTTGCTAAATGCAATTTTTCAGAATTATCTCCATTTTTATACCTTTCTATCGCCAATTCAATATCACTATCTTCTGGGTTGTATTTGTATTCGAGAGGATTATTTGCAACAACTTCTTTAAATTTAAACTCAATATAATCACGTTTGATACGGTCAATATCAATGACTTCAAGACTTGTATTTGGTGCATTTTCTTTGTTAAATGACTTTACAGTATCATTAATTTCATCATTATAATCTGCTGCTGTGAAAAAGAGAAATTTTGCTTTGCCATTTTTTTCCAAATGCTTAACAAGTTCCTTAGATTTATCGTTAAATTTTTCATTAATTCCTGCTGTTCGAGTGCCATTGATTACAGTCGTAAATTCTGTAATAGCTGCATTAAATTCTTCTTTTTCAATTTTTGGATATTCTTTAACTACTTTTCCTTTTCGCAAAAGTTGCCCTTCTTCATTGGTTACAATATTTAGCCATTTTGATTGCACAATATAAAAAATTTCTTGCCCTTGCGTGTCTGTATTCGAGAAAATAATATCGCAAGAATTGTCATCTTTTCCGTCTGTAATGTAATTTCTATACGAACTTTTTTGCCCATAAAACGCCAAAAACCACACTAAAAAAGCATAACCTTTATTATTGGTTAGGTCTTTATGTTTGTGTAATTCTTTATCATTTGGATTTTTATCAAAAATTTGATTGAGTTCGGTATCAAGTAATTTATAAAAATTGGAAGTTAGCATAGAATAAATATGAAATATAAATTATGAAATATGAAATTCATTTGTTTTGTCATTCTGGGTTTTACTCGGAATGACAAAACAAAATAGGCAAATAAGTAATTAATATCAATATCCAAATAAAATATAATTCAAACTACTCTCTTTCCACAGATTTTTCAGATTTATATTTCTCCATAAATTTTGTGTGTAAACGAGATTGTTTGTTATCAAGATTGACAATACGACCTTGTATAAATGCGTGAGTAATATTATTGCTTCGCATGTCTAAAATATCTCCTTGCGAAATAACAATATTAGCATCTTTCCCAACTTCCAAACTTCCTGTTTTGCTTTCGATGCCCAAAATTTTAGCAGCATTTAATGTAATTGCAGAAACGGCTACTTCTTTATCCAAACCAAAACCACAAGCCATACCAATAGCAAATGGCAAATTTCTCAAATTTCTAACAGAACCTTCATCATTATAAGACATAGAAAACAAAATTCCTGCTTGTTGCAGTTGTGTTGCAGCCTTAAATGGTGCATCATGGTCTTCATCTATGCGTGTAGGCACAGAAAAAGTTTGGTTAAGAATAACAGAAATATTATTTGCTTTTAGAAAATCTGTAACTAAAGGACTTTCCGTACCTCCAACAACTGTAATATATTTAATATTATATTTTCGCAATAATTGTATTGATGCAATAATATCTTTTGCAAAATCTACACGTATATAAGCACGTTTTGTACCATCAAACAAACCTTTCATAGCCGCAAGTTTTAAATTTACGGTTGTTGGCGTTGCCATTTTGCTATATGCTTCAGCAGCTTGCAAAAATGCTTCTGTTTTGTCTATTTGTTCTTTAATTTTCTCATCTCTTTGCATCAACGCATCACCTTCCCAACGACCACCACCATTATAAGATGACGGATAGTTAAAATAGACACCATCATCTGTTTTATAGGCTGCATCTTCCCAATTCCAAGCATCAAGTTGAACAACTGAGGAAGTTCCACACACAAAACCAGACTGCGGTGCTATTTGTGCCAATAAAATACCATTTGACCTTGTAACAGGAATTACCTCTGAATCTGTATTGTAAGCAATTAAACTTCGCACATGAGGAATAAAATCACCAACTTCAGAATGGTCAATAGTTGCACGAACAGCCTCAACTTCATTGAGTCCCAAACATGAATTGAGTAATATTAACGAAGGATACAGATGCTTATCTTTGGCATTGATAACATCTACATTAGTTGCTTTGCTAATATCAGTAACACTTGCACCAATATATTCTAATTTACCATTAGTAATACGAATTTCACCATTTTGAATTACTGTACCATTTCCAACATGGATTGTACCTCCTTGTATAATGATTGGTAATTTTTGAGCCACCGCAGGCGAAGGAATTTGTGCATACCCAAAATGAGAATAGCCAAAAGTAGCAGCTAAAATAAAGCTAAAAGTTAAAATGTGTTTTTTCATGAGATTAAGTTTTGATAGGATTTATAAATAGTAAATGTAGCAAATCTTTAAGACTTGCTACATTTTTTAATATTTTATAGAGAATTACAAATTTTCCCAAATTTTCATTACTAAGCAATAATACAAAATTAATTGTATATTTTATTTTCACAACTACTTGATTATCAAAAAAACAAGTAATTTAGAACTTATAATCAAAAACTCACAACCATTTACTCTCCAATTTTACACAAAGCCTTAATCAATTTATCATCAAACTTAATGTGTTTTGTAGGACTAAATATTTTGCGACTTTCTGTTTCGGCAGCCAAACGGAGTGCATAACTTTTAATTTTTTGGGGTTTATCACGTTTTGCATCACTTACTGCTGTTTTCAATATTTTGGTAAACAACAAAATATGTTCATAATTTTCTTTGCCCAACAACCGCAGCTGACGTTGTATGCTACTCACTAATTGGTTAAATAAATCAATTTCGCCAAGCAAACAATATTGCAAAGCCAACACAGATTTAATTTCTAGAGAAGCATAAGGATACTTTTTCATGGTTAAATCATTAATCAAATTATTAATCCATTTAGAAGCCTCTTGATATTTATCTACATAATAGCAAGATAATGCCCGATACATGACATAATTAATATATTTTGGAATGTCATCAGGGTCATTTTCAAATTCTTCAAACACACCATCATTTTCTTCATAGAGTTTTGACTCTAAATTTAAACGCAAAGCTCTTTCTATTTTTGTAGATAAAAATTGTGCTGGATAAGTGTAAAGGCTATAATTTGCTAATAATATACCTTTATATTCATTGACATCTTCGTAATATTTTTCGGCTTTTTTGAATACTTTGTAATGGTTATAATATTCTAATTTTAAGAAATCTATTACAATTTCGAGGTGATAATAAATAGAATCAAGTTTGTAAGATTCAAAAATATCTTCAACTTCTTTAAAAATATCTTCAATTGGTGCAATATCATCTTGCATTTTTTCCTCTTCTACAAAAAGTCTGTGAAAAATATTCATGCAGCTTTTATAAACATACATTCTGCGAGAATCATACAATTTGCTTGCATTATTCATCTCCTCTTGCAATAAAACCAAGCCTAATTTCTCGTCTGCATTACCTGTTAAAGAATAAGAGCCAAATTTTTTGAAATAATCTGCCAACATATCTTCTGCCTTATCAATAGCCAACATAAAAGCAACATGCCTATTGTAGGCTTGGGAATAGGTATAATGGTCTGGTGAATTGATATGTAATTTTTTCAGAGTTTTATAAACTACTGTAAGTTCATTTTGCAAATCATAATCATGCAACTCTTTTTCCAACTTTTTTAGTGTTGCTATTGAAATTGCACGTTTTTTTGTAAAAACAGTCTCATTAATATTTGAAACTTTTTTTAACAAATCAGTACGAGGACTTTCCATTTGTTGCAATAAATATTCCTCAATTTTTTGATTCAGACGAGAACGTAATGTATAATATGCGTTAGTATTTACATCTAATTCTTCCATAATTTTAGCATCTGTAAGATGCTTTTCACGCATGGCTTTCATCAAATACGCAGATTTATCTGCACTACTTTCCGATAAGTGTTTGTGAATAGCATCATAATCAGCAGGTGCTAACTGTTTTATAATATTTTTTAACTTTGCCATAGTAAGATTATATCAAATTGATGTATGAAAGTTTTATGTAAAATGTCTATGAGGTTATTACATTTTTTTGGAAAGATACTATTAAATATTACATTAACAAAAATATAACAAAAAAATGAAAAAAACTCTAAAAAATAACAATTATTGTTTTAAACATAGACGTAAGAATTTATCTATTTTAAGAATATTTACTTCCTATTTACTCAAATACATACTTTCCTTTTATAACACTCACTTTTGGCATTTTTTTATACTTTTCAAAATAATCATAACCTGTTTTAATATTATCCCAAAAACTTAACTTTTGAGTTTCATTAGCATTTGAATATTTTAATGCCATTAGCTTTTCATCTGACAGTTTTGTGGGAAAAATATGCACAGGAATTTGTGATTGTCCTGCCGATTTTGCCTGAATTAATATCCAATATAATTCTTTGATTGGGTCATCTTCAATAGAAATACAGCCAATTGAGGCACAATAACCATGAATACAGATATTATCACCTGTTTTTTTCCAAAAATTGTCATAACTATTGGGATAGTTAATTTTCACAGATAAATAGTAGCTACTTTGTGGATTATAGGCATCAATGTAATAAAAACCTTCAGGAACTTGAAAATCACCAAATTTATTTTTGCCTCCTAAAATTCCTGACATTGCACAAACTGGATAAGTTTTTATACAAACAAAGGTTTTTGTTTCAGGATTTTCTGCCCATAATTCCAATATATAGTCTGCCTTAAAAACACGAACAAAAACTTTTTTTGGTGGATATGTCAATCCTCGTGCTGCAAAAAGTCCGCTAACGGTGCTGTCTGTTTCTGATTTTGCGACTTTAACCCTTTCATTTTTTAATTGTTGTTCTACAAAAGTTTGAGAAAAAACTGGAATAGAAAATAATAAAAAAAATAGTGTCAAATAGAATAATTGTTGAGTAAATTGTCGTTTTTTCATATTCATAAAACTCTATTTTACAGTTTTTCAATTTCTGATTTAGAAAGCCCTGTAAGTTTCATAATAAGTTCCAATGCTAAGTTTTCTAGTTTCATCATTTTTGCCATCTCAATTTTCCCTTCAATTTTCCCTTCTTCCTTGCCCTCTTCTTTGCCTTCTATTCGTCCTAATACATAATTTGACTGAAACATACTTGCCTGATAACTCAAATTATCTAAA
>JAYTNF010000154.1:0-3103 GCA_043748455.1 Cytophagales bacterium
TGCAAAGTTTCTGTTTTGGCTGCAATTTCTGCTTTTAGCTTTACAATTTCTGTTTGCAATTTCTCTAAGTTCTTTGCCCTACCAATTCTTTTCCCTTCAAATACACCAACAGAGCCGCCAGAAATAGTGTAAGGTTTGTAGATAATTTTACCACTTTTTGATAGTAAAATATTTTGTAGAGATGACATCTTTTTAAAAGATGTCATCTCTACAAAATAAGATGTCATCTTTTCGTCTTCCACAATAAAAACATTTGCCAATAAAGCACTTAATAAATTCCTATATTGCTCATCAAATTCTACAATTTGCAAAGCTGAAATTACACCATCTTTATTTTCAACTACTTGATTATCAATATTTTGCAAATTTTCTAAAACAAAAAAACTTGCTTTCCCTTTTTGCTTATCACTCAATAATTCTATGGCTGCAAAGGCTTCATTTTCCGTAGCAACAATATAGCAATTCATATAAGGCTCTAAAAAATTCTCAATAGCCACACGATATTGCGGTTCACAAGTCAAAATATCAGACAACAACGGAATAGTTGCGAAACTTTCAACATTCTTTTTCAGATATTTTATAGCTTCGGGAAAACCTTCGAGATTATCCACTAAGGATTTTGTCAAATTATATTCATTTTGCAAAGCATCGACACTGCGGTTTTGCAAAGCTAATTCTTCTCTTAGTTTATCTGTAAATGCTTGTTTATCAATAAGTTGTATTTGACGATTTTCTTCTTCTTGTGTTACCGTTTTGATTTCGGTTTCTATTTCCGAAATTTCTTCTTTCAAATCTGCAATTCTGTCGTCAAATTCGGTTAAACTTTGGCGTTGTTGGCTGTCTGCATTTGCCGATTTTTCGAGTTCTTGTCTTAGCGAATTATATTGTAATTGGTTGATTTCCAATGCTTTTTTAGCTTGATACAATTCCTCTTGCTTGCTTTTAATCTGTTTTGAAAATTCGCTAACATTTTGTTGCAAACCAGAGTTTTCTGCTTTTTGCTTATCTAAATCTGCTTTTAAGCTATGTAATATTTGTTCAGTTTCTGCAACTTTTTTAGTCGCACTTTCCTTGTCTATTTGTAATTTGGCTAATTGTTCATTCAAAAACTGTAAATTTTGTTCGTCTTCTTGCTGTTGTTTTGTTATATTTTGTTGTTTTTCTTGCAATAATTTTAGCCTTTCTTGGCGTATGCGTTTATCACTTTCATATTGACGAATTTTATTGATATGTTCTTGCAAAGTTTTTTGACGAAAATTATACAATTTTTCCTTATCCAAACTTTTCAGTTTGATAGTTTCAATTTTGTTTTCATTTTTCTCTATAAATTGTTGTGTTTCAATACGTTGTGATTTTTCAGTATTCAATTTTGCTTGCAAATTTGCCAAACTTTCTGCCTGTCTATCCAATACTTTTTTACCAACTTCAATACTTAGTTTTTTATATTCGGCTTTGGTGGCAAAATATTTTTCGGCTTGTTTTGCTTGTTTTTCGAGAGTTTTTAAGTTTTTAACAATCTCAAAAAGCAAATCTTCTACCCTTTCCAAATCGGCATCAGTATCTTCTAATTTTTTCAAAGTTTCCTTTTTACGAATTTTAAATTTTGAAATTCCCGCAGCTTCCTCAAACAAACCACGCCTCGAATTATTGTTATCATTCAACAATTCATCTATCATTTTCAACTCAATAATGGCATAACTATCTGAGCCAATTCCCGTATCGAGAAATAAATTGTTAATATCTTTCAACCGACAACCAACACCATTTAATAAATATTCGCTATCTCCTGTGCGGAAAAGTCGGCGAGTTATCGTAACTGTTGAGTATTCAGTTGGTAAAAGTCCTTTATTATTGTCAAAAGTGAGAGAAACTTCGGCAAGTTGAGTAGGTTTTCGGTCTTTTGTGCCATTGAAAATGATATTTTCCATTTTGTCTGACCGCAAATTTTTGGTGCGTTGTTCGCCAAGCACCCAACGAATAGCATCGACTACATTGGATTTTCCGCAACCATTAGGTCCTACAATTCCTGTAATGCCTTTATCAAAATTGATGACAATTTTGTCGGCAAATGATTTAAAGCCTTTTATTTCGAGTTTGGTGAGTAGCATTTTTAGAAAATGGTTTTACAAAACCTAAAAGTTTGTGATTAAATCTTCATAGGTTATTGTAAATTCAGTCTGTCCAAAAGGTACAGGGAAAAATTTGGTTTCTACTTTTTGATGTCCTAAAAAGGTATAATTAAAATCAACATATTCTTTTACCTTATTTAAAAAGGCATTTTTAAAATTTACGTCAAGTCTGCAATTAGGATTACATAAAGCTTTATTAAGATTTTTTAATTTCTTCTTTTTTACAGGATTAGTGGTCATTGGGTCTATGGGCAGATAAAAAACAACTCCCCTAAAAACTAATTTAAGGTTTTGATATTTTATTTCCCTTTGATGTTGTCTTTCATTAAGCACTAATAGGAAAAAAAAACGAGTTAGTGCATCTTGTATTTTTTCATAACAATGGTTGAGCATTTCAACATCAGGTTCTGACTTCATCTCGATAAAATATATATATAAATTTTGTGCTGTAAAATCAGGAATACATAAAATAGCTTATGGTGTTTTATGCTCTTTTAATACCAAACCTCTTATATCCTTTTCCAATTTATCAAGCAACCACATTGGTATAGTATCAAAAGGAATACCAGTAATACTCACTTTTTGCAAAGCACTAGTATTATTAAGATTTTGCTTTTCTACAATTGTTATTATATCAGTATTTACAACTTTTACAAAATCGTGTGAATTTTTTAGCTTTTTTTGAATTTTATCTATCACTTCTCCAACTCTCATAATTTATTCTTGGTTGTTTAGGTCGTAAATTAGGTTCGTGATAGTGCTATTTGTCTGTCGAGTATTTCTAATGACTTGGTTAAAATCTTCAAATGTAACACCGTATTCATCAAAATCATAAGGAGCAATACGGTTATTACCAAAAAAGTAAACTCCTATAGTATCCAAATCAAAATTTACATCTTTACTTACAATACCATTTTGATTAGCATTAATATTTTTATCTTTTAGATAAGCTATGCCCAAATAATTATTCAAAT
>JAYTNF010000155.1:0-19405 GCA_043748455.1 Cytophagales bacterium
TGTGGCTACGCCTATGGTAGATGAAAAAGTATTTGTACCTATATTATTGAAAGTAAATGTTGAAGTAGTTGGAATTGCTAATGCAGCACTAAAAGTTGCATTGTTACCTCCAAAAGTTGCTGTTACAGAGTTTGCTAAATTTACGATTGCATAACTTATTGAGCCTGTGCCTGTTACATTAAAATTAGTAACTGTTGAAGCCGTAATGTTTCCAAATGTTATAGTATTGGCAGCAACTGCAGAAGTGTTTATGGTTATGGTACCTGTTGAACTATATATAGATGTAGGAATTATTTTTGAAACATCTCCTGTTTCTATGGCTACATTTCCCGCATTTGTGGCTGCAAGTGTTGCTGTATTTACTGTATAAGTCAAATTAGCACCTCTCAAATCTAAAATTGTTCCTGCTCCTGTTAAAGTTATTGCAGAAACTCCCAAACTTAAAGTACGTGCCAAAGCAGAATTTGCATTGAGTAATGGTGCATTAATAATTTGTCCATTAACATCTAAATCTCCTTGCAATAAATTGATAGCAATAGCACTACTTAAACTATTTGTAGCCTGAACCTGCCAAGCTGCCCCAACAGTTGCGGAATTAAAGGTAATATTACCCAAGAAAGTTTTATTTGCAGTAATAATGCTATTGACACCTGCTAAATTATCATCAAATATTAAATCTCCTGCAAAGGTCGTTGTAACATTGGCAACCATGGTCAAATTACCATTAACAGTAAGGGCATTTGCCGCAATACCTGCCAAAGTCATTGCATTTACTCCTGTAAAATTGAGGCTGCGACAAGTACTTGCAGCATCTAAGGTTGCAGTGTAGCCAGCAACTCCAGAAGCTGCATCAAAAAATACGTCATCTGTGGCAGTAGGCACAGATACACCACTTGCACCACCCGAAGTAGCTGACCAATTTGTAGTGCTATTCCAATTACCAGTACCTCCTGAAACCCAAAATCTTTGAGCCAATAAAGGTTGTGCAAATGTGGTAAATAGCAATGTAAAGAAAATACATAGCTGAGTTTTCATTTTTATTTTTATTTTATAAAGATGTAAAAATTGTGTTTGCATAAAATATATTTTCTAATAATAGCCATTATGAACATTTGTAGCATGGACTTTAATCTGTGCTTTAATTTATTGAAAATCAACAAGTTATTTTCAAATGAAAAAGTTATAGTAATTATCTTTAATGAATTATAATTATTTCATCAAGATAATTTCATGTAATTTTACTTAAAAATAGTAATATGTTACTAAAATTGCAAATATTACAATCATTTAAACTTAATTTAACACAAAAAAGTTACATATTTTGTTTTTTTTTCAAAATATAAGCCATTACTTTAATACTACTTGAATTTTAAAAGGAATTTTATTTATTGGTTTATCACCTTGATAAGTTTGGACAATAGCTATTTTATCAATAATCTCTAAACCTTCTATCACCTCTCCAAAAACGGTATATCGTTGGTCTAAGGTCATATCACCGCCAATTGTTGTGTAAGCCTGCATTTGTTCAGAACTAACTTTTAGTTGGTATTTATTTGCCACTGTCATAACCTCCAAAGAATCATATTTTGTACCTTGAATAATATAAAACTCCGTTGGTGAAGACTGTTTTTGAGGGTTATTTTCATCAGGTCTTGCCATTGCCAATGCACCTCGTTTATGAAAAAACTTTGGATTAAATTCCGCAGGAATCATGGTAGTTTCTGTTCTCGATGATAATTTGCCCAAATCACCGCCTTGTATCATAAAACGATGAATAATTCTATAAAATTCAGCCTCATCATAATAACCCTGTTTGATTAAACGAATAAAATTAGCACGATGCAATGGTGTTTCTGCGTATAAGCGACATTTAATATCACCTAACTTCGTTTTAATGACAACAATATTTTCAGGATTTTTATTTCCATACTCAATCAACTGTTCTCTTACTTTATGTGGTTGTATTTTTTCCTTACAAGCACACAAACCCAGAATAATAGCTAAACAATAAAGATAAGATTTGATTTTCATAGGCGTAATTTGATACTGACATTTTAAATATCAGTATCAAAATAAAGAAATAGACATTGATTTGTAGTACAAACTACACTAAATTTATCTAATCACACAAATAAGTTGCCTACTAAAATATAAATACATAAATAAATCACAAAAAACTTGTAAATGCTGTTTAAAATTTAGAGATTTGCAACCCGAAATCAAGGTAAAGCTGTTCGTTGCCTCTTTAAAAGTATTAAATGCGGCGAATTGAAGCTCAAACATTTTAAACACAAATTACCATGTCCGGAATTATTGGAAAAAAAGTCGGAATGACTAGCACATTTGGTGTTGACGGCAAAAGCATTGCCTGCACGTTAATTCAAGCTGGTCCTTGCGTTGTTACGCAAGTGAAAGTAAAAGAAACTGATGGCTATGAAGCTATACAGTTGGGTTATGGCGATAAAAAAGACAAGCACACGCCAAAGGCATTGCAAGGTCATTTTAAGAAAGCAGGTACTACGCCAAAACGCAAAGTAGTTGAATTTCATAATAACTTTTCTGCCTCTGTAAAACTTGGTGATGTCATCACTTTGACAGACGTTGTTGCAGAAGGTGATGTAATTGCAGTAGTAGGTACATCAAAAGGTAAAGGTTTTCAAGGTGTTGTGAAAAGACACGGATTTAGTGGAGTTGGTGGACAAACTCACGGTCAACACAACCGTTTGCGTCACCCAGGTTCTATTGGAGCTTGTTCTTTTCCTGCTCGTGTGTTTCCTTTAACACGCATGGGTGGTCGTACAGGTAATCAACGCACAAAAGTAGCTAACTTAAAAGTGCTGAAAATCTATGCAGACAAAAACCTTGTTTTAGTAAGTGGTTGTATTCCAGGTGCTAAAGACTCTTATGTTTTGATTGAAAAAGGTAAATTCAGAAAATAGGCTTCGATTTCAAAATAATTGACAACTATTTAATATAATTCATTATATTAATTGACAATTATTGAAATCCGATACTAATTTTATTTTTTATCAAAAAACCTAAAAATTTTATTTATCATGCAATTATCAGTTTTAAACATAAACGGTACCGCAACAGGCAGAACAGTAGATTTGTCTGAAGAAATATATGGTATTGAGCCAAATAACCACGTGTTATACTTGGCAGTGAAACAGTACTTGGCTAACCAACGTCAAGGAACTCACAAATCTAAACAACGTAACGAAGTTTCTGGTTCTACCCGCAAACTTGTTCGCCAAAAAGGTACTGGTGGTGCCCGTAAAGGTAGTATCAAAAACCCTCAATACAGAGGTGGTGGTCGTATTTTTGGTCCTACGCCAAGAGATTACCGTTTTAAAATCAATTTAAAAGTAAACAGATTAGCACGTCGTTCTGCATTGAGTTACAAAGCAAAAGATGCAGCTATTAAAGTAGTAGAAAACTTTAATTTTGCTGCTCCAAAAACTAAAGATTATATCAAATTTTTGAATGATTTATCTGTAACAGGTACAAAAACTTTGTTGGTATTGGCTGAAAATACGCCTAATGTGTATTTATCAGGTCGCAATCTTCCTAAAACATCAGTTGTTACGGCAGATATGCTTAATACTTATGATATTATGCACGCAGATGTATTAATTTTGTGCGAAGGTGCAGTTGATAAAATTAATACGATTTTAAATGCAGAAATCGCAGCGTAAGTAAAGTATCACCATAGTAAAGTAACTTTCCAAAACTCTTATATTGTATGTAATTTTGGAAAGTTTTAAAATACCTAAAACTTTTAAATTAGTCAAGACAATGGAAACATTTGAAATATTAAAGAAAACAATTCTTACCGAAAGAGCAACAGATGCTGTAGCTAAAGGTATATACACTTTTTCAGTAGCTAAAAATGCGAATAAAATTCAAATAAAAAAAGCTATTGAAGATGCATACGGAGTAAGTGTAGAAACAGTGAGAACGATGAACTGTATCGGAAAAATTAAATCTCGCAATACTAAAAAAGGGCCTGCCGTTGGTAGAGTTGGTAATATTAAAAAAGCAATAGTGCAACTTGTAGCAGGTGAAACTATTGATTTGTATGGCAACGAAGCTGTAGAAACAGAAGCTGCAGTATAATATGTAATTTTTTCTAATCATAAAAAAAGCATCTTCGAGAAGATGCTTTTTTTATGATTAGAAAACTATATTAGAATAATATCAAACCTTAAAAACAACCTCCCTATGATAAGCCAAAAACTCACTCAATGGTTTGCGGTTATCTATTCGCAATTTTATTTCATTGTTAGCACTATTTACAATTACTTTTTTCAGGTATTGTTCCTTTATATTGCTAAGAATTGGTGAAAGAATAATTCTTGTGTCATCTGCTATTGAAAAATAGCCTCTATCAAATAACAAATGGCAATTTCTACACAAACATAAGCCATTCAAAACATGTGTTCTGTGAGGAATTTGCCCATCTTGTGCATGGTCAGGTTTAATGTGTGCAGCTTCAACTAAAAACTGACCTTCTGCATCACAATCAGGCATAGCACAACGAAAACCGTACTTTTGCTTAATACGCAACGACCAAGTTGCATTGCGAACTCGTCTATTTGTTTGCACAAACTTTATGTTACTTGAAAGTATATCAATTTCAGGTAAGCTGTTATTTTCTTCCTCCGCCAAATAATCAATTAAATTTGTGATTAACTTTTCATTCTCCTGCTCACTTTCTTTTTCATTATTTTGTATAATTTCTAAAAACGCATTTTTGAAGAAATCACTAAACGGAGAAATAGATAAAATAGGATTTTCCCTGATAGTATTCCAATCTGCATCTGTTAAAATAGGATTTGGGACGAAATTTTTGATAATATTTACTAATTCCAAATATTTCCCTGTGTAAATAAGTTTTTTATCCTTTTCTACAAAAAGCCCTGTATTTACCAAATCTGCACGCCAATAAGTAAAATTTTTTGCAGTACCTGTTTTATTACCATCTACTAAAACGACAAAATCTTTTATCAAAATAGCTTGTTCATTATCAAGTAAATTAAACAATGTTTTGAGAGGTAATTCGCCTTTACTTGGATTTGTGGTATAATTTTTATGGTTGAAAGCATAAATGGCTAATGACACAATCAAAATAAGTTCATACAGTTTTTTTGCATCTTCATAGTTGCCGTTTGTGTAAAGTTCATTCCAAATTTCGCCGTATTTTGTCCATTTTAGTGGGCAAAAATCATCATCTTGAATAAAACCATTGCGTATCATAGCACGAGTTTTTGTTCGTAATTGCGAGTCTGCAATACCTATTTTATAAGCAAAGGCTTCCATTTTGGCATTATTTCCTTTCCAATTTATGCCGATATATTCTAATTTCTGACTTTCAAACAAAGCCTTGCGTATTGTCAATAATTCTGAAAGATTAGAGCTAATACGTGAATGAAACCAATCTCCATTGACACTTGCCATATTTAATTTGTTTTCTGTAAATCAATAATCCAATCTTTTTTTATTAAACCACCTTTTCCACCTCTTGGAATACGCAAATAACGATTTTTTATCAAATAAGAAAAACAATTTACCAAATTAAAGCCTTGCTTTTCAGCTATTTTGATTAAAATTTCGTGAGTTGGTACTTCAATTTCTCTAATCAAGCTATTTCCTACAACAATAATATAATGTGCATCGGGTTTGAGTAATTGCTTCACTGCTAAAATATTTTGCTGCATATCATCAAAATATTTCCAAACAATATATGCCCTTTTTCTGTCTGTAATTGCAATTTTGTTAATAATTTCGTCTAATAACTCAATATTTGTAACAGGTAACTTTGCCGAATATTGCTTGCTTGATACAGTTTCTGTGCCTATTTGTTGTTTTTTAATCTCCAAAATATTGGTATCACCAAAAAAGCCTAACCAAGCATTTTCCAAACGCAAAGACCTTACATAATCAAAAGCATTTATATAGGGAGGCGAAGTAATTGCCAAATCTATTTTTTCAGCATACTCAGGCACATCAATATTTCGGGCATCTTGTGCTATCAATTTTGAAGTTCCCAAATTAGCAATAGGATATTTTTTGTATTGTGAAATTGAAGTATCAATAACTTTCTTAAAACTTTCTTTCACATTTTGTGGCTCTTTGGGAAACCTCGAAGAAATATAAGGTTTTGGTGAACCTTCCTCTGTAAAAGAACATTTTTTGATAATAGAAGCAAAGCAAACGAATAAGAAATTTCGTATTTTTAGGCTTTCTATTTGTAGAATATTAGCTTTTAAAACTGCCAAATTTTCAATATTTGTTTCACTAAACCAATGGCTAAGATTATGTAAATCAGGTAATTGTAAAGTTAAATCATTATTTTTTATAAATAAACTATCTAAATTTTGATAGATAAAATTCACTTCTTGATTTGATAATAAAACGGTTTTTGTATCACAGAGCAAATTGCTCAACTTATCAAAATCTACGCCCACCGCATTACGTTCTGCCAAAACTGCTTCTACTAAGGTTGTTCCAGAACCTGCAAAACAATCTAATATGGTATCTCCTTTTTGTGTATATTTTTCCATAGCCCACTTGGGGATTTGCGGAATAAACTTGCAGGGATATTTGAAAAAAGAATGGGTAAAATAGCCTAAATCTGGTGTACTTATCTCTAAGGTTGTGTTATTTTCCACTTCTTGTGGAATTTCTCTAACTTGTAAAATAGCTTCATTCATAATTTTATGTTTTTTTAATTCCCCTTCGGGGTTAGGCTTTTTACAGTTTTTTGAGAATAACAATACTTTCTCTAATATACTCTATAAATTTTCCTATGATTTTATATTGCTGCGAACTTGTTTCATTTTTACGAGCAATAATAATTTCTTGCACTTCGAAACCTATTTTTTCGGCAATATTCGCCAAAATTAAATCTGTTGGAACAGCCAAACCTGCATAAGCAGAATTGCCAACCACAATCACACAATAACCATTTTTATTTGTTTTATTGTATAAATTTTCTAATAAAATTCCCATTTCTGCAAAATATAATTCGAGCATAGTCGGAATTTTTTTGTCCCAAAGTT
This sequence comes from Cytophagales bacterium, assembly GCA_043748455.1. Classification (GTDB taxonomy): domain Bacteria; phylum Bacteroidota; class Bacteroidia; order Cytophagales; family Thermoflexibacteraceae; genus JAAFKA01. The sequence continues at coordinate 7,065 of JAYTNF010000155.1, forward strand.
GTGCAGAATTTCGCAATTCGGCTACTATTTTTTCCAATAATTCACAAGGATATTTAGGCGTTATTTTTTGGTGCAGATTTGCATTTAAATTGGAAGTTAAAGCCTCTTTTCGCAATTTTCGCAAACTTTCATAATTATCGACAAATTCACCTATCCAAAGTTCCATTTTATAGACTTCGTAATAATCAAAACAATTAGCATAAGGTGGAGAAAAAATAGCTAAATCAAAATTTTCAATTTCATATTTTTGCATATTTAAACAACTATCAAGAATAATTTTAGTATCATTTTTATCACTAATTACGTTTGCAATTTGATTTGAAAATAGCTTTAAATCTTCTGTAATTTGTTTAATTTTATGTTCATAAAGATAAAAAACGTCTTTTTGTTGATATACTTTTTTCTTTTTTATGCCATTACCTGCTTTTTTATAAAACGAAGCATCTTGAATAATACACAGCAAAGCAACCCATAAAATATGTTTTACTTTTGTATTTTTTTGTTGATTTATTTGTTTTTTGAGCAAGCTAATTTTCTCTAATTGTGATTTTTCAAATAGCTTTTCAATCATTGAAAACTCAGAATTTTCATAAAGATTTTCGACAGTTTCGTAGCGTGGCAATTCAAAATTAGCTACAATTTCTAATTCTTCATCTGAATATTCTTGAATTTTGCCCTCAATCATAAATACAGAAAATGGATTTATTTCAAAACCTGTTGCCTGTAAACCTAATTGTTTAGCAGTAAGTAATGTCGTTCCTGAACCTGCAAAAGGGTCTAAAATAATTGGATTTTTATCTGTCAAATCCAAATATTTTAAGAGTTTTATAATCAATTCACTCGAATAACCTTCTTGATAGTAAAACCAACGGTGAATGGGCAGGTGTTTTATTTGCGAAAAATTTACTAAATATTGATAAGAATTATCAATATTTGTATTATACTGTTTATCTAATTTTTGATATGTCTCGTAAAAAAATGACCTGCTTTCTTCAAAAACTTGTGTAGATTTTAGCTTTTGTGTGTTAGTTTCAAATAAAGCAGTTTGTGTAGCAATCATAAATTTATTTTTTATATTTTTATTGATAACAAAGGTAGCAATAAAATAAGAAAAGGCAAGTTTTTTCGCCATTGTTTCATTACCACCTACAAATCATAAAAAAACTACAAAGGCAATAAAACTTTATTAAAATCTAAAATCATTACTTTTATTGAGGTTTTCACCGCATTTTGAACCGAAAATTCATATTGCACCATAGCTTTTGCAATATCATCTTTAGGTACAGCATGTGTGGCATCTGCACAACTCAACATTCTGCCTTGTGGTTTATATTTTAAATAATCATCTCCTTGAATTAAAGAGGTTTCTAAAAAATCGTTATTGAAAACACGCCATGTGCTACCGTCATTAGAAACAAAAAATACTTTTGCCCTAATTTCTTTACTTTTTTCTTTTAAATCCTGTACTTTTACCATGCCAGAATAGACCAAATGTGCCTCTTCATTTTTGACACCTTTTATTTCAACAATATATTTTGTTTTATCTGTTGCATCTAACGTTGCAGTAAAAAAATATCTTATTTCATTTCTATCCACAGTACCTGTAAACCATTCTATATTTTCATTAATCATGGTCAAATAACGATTTTGAACTTCGGGCAATAACCAACCTTGTGTATTTGAAGCATTTTTCAGTTTTTCTAAAACCTCTGGTGTTTTGCTACTACCTATTGCATCATTTAAAACCTTATTTTTTAACATAATCAAAAGTTTTTCACGATTGAGACTATCTAAATCTGATGATTTAATATGATAAAAATATCTTTTGCCCTCTTCCAGAGTTTTAAAAACTTTCTCTTCCATGATATTTTTCTCGTAATAAAAGTTTAGATTAGCTTCATTTACGCCCAAAACTGCCATTTGTTTATCCATTGCAGATTTTAACTCAGGAATAGAAAGCAGCCATTTATCAAACTCAGCTAATCTTTTCAAGGCTACAAATTTCATTATATTATCTGTTGCAGACACAATTTGTAAGGCTTTTTGCTGTAATTCTTTATAGTAATTGTCAATATTTGTAGAATTAATATAGGCTACATTACTTGGTGCACTAATTACTTGGTGCAATTTTATAAGTTGGTCTATTTTTCCTCCATAATTTTGATTGTACTCTTCTATTGAAAATGCTAAATTACTCATATCTTGATATTTTGCGGCAACCGTTAGTAATCCTATAATACTTTTGGTTTGAGTATCAAAATTTTGTAAGTTTAGCAAGGCATCTTTGCAAAAATATTCCTCAATTTTGTCGCTTGGCACAAAGTCTGCTAATTGTCTTAGCATTGTAATTTGTTTTTTACCATCATAATAATTAATTAACAAAGTCATAGATTTAGCTTTAAATTCCATGTTTTGTGATTTAAGTAAATCTTTGCTAATTATTTCTAAATCGGCAGGTTCTATGATATTTTTACCTTTTGCAGCCATCAAAAATGCCAAACGTGCTAAATTGCTTCCACCCAAAGCATTACGGTGTTCTATTGCCATGAGTGCAGATTCATCTTTCTGTGGATTTTTTGCCCACTGCCATTTTTCTGCCAAATAAATAGCATCTTGATGACCTTGTGCTTTTGCTTTTTCAATCCAAAAAGTAGCTTCTTTAAAACTAATTTCATAACTATAATATAACAATGCTAAATAAACCATATCTTCAATAGAGCCAACTTGTGCTTTTTCAAAGCTACTGAAAAAATTTCTCAAATCAAGATTATGGCTATCTTGAAAATTACTTACTAAATTTTTACCATTCAGCTCTACGGCTTTTAAAAAATAAATTTTAGCAGTTTCTGGTTCTTTATCAATACCATAATTACCAATAACAAATAATTTGAATAAATTGAGTGGTGCAATGGCATTTGCAGGGTCTTTTTCTAAGACTTCTTCATTCCATTTTTTGGCTTGCTTGTAATCCCTTAATTCATCAGGTGCAAAAAAACTTCCTCGACAACGGTCAGCAACCTTAAACATGGCTGCAATATCACCATCTTTAGCCTGCTTAATGATGAGTTTCATATCATCTAAATTAGGCTCACCACGTTTTTGTGCAAAAATTTGCGTTGTCATTATGCACAACAAAAGCAAACATACTTGTTTAAAAATCATATAATTTATGTTTTAGTTTGAATAAAAATTAAATATGTAGAAAAGTTATTTCCAAATAATAATTTTATAACTTTTTGATTTACAAAGAGTTATCTTAAATGTATCATCAATGGTAATTATTTTTTATTTTAATTGATTAATTTTATTATACAAGTTAAAAAAAAATCTTACAAAAGTAAATTTTGTAAGATTTTTATAAATATTTTTTTAAACAATATTAATAAACTACTACTCTTTGGTAAAATCGATATTATCTATTAAATATTCACCATCATAGTTTTTTAGATTTATACGTACACGATAACAGCCACCATTATAATCATATTTCCCAACGGCAAATACTTTTCCATCTTTTGAACTGCCTTGATGGATAAAGTCAAAATGTGTTACTACGTGTTTGCTAAAAAATGTTTTTAATCCATTTTCTGCTGCCGATTTTCCAGAAGATGCCTGTTCATCTTCCATAACAATAGCTATTTCACTATGCAAATATTGCGATAATGAAACAACATTTGCGGTTTGGAAGGCATTTTTTGCTATATTTATGGTTTTTTCCTGTCCAAAAGTTACTTCTGTAACAAATAATAACAATGAAAAAAACATGATTTTTAGGTTATGTTTCATATAAAAATGGTAAATAATAGATTGTGATAATTGTTAAAACTACTATATGATACGATAATGTGCAATTTTAGTTCCAAAAGAACAATTACATAGCAAATACTATAAAAATATACCTGCATAACACCATAACTTTCTAAAAGTTAATGATAGCTATTCTTAGAAACTATTTCCCTTAATAAAATTCTATTTACTTATAGACTTAATGGCATTTTTCTTTATATTTGCACCATTCTAATTTGGTGCTAATATTTTAAATTTGTCATTTTGAGCTTGCGAAGAATCTAAATTATTGATTTTGACACCATAATATCAGATTCTTCGCAAGCTCAGAATGACAAATTTGAAATGTCTGTATCTAAATATAGGTAAATAACTATTGTAAAACCTTTTAGATATTCTATTTTTATTACGTTTTTTATCAATATTTACACAAATTATATTTCATGAATAATGCAATTATCTCTCAAATTTTAAGCATCTTTATTTATACCATTTTGCAAGTTCTCTTCTTGCGAGACATGTTTTTATTTGATGTAGCATTTAGTTTTGTATATATAGCTGTGTTATTGATGCTGGCAAGAGAAACAGAGATTATAACAGCCATGATTATAGGCTTTTTTATGGGACTATTTATTGATTTTTTTTATAACACCATCGGAGTTCATGCATCTGCATGTGTATTATTAATGTATTTGCGACCTAAAATATTAAGTTTAACAGAACCAAGTGGTGGTTATGAAACATGGATGCAACCGCAGGCAAATATTATGGGTTTTCAGTGGTTTATTATTTATACAACTATTTTAACTTTTTCGCACCATTTTATGCTCTTTTTTGTCGAGGCAAGCACATTTAAGTTATTTTGGTTTACTTTTATTAAAGTTATTGCAAGTACATTCTATACTGTTACTTTGATTACGGTATTTCAATACATTTTTTATCCTAAAAAAGTAGGGTTACGTTAGAAATTGCCAAGATGTAATCTTTTCAAAAAATTACATCTTGGCAATAATTTTAAACTCTTGGTTTCCAACTAATTTCTTCTGCACCAAGTTCATGTGCCATTTTCCGAGATAGCACAAACAAATAATCAGAAAGTCTGTTTAAGTATTTAATAATCATTTCCTCAACTAAAACTTCCTCCGAAAAGGCAATAACCAACCTTTCTGCACGCCGACAAACAGTACGGGCAAGATGACAAAATGACACTGATTGATGACCACCAGGTAGCACAAAAAAACGGAGTTCGGGCAACTCTGAATCCATCTTATCCATTTCCTGCTCCAAAAGTTCTATGTCTGTTGCTAATAAATCGGGTACTTTTTTGGTATTTCTATCAGGGTCTGCCGCCAAATGTGAGCCAATAGTAAAAAGCCTATCTTGAATTTCTTTGAGTAAATATCTGCGATTTTCATTAACTTCTTGGTCACGAACCAAACCAATATAAGAATTGAGTTCGTCTATTGTGCCGTATGCCTCTATGCGAGGGTGAGATTTTGAAATTCGTGTACCTCCAAGCAAAGAAGTTTGACCTTTATCTCCTGTTTTTGTGTATATTTTCATAAATATTGTTTACAAATTAACTAAAACTAAAAACTAATGAACTTCACCTTTATCTACTATGATTTCTAATTGGTCTTGCAATGCTTTTGGTAAATTAGAAAGAAAATCATAACCCGTTGCTTTCTCAATAGCTCTCACACTCACCCTATAACTTCCCCAAGGCTTTTCCGCGGAATCTTGTGTATTTGGTGTATCTATGGCAATAATTCGTGTATTTGCATTGATACGTTGCAAGTCTCCGTTTCCATTGTCTATAATTACCACAATTTTCCAAACTCTTGCAGGAACAGTAACTTTTCCGCCTGCAATTTCATTCTTTTTCTCATTATCTTTATTAATGCCACCTTTGCCATAACTACCACAAATAATATACAATTCTTTATTTTGGTCAGTTGCCAAACGTCTACAATATTCCTCCAACATTCGCCATGTTTCTTGATTATTTTTGGGTGCTTGCGGAATGATATTAGTGGTAAAAAAAGTGGCTAAATTATCTTCTGCACTTTTATCTCTATCATCAGATGGACACATGTGACCTCTATCAAAACCAGAATTTGAATAATCTTTTGTTGCAACTTGATACCAACCACTTGGCAAACTTGTATCTGGGTGAAAATCTTTGCTTCGTTCTGCGTCACCTTTCCAACCATTATTCAAATGCCAAGCAACCCAATTTGCACCACCACGACTGCGATTATATGAAAGCACATATTGCTTGCGAGCTAATAAATAATTATCAGCCATCGAAACATTTGTTTGGGCATTACTCGGATTTCCTAACAACAAATAGTCATTATCTTTCACATTTGTAGGATTTGGAGTAGGTGTTGGAATTGGTTTGTTGTTCGTATTATCTGTTTGATGATTTGCGATTACATTTCCATTATTAGAGCTATTGCTGCCATTCCAATTCAAATCATCAACATTAATTCTTGCACCCGAACCCGAAGTGTTGCGAATTTCCAAACGAATTTTTCCTGTTACACCAAATTTTGCGGTTTCGAGTTTGCCTTGCAATTTAGAAACAACACCAGCTTTTTTCCAAGTTTTGCCGCCATCAGACGAAATCCAAACTTCGAGCATCGCAGTTTTATCAACATCATAAGAGCCATAAGACAAACTTAGACTATTGGCATTGACTTCAAAATTTGTCGTTATTTTTCCACCATCTTTTATGCGAATAGATTTTTTGCCATTTTTGACATCTTTGTCATCAGAGCCAACAAGAGCATCGTCAAGAGTCCAAGTTCCAGAACTTAGCGTTACATTGTCTTTTGCATAGCCTTGTTTTGAGGCTGCTTCAAAATTTTCATTTTGGGCAGCTATTGTAAAATGTAGCCCTAATAATAAGGCAGAAATAAAAATAAGTTTCATAATTTAGTTATTTATATAAGTGTAGCATTGGACTAAAGTCCAATGCTATTAAGCTAAGAAAGTGTTTTTTGCCCTGTTAGGGGCTATATATTGGTAGAAAACATTAGCTACACTATAACTCCTGCACCGTAGGTGCTACACAACTCCATTGTTTAGCACCTATGGTGCAAAAATTTGTGGGGTGAGTGCATTTTCTACCAATATGTAGCCCCTAACGGGGCAAAAAAGGCATTTTTAAATTATTTATTAGCTTAATAGCATTGGGCTTTAACCTGCGGTATAAACATAAAAACATTGCAAGTATTTCATAATTCATATTTCATAATTATTTATACATTGCCAGCAATTCTTTTGCACTTTCAAAAGCTGTTTGGCTTGGTTTTGCCCCACCAATCATTTGTGCAACTTCTTCTATTCTTTCATTTTGATTTAGTTTGCGAATTTTACTTGTCGTTTTTGCCTCACTGTGGTCTTTATACACATAATAATGTGCAGAACCATTTGCAGCCATTTGCGGCAAATGTGTAATGACAATAAGTTGATGACGTTCTGCCATTTTATTCATCATTTTTGATACTTTTATAGCAATTTCACCTGAAATTCCTGTATCAATTTCATCAAAAATAATGGTTGGCAAAGCTGTTTTACCTGCCAAAATATATTTTACACATAACATTAACCGAGAAAACTCACCACCCGAAGCGACACTTTTTAAAGTTTCTGGTTTTTTACCTTTATTGGCACTGAAAAGAAAATCTATTTGGTCATTGCCCGACATATCATATTGAATTTCAAGGTGTTGCAATAAAACCTTAGCATTTGGCATGCCCAAATCAGCCAATAATCCATTCAATTCTTGCTCCATAATTGCTAACACAAGCACACGAGTTTCACTAAGTTTTTTTGCTGCCACTTGCATAGCTGCAAAAGCAATTTCCTTTGCTTTTTTAGAACTTTCAATTTCTATATCTAAATTCAATACCAAATTTACTTTTTTATCTAAACCATTACGAATAGCAATAAGTTCTGAAACAGAGCCAGAAGTATGTTTCTTTAACAAATTATAGAGTAATGTAAGTTGTTCTTGAATTTTTAACATTTTCTCCTCATCTGTAAATAAATTCTCTTCTTCGTTTTCAATTTCTTTCACAATATCGCCAAGTTCCAAACTTAAACTTAACATTCTTTCTGAAATTGTGCGATATTTTTCGGCATAATTTCCTATTTGATTGAATTGAGAAACTGCTGCTTTGATATTTTTTACTGCCCCAAATTCCGAATCTGATAAAAATTGTAAAGAATTAGAGAGTTTTATTTTAATTTCCTCAATATTTTCTAAAACTTCTAATTCTTGTTCGAGCTTGATTTGTTGAAGTGTATCTAATTTTGCTCTTAATAATTCGTCTAATAAAAATTTGTTGTAGTCCAATTCTTTAATGTAAGTTTCTGCCTCAGAAAGTAATTTTTTATGAGTATTTTCTGCTTTTTTGTAATCTTTGTAATAATTTTGGTAAGATTCCAATAAGCTATAATTTTGTGCAAAAGCATCAACAACACCTAATTGATATTCATTTGTACCAAGTTGTTGGGTGTCATGTTGGGAGTGAATATCCATCAATTTTACGCTAATTTGCTTTAATAAATCCAAATTTGCTGGCGTATCATTAATAAAAGCCCTTGATTTGCCCGCAGGTGTAATTTCACGTCTAATTAAACAGTGTGCATCATAATCAATATCATTTTTTTCAAATAAAGTTTGCAAACCATAACCTGTTACATCAAAAACTCCTTCAATAACACATTTTTCAGTTTCGTCAAATAACACTTTGGTATCTGCTCTATTGCCAAGCAACAAACCTAATGCACCCAACATAATAGATTTTCCTGCACCTGTTTCGCCTGTAATGATGTTTAGCGTGGTTGCAGGCTGAATTTCAAGTTGCTGTATTAATGCGTAATTTTTGATAGATAGCTGTTTTAACATAACTTAGTAATTGTAAGTTTTTAATTGTAAGTTCTAAGTTTTATAACTTATTGATTATCAAATATTTATAATATTTGATAACTCTTTTATTTAATACTATTTTATGTTTTATTTTACATTACATTGGCTTTATTGATTCCGCAAATAATAATTTTTTATTGATAAAAAGAAAAAAATCACTATTTTATTTTTAAATTTGCTAACAAAATTTATTTTTTTTGTCATTCTGAGCTTGCGAAGAATGACAAATTATGAATTAAAGAACATCATACATTTCATTAATTTTCCACGTTTTACCTCTCAACTTCCACAACCATCTTTTCCATTTGGGCATGGCTTCATAATTTTTTTTAGGAATAACCAATATTTCAGGGTTAATTTCGTCAATTAATGGGCTAAGTTGTGATACAGATTTTCCTTGATGTTCGTCAAAAAACTTTTCCAGCACAATTCTAAATTCCTTAAAAAACCAATAATGGTAAATTGCATAATCAGTCGGTTTTACATGATTATTGGTTTGCAAGCAATAAGAAAAAGCCAACTGTTCCATAACATGCTTTTTATAAGTTCCATACATTGCATCACTCAACCATAAAACCGTATCAATTAAATATTTTTCATTACTATTTATGCCAATAACTCCCGCATTCCACATTACTGTTTCAGGACTTATTTTTAGCAAATTTTGTGGACTTTGGCTTAAATTTGCTTGCAAAGTTTTAAATTCATTTTCAGGTTGATTAACAAACTCATTTTTTGTTAAAAAATGTGCAATTTTCTTTGACAAAGAGCCTTTTTGCCTATCAATTTGTCCTTCTGCAAGGTGCATAAATCGTTGTCCTTGAGAAATTTGTGCAAAAATTTCGGTCAAAGGTTCACGAAACACAATATCGGTATCAACATATAATAAATTGCCTGTATATTTACTAAAAAAATCTTGTAACATTTTAATTTTAAAACGGTGAACAAAGTCTTTTTCGCCTCGCCATTCTTTTATTTGTTTGCTTGTGATTGGCTCATAAATAATTGGAATTTGAAATAAATATTGTTGAAAAATAGCTTTATTATCTGTATAAATGATAATTTGGTAATTATTGTCGTTGCCAAAACGATATAAAGAAATAATTGCATAAATGGCTTCTTGAAAAATGGCTTTATTGCCATAAGCCTGAAAAACTATGTAATTTTGCATACTTTGTAAAATATGAAATATGAAATATAAAGTATGAAATATGAACTTTGATTTCATACTTCATATTTTACATTTCATATTTCCTTTTAAATTTGGCTAAAATTAAGAAAATTTACGAATAATAAAAATTGTTAATTTCATTTTTCATATATTGCCAAAAATTATGGTTAGATACTTTAAAAATAATTCATATTTCATAATTTATATTTTATATTTCATAATTCATAACTAAGCACCATGACTTTATTATTAATTTGGGCAGAATCAAAAATTCGCAGTATAAGAGAATTAGAGACTTTACAATCTGAAACATATATGCTTGCAGCAGCAACAGTCATTATTTTCTTAGGACTTGCCTTTATTGTTGCACAAAGTATAGCTTATGAAGGTGGCAAAAATCCACAAGATGCTGTAAAACGCCGTTGGTGGTTTGCTGGTTTGGGCTTAATTGCATTTGTTACATTTTTTATGTATAATTATTTGTATGTAAAAAACACAATTATCAATGCAGCTTTGCAAGCAAAATTTACAGATACTAACTTATTAGCAACACTTATGGTTACAACTGTGTATTTTTTATTAGGTTTTGTGTTAAGCAAAGTACTTAAAAACTCAAAGTTTGGAACTATTTTTCCTTCAAATAGAAATTAATTAGTGCACTGAAATACAAATCCCTGAATTTGAATAATCAATAAGTTACAAAATTTACAACTTACAATTAAAAACTTAGAATTATTTATGACTGTTATTGCTGTTATTGGTTTAGGATATGTTGGGCTACCATTGGCGGTAGAATTTGCTAAGAAATATAAAGTTATTGGCTTTGATATAAATAAACAACGTATTTTAGAACTCCAACAAGGAATTGACAACACTTTAGAAGTTTCAGAGGAAGGTTTAAAAGCAGCTACACACATTAGTTTTTTGCACACAATTGAGGAGCTACAACTTGCAAATACCTACATTATTACTGTGCCAACGCCAATAGATAAATACAAAAAACCTGACCTTACGCCACTCATACGTGCAAGTGAAACTGTGGCTAAAGTATTGAAAGCCAATGATATAGTTATTTATGAATCAACGGTTTACCCTGGTTGTACGGAAGAAGATTGTGTACCAATTTTAGAAAAATTTAGTGGATTAAAGTTTAATGTGGATTTCTTTTGTGGCTATTCACCTGAAAGAATTAACCCAGGTGATAAATTGCATACGGTTACAAAAATTAAAAAAGTTGTGAGTGGTAGCACACCAGAAATTGCCAAAAAAGTAAACGAATTATATAGTTCTATTATTACCGCAGGCACACATTTAGCATCTTCTATAAAAGTGGCTGAAGCCTCAAAAGCTATTGAAAATGCACAAAGAGATATAAATATTGCATTTGTCAATGAATTGGCTTTGATTTTTGATAGAATGGGCATTGATACTTCTGAAGTTTTGGAGGCAGCAGGTACAAAATGGAACTTTTTACCTTTCAAACCAGGGCTTGTTGGTGGGCATTGCATAGGTGTTGACCCTTATTACCTGACACACAAGGCAGAAAGTTTAGGTTATCACCCAGAAGTAATTTTGGCAGGAAGGCGAATTAATGACAATATGGGGGTTTTTATTGCAAACAAGGTTGTAAAATTGATGTTGAAAAAGGGACATAATTTGCCTGATGCAAACATATTAATACTTGGTATTACGTTTAAAGAAAATTGCCCTGATATTCGCAACTCACGAGTTATCGATATTATCAAAGAATTGCAAGATTATAATACAACTGTTGATGTTTACGACCCTTGGGCAAATGAGCAAGAAGTGAAACATGAATATGATATTACGCTAATAAAACAAGTACAAACAAAATATGATGCAATAATTTTAGCTGTCAAACACGATAAATTTGTCGATTTTGATATAAAAACATTACTAAAACCCAATACGGTTATTTATGATATTAAATCATTTTTAGATACAAAAATTATTGATGCAAGACTTTAATTAAATATGAAACATGATGTATGAAATATGAGATTAATACCTCTTTTTTATATCTCATATTTCATAATTCATATTTCATACTTTCCAAAATGTATTATATTCTTTTTGCTTTTTTAAATTTTTTAGCATCACTACCTTTTAGAGTTTTGTATGTGATTTCTGATGTTTTTTTTGTAATTATTTATTATATAATTGGTTATAGAAAAAGTGTGGTAAAACAAAACTTGGTCAATTCTTTTCCAGAGAAAACAGAAATAGAAATTGCAGAAATCATGGAAGAATTTTACCGACATTTTTGCGATTTAATTATCGAATCTGTGAAATCTACGGGAATGACTGTTGATGAATTTAATACAAGATACAAAGTCTTAAACATGGATTTTTTGTTGCAATATAGCAAAAAGCAACAAAGTGTTATTATGCTTTCATCGCATCACAGTAATTGGGAATGGG
>JAYTNF010000156.1:0-12822 GCA_043748455.1 Cytophagales bacterium
AGACAAACATGTGCATGAGCTTTATGAAACTTGGAAAGAAAAGAAAATGTATGGCAAAACATACATGGGAACTGCAAGAACTACATTTTTAATTGACGAGCAAGGAATTATCACAAATATTATTGCAAAAGTAAACACAAAAGAGCATACAAAACAGGTTTTGGGATAAAATGTGAATTATGAATTATGAATTATTTTTGTTTATAGATTTACATTATAAAATAATTCATAATTCATAATTCATAATTTTTTTTAAAATTCATATTTATTTTAAGGTGCTAATCTTTCAATTTTCCATGCGTTTTCTTCACTTGGTTTGTAACGCAACCTGTCATGTAAACGACTTTTGCGACCTTGCCAAAACTCAAATACATCAGGAGTTAACCTAAAACCACCCCAGTTTTCAGGCTTTGGTGGCTCTTCACCTTCATATTTTTGCCATACTTCTGCAAAACGATGTTCTAAAAAATCTCTACTTTCTACAATTTGACTTTGTGGAGAAGCTATTGCACCAATTCTACTATCAAAAGGACGGCTATTAAAATATTGTGTAGATAAATCTGCTTTGATTTTTTCTACACGACCTTCTATTCTTACTTGTCGTTCTAACTCTGCCCAGAAAAATGTAATGGAGGCAAAAGGACTGTTAATCAAGTCTTTACCTTTGCGGCTGTCATAATTTGTATAGAATAAAAAACCGTTATCAACCCCTTTTAGCAATACAATTCTGCCCGAAGGTTTGCCCGAAGGCGAAACTGTAGCAAGATGCATGGCTGTGGGTTCTAAAATTTGTGTTTGTAATGCTTCTTCAAACCAAGTATTAAATTGTTCAAAAGGATTTGCGTTTATGTGTTCATTATCAAAAACCTTAAGAGTGTATTCTTTTCGCATGTCTGCAATGTTCATAGTAATGATTGATAGTAATGATTAATAAATAAGGAATAAGAGTTATGAAATATGAAGTTAATTTATTGATTATTAGGCAGTTAAAAAATATTAAATATTTATATTTAGGTTTAATTATTTAATAGCTATACAAAGATACTAATTTTTATGGTTTTATTAGTTTTTATATAAGATATTTTATTACTTAAAAAAGGAGTTTTTTCATTGTGAGAATTGTCTGGTAATTAATTTATAATTTTTTTATGCAGAAAATCAAATTAATGATAAGTTGCACTTTTAAATATATCTAAATTTCTATCTATTTGCAACTTTCCCTAAAAAAATGTAAAACCTTTGTATCTTTGTAAAAAGTAGAACAAATAAACTTATGGGATATAGCAGTTTTAAAAAAATTAAAACAGTGGTTAAGCAATTTAATCTTGATTTAGAAATTATTAAATTATTTGACCAAATAGAGCCAAAACAACCAAGTGAATGGTTAGAAGAAAGTTTAGCAATAGCCGATTTTTTGCCACTTACTAATGAAAAATCAAAAGCAGAACGGATAATTTCTCCTGTATTAATAGAAGTTGCCAAACATTATAAACAAAAAATAGCCCTTTTTTCGGGAGAAAATATAGATATTGATAGTACACAAGACTTATCAGGAGCTTGCGATTTTATATTTGCTTTACAAAAACTAAAACCCTATATAGAAGCTCCGATTATATCTATTGCAGAATCCAAAGATGAGGATATAGAATGGGGTATTGCTCAATGTGCTGCACAAATTTATGGGGCAACACTGTTTAATAAGGCAGAGAATAGGAATATTCCTTTTATTTATGGCTGTGCTACTGATGGTACAGAATGGCGTTTTATGCGTTTTGAAGATAGTATTTTCTATTTAGATAGCAAAATTTATACAGATTTGCAAGAAATATTAGGAGTATGGCATTATATTATACAACTTTACCTAAAATAAAGATAGCCCTAAGTTAGGCATAAAGCTAATTTCTTGTGCTTTTGTTTGGTAGCAATAGCCAAAGAATAGGAAAAAGAAAAGAAGTTTTTTCATTGTGAGAATTGTCGGAGTAAATTATTTTTTGTTGGTTAGGTACGTTGTCAATGGTGCTTTTGCACCTTGACAATCGTACAAAATCAGGATTTATACGATTGTCAAGGTGCGAAAAGCACCATTGACAACGTATGAACTACTATTTTCTAATCACAGCTTGCAATTTTTCTTCATAAACCTTAATCAATTTTGCCATCACTTTGTCGATAGTTTCTTCGGTTAAAGTTTGTTCTTTGTCGTTAAGAATAAAACTTACAGAGTATGATTTTTTATCTGCACCAATATTTTCGCCTTCATAGACATCAAAAACATTGATTTTTTGCAACAATTTCTTTTCAGTTTGTTCGGCAAGTTTGCGAATATCATCAAAACTTACTTTCTTGTCTAAGACCAAAGACAAATCTCTACGCACATCAGGAAATTTAGATAACTCACTGTAATTGAACTTGTTAGAAAGTTTTTCTACGATATAATCCCACTCAATTTCTGCATAAAAAACTTCTTGTTTAATGTCTGCCTGTTTTGTCAAAGTAGGTTTGACTAAGCCCAAACGTGCAATTTCTTTTTTACGCCACAAAATTGACAAACCATAAGCAAAAACTTTATGATTATATTCATTTTCAGGAGTTGCAGAAAATTCTACTTGTTGAATATCTTTGATGCCTAAACTATCTAAAATTTTTGCAACAGTTTCTGCCAAATCATAAAAACCAACTTTTTGTGTTTTGCGTTGCCAAGTTTCTGGAACTTGCGAACCTGTAAAATATAAAGCTAATTGGACTTTTTCGTGATATTTTGTAGTATTTTCGTTAGTTTTTTGTTGATAAACCTTACCAAATTCAAATAAACGCAAATCTTTTTGCCTACGATTAATGTTATAATTTAAGATTTCTAAACCTGTTTGCACCAAACTTTGACGCATCACACTTAACTCCGCACTCAAAGGATTTGCCAAATTTACATCATTTTCAGACAAGCCCAAAGCAGCAGAATAAGCAGGTTTTGACAAAGAATTTGTGATAATTTCGTAAAAACCGTTGGCAGCTAACAATTTAGCCATCGAAAAACGAATTTTATTGCCGTCAATAACAGGAAAATCAGCCAAATAACTTGTCGATAAATTTTCAGATAACTCGACATTATTAAAACCATAAATACGCAAAATTTCTTCCACAATATCAGCCTCACGTTGCACATCTACACGATATGGCGGAACAGAAACCGCAAAACCTTCGGCATTTTCATTGCTAACCGCAATTTCTAAACCTGTCAAAGTTTTTTTGATAAAATCTTTGTCTATTTCTTTGCCAATTAAACGGTTAATATTTTTATATTTTACTGTAAATTCAAAGTTTTTGAAAGGCTGCGGATAAAAATCTGTAATTTCAGATGAAATTTCGCCACCTGCCAACTCTTTTACTAATAAAGCTGCGTGTTTCAAAGCATAAACCACCATTTCGGGATTTGTTCCTCGTTCAAAACGGAAAGAGGCATCAGTTTTTAAGCCGTGAAACTGCGAAGATTTGCGGATAGTTTCAGGCGAAAAATAGGCACTTTCTATGAAAATATTTTTGGTTTCATTACTAATTCCAGAATCTAAACCACCAAAAACTCCTGCAATACATAAAGGTTGCGAATCATTATCACAAATCATTAAATCATTTTCAGATAATTTTCTTTCTACACTGTCTAAGGTTTTGAAAACTGTATTTTGTGCTAAGTTCTTGATTTTCAAAGTTTTACCAGCAATTTTATCACTATCAAATGCGTGCAAAGGTTGCCCAAATGCGTGCAAAATATAGTTTGTAATATCGACAATATTGTTAATTGGATTTAGCCCAATAGATTTCAAAAAGTTTTTTAACCAATTTGGAGATTCTGCAACGGTAATTCCCGAAACTGTAATTCCTGCATAGCGAGGACAAGAAACGGTATTTTCTACCACAACTTTTACAATATTTTTTGTGTTATCAACCTTGAAATCTGCCAAACTTGGTTTGCACAATTCACGATTTAACAAGACTTTCAAATCTCTTGCCACGCCAAAATGTGAGGCTGCATCTGCCCGATTTGGCGTTAAACCAATTTCAAAAACATAATCAGTTTCCAAACCAAAATATTTACTTGCAGGAGTTCCATTGGGTAAATCTGTTGTTAAAACCATAATTCCCTCGTGAGAAATACCCAAACCCAACTCATCTTCGGCACAAATCATACCTTCTGATGCTTCGCCTCTGATTTTGGCTTTTTTCATTGTCAAAGGTTCTCCACTCGAAGGGTAAATTGTTGCACCAATAGTTGCAACCACAACTTTTTGACCTGCTGCTACGTTTTTTGCCCCACAAACAATGTTTAGCGGAGTTTCTGCACCAATATCAACCGTTGTAAGGCTTAAAGAGTCTGCGTTTGGGTGCTTTTCTTTTGTTAGCACAGTTCCTAAAACCACACCCGCCAAACCACCTTTTAGGCTATCAAAAGCCTCAATACTTTCTACTTCTAAACCTGCTGCGGTTAGCATTTTGCCAATTTCTTCGGGAGATTCTGTTAATGCTATGAATTTTGAGAGTTGTTTATATGATATTTTCATAATTAAAATTTGCCTAATATGTTACATAATCTATAATTTTGCAAGTTAGTAATTTTTCTAAAAAGATATACTTTATTTTTATTTTAGTTGTTTATAACTTACCTTGCAAAGTAAAATTGAATATTTATTTTCTTATTATATGGATAACCAAACAAATAAAGATAGCAATATAGATAGTAATGCTAATAACTCTGATTTATATTTTGCCTCATTGACTTTAACAGATGTAAAATGTTTTAAGGGAGAACATACCATAAAATTTACAAATGAAAAAGGCGAATATTGTCCTTGGACTGTTATTTTAGGAAATAATAATACAGGAAAAACTACGATTTTGAAAAGTTTAATAGGGTTATCTCCTATTCTTAGCAAACAATCTGATAATAATTATTTATATTACCAACCTTTTACAAATGAATTATTAGGAAATTTTAAAGCTGAATTTATTAGTAGTAATAGTATTGTTTTAGGAAATTGGTCATACCAACAACATAAAGCAACAGAAGAAGAAAGAAAAACAGCGAAAATAATAGCATTTGGAAAAAGTTATAAAGCTATTGAAGATAAGGATTTAAAAAACTTTAAAATAATTTGGTATGGTGTAGGTCGTAGATTAGGCGAAAATGCAGAAAATGGACAAATAGATATTTCTACTAATTCTTACCCTATTATGTCGGGTTTAGAATTTTATGATGTAGAAAAATGGTTAATAGACATACATTTAGCAACTTTTCAAGAAGTTAGTAAAGTTAAGGCACAAGAAGTTTTTGAAAGAGCAAAAAATATTTTGACGAGTGATATTTTGCCTGATGTAAAAGATGTACGCATACAAACAGAGCAAAAGGGAAATACAAGTTTTGATAATTTTGTTGAGTTTTTAACAGATTTTGGCTGGGTTCGTATCAATGAATTAGGTTATGGTTATCAAAGTATGGTTGCTTGGTTGCTTGATTTGGTACGTCAAATGATGGAACTTTATCCAAATTCTGCTAATCCTTTAATAGAGCCTATCACAGTTTTGATAGATGAAATAGATTTGCATTTGCACCCTGAATGGCAACGAAAAATTATTGCCCATTTGTCTAAATATTTTCCCAAAGCACAATTTATTGTTACCGCACACAGTCCGTTAATTGTGCAATCGGCTGAAAATGTGAATGTTGTATTGTTGCAAAAAGTAGCTAATACTATTTCAATTACGCAGCCTGCCATTCATAATTTTAGAGGTTGGACAATAGACGAAATTTTAACAGAAATCATGGGAATGGAAGACCGTATTCATTCTGATTACTACATAATACTAATGAAAGATTTTGAAACAGCATTAGATACAGATAATTACGACTTAGCACAAGATAGTTATCAAAAATTAGATAAAATTTTGCACCCAAGCAGCCACCAAAGAAAATTATTGCGTATTCAAATGTCGTCTTTAACTCCTGCAAATGCTTTATGATTCAACTAACAGCAATTAGCAAACCCACTGAATTAACAGAGGAATTGCAAGAGAAACTTACAGAATTGTATAAGAAAACAGCCGAAAGTGTATGGAAACAAAAATTTATCGAAAAAGCTTTGCTAAAAATGTCTTTTGGTAAATGTTGTTATTGCGAATGTAATGTTACAAAGGAAAGTAAGTATATGGAGATAGACCATTTTTATCCTAAAAGTCTTTATGATTATGAAGTTGTTAAATGGGAAAATTTATTGCCTTCTTGCAAATTATGTAATGGTTCAAAAGGCAATTTTGATACCAAAAACAATGAATTTTTGCACCCTATTCACAATAATCCACAAGAACATCTTTACTTTTTAGGTTATAGATTACGAGTAAAAAGCAATTCTGTAAAAGCAAAAAATCTACTTGAAAACATAGATTTGAATAACAAACAAAGGCTTGTAGATAAGAGATTTGAAATTGGAGATGCTATCAATGAAAAACTTATAACATTGTTAGAACTTACCATAGATTATGAAAAGGGAATTCCTAAACATACGAAGCGAAAAAATAAAATTTGCAATAGTTTAAAAAACTTATTACAAGAAGGACAAGCTACTTCTGATTATAGTGCATTGGTTGCAACTGTAATTTTACAAAACCCTGATTATCAAGAAATTAAACAATTATTTATAGACACTGAACTTTGGAATGAGGAATTTAATAATTTGGAAAAACAGCTTGTTAAAAGTGCCTTGATGCTATAATTTGAAATAAATACAATAAACAATAATTTGATTATTGTTTATTGTATTTATTTCAGTTCCAAATCTCCAAAATTCTCAGATTTCAGCACCAATTTTCCATTTTCAAATGCGAAGTTTACTTTGCCTAATTGCCCATCAAATACTATTTTCTTTTGTGCAGAAAATAGCTCTGCGGTTTGGTTTCGTTCATAATACGGTTTTTTATCAGGCGTATCAATTCGTAAAGTATAATTTAATAAGCAAATATCTGAATCTTTTGCTTGTACTGAAAAAATATTAAGAGCAATGATTAAATTTTGTTTATTATCTCCATTTTTGGCTACTGTACCCGTAAAAACTTGCTTAAATGGCTGACAATCAGCTAATTTCACTTCCTTGCTTTTCAGTTTTTCGCTAATAAAACCAATAGCTGCTTTTCCAAATTTAAAACCAACAACTAATAACACAATCACAAAAACACCTGTAAAAATACCTTTCCAAGGAATTTTCATGGGTGGTGGCTTTGGAATTTCAAAATCTAATGCCTCAATATCTTTGATAATTTCCCCAACATTACGATAAGGATTTCCAGAACTTGCCCCACTTGTGCGTTGAATAATTGATTTCCATTGATACTGAAATTTGTTATTTTCGTTAAGTTCTGCAATGGATTGAACATGGCTTTTTGCGGTCAATAATTGCAACAAAATTAGCCCAAATTCCTTAATATTTTGTTGCTGCTTTGCCTCAATTTGTGCAGCTCCTGCATACTCAATTTTTGAGTTTGTAAGTTTAATAACTTGTTGATTTGCAATATTTTCTATAAAAACATGCTTATCATTAAGCCTTGTGTGATACCAATGAGATTTATGCAGAATCTCTAATGCTGATAGTATTTGTATAGCATATTTTCGTATTGTTTTATGGTCTTGCAATGGCAATGAAAATTGAAATAATGGCGTGCCTTGCAGCCATTCGGAAAGATAAAAAACAAAATTTTCATCCTTGCTATATTCAATAACTTTGGCAATATTTTCATGTGCCATTTTGCCTTTTAGCCATTCAAACTCGTTTTTTACCCTGTTTTTGCTATCTGCATGTTGTGCAAATTTTTCTTTTAAGGCTTTCATCAGCACAAAACCATGTTTTCTGTGCTTAACTTTTATGAGTGTAGTAAGTGTGGTTTCTCCAAGTTGCTCGAAACTTAGAAATACAATTTTTTCACATTCACTGTCTATAAACCGTTGAATATCAGTAATTTGTAATTTATATTGTTGTGCTTCTTTTAAAATATCTTCGGTTTGTGTAGTTGTTAATTCTCCGTTTTGTGCTTCAACTAATTTTATAATTTTAGTTTGTAATTGCTTTAAAGCAACCTCTTTTTCAGAATTTAGCCAATCTTCAAAAATATCAAAACAAACTCCATCAATAAGTTCATTATCTTGCAAAAAAGACACTCTTGCACCACCAAATTCATTGCGTAAGAGAGATTGCAAGACAAAATTATCTAAATTTTGCCCAATTAATACAATTTTTTTAAATGAATGAACCTTGTCTAATTGGCTTATCTTATTCAAAATTAGTGTGGTATCTAAACTTAACTTATCAATATCTTCTCTTGTCAATAAATCCATTGCCGCATATTCATCTTTAAAAATAATTTGAATGCTGCAACTTCCTTTTTGTTTGGTTTCTGCAATCCACAAAGCAGCTTCCGATTCACGCCGATAAATCTCTTTTTCGAGTTCATTGTCATCAATATTGGTACTTGAATTTTGTTTTGCTCGTTTTACTACCAAATTTGCAATTTTTCTCGCCGTTTCTGCCTCGTTAATTTGCAAATGTATGGGTTCAATCACATCATTTTTATCTCGAAATAATAACCAAAGCTGTTGTTCTCCCAAAGACTGCACAAAAAGTTGTTCTTCTGGCAGACTCATTTCAGGCAAATTTATGGTCGCAATAAGATTTAAGCCACAATTTTCTTTCAAAAACTTTTGTAACCTATTTTTTACTTTATCAGATAAGTCAAAGGGTAAAATCAAAACAGTTTCTATGGGTTTTTTATCCCCAACTATTTGATTATCAAAACTATTTTCATTTTTAAGTTCATTTTTTATTTCGGATTTTATTTCGGATTTTACAGTATATTTTTCACAAATCATTTGCATCATATCCGACAAAATATTAACTATCGGAAAACCTTTTCCATGTAATTTGTATTCTTCGTTATTTTCTATGGCATTAAAAATATGTCCATAAACAGTTCTACCCTGAGGATTGTCATAAACTATTTTGCGAATTGGATAAATATGTGAGCTACTTTTTATCTCAAAAAACAAAGGAATTTGTGCCTTAAACTCATCAACACCTAATCGTTGTAAGGTGGCAGGTTGCCCAGAAAATGTGGCAGCAGCCAAATATTCATAAGTAAAGCAAAGAAAAAGAGGTGAACTTGTCATAATTGAAAATCATTTACTTGATATAAGTTTTTCTAAAATAAATCTTCATCAAGCAAATTTTAAGTAGCAAATTTTAAGCAAAACAAAATTAATAAAAAAATCAATTTTATCCTAAAATAAAATTGATTTTCAAAGTTGAGTCTATGGATAAAAAAATAAAATTGCCAGAATTAGAAACTCTGCATTTCTATTAATTTTCGGTACATGCCATTTTGTTGCATCAAATCTTCATGATTACCTCTTTCGCAAATTTCGCCTTCTTTCATGACTAAAATTTCATCAGCATTTTGAATGGTGCTTAAACGATGTGCAATGACAAGTGCAGTCCGATTTTTCATCAACGATGCCAATGCTTCTTGCACCAATTTTTCAGATTCAGAATCAAGTGCAGATGTTGCTTCATCAAGAATTAAAATAGGTGGATTTTTCAAAACTGCTCTTGCAATACTTAACCGTTGGCGTTGTCCACCAGAAAGTTTTGAACCTCTATCTCCAATATTTGTTTCATAACCTTCAGGACTTTGTAGAATAAAATCATGGGCATTTGCAATTTTTGCAGCTTTTATTACATCTTCCAAAGTAGCTTGAGTATTGCCAAAAGCAATATTATTAAAAATGGTATCATTAAATAAAATAGATTCTTGTGTTACAATACCTAATTGTTGTCTCAAAGAATCCATGGTAATATTTTTAATATTGTGGTCATCTATCAAAATTTCGCCACTTTGAATGTCATAAAAACGTGGTAATAAATCTGCAAGTGTAGATTTCCCACTTCCAGAAGCACCAACTAAAGCAACGGTCTTACCTTTTAAAATTTCAAAAGAGATATTTTTAATAATAGTTCTGTCCTCATTATATGAAAATATTACATCTTTAAAAACAACTTTTTCTGTAAATTTTTCAATAATTTTTGCATTCGGCAAATCCTGAACTTCTGAAGGTGTATCTAAAATTATAGTAACTCTGTCTGCGGCTGCTAAACCTCTTTGAATACCACTAAGTAAGGAAGATAAGGCTTTGATAGGTGACAAAATTTGTGAAAAAATAACAATATAGGTAATAAATTGCGGTGCTTGCAAGGCTGGATTTTCGCCAACAATCATAGAGCCACCATATAACAACAGTCCTGCAATGACAAAAACACTGAGAACTTCAGACACAGGGCTTGCTAAATCTACACGTTTTGATACAGAACGAATGGTTTTGCTATATTGCTCATTGCGTTTTGTAAATTTATTGTCAATATATGCGTCTGCATTAAAAGCCTTAATGACTTTCATGCCAAATAAAGTTTCGTCAATAATGCTTAATAATTGCCCTAATAATTCTTGGCTTTCTTTTCCATGCTGACGTAATTTTTTGAGGATTTTGCTAATAATAAAGCCCGAAATTGGCAAAAAGATGAGTACAAAAATAGTTAATTTTAGAGAAGTATAAAGTAAAATGATGAAATAAATAACCACTTTTGCGGGTTCTATAAATACTGATTTTAAAGAATTTACGACAGACATTTCTACTTCTTGCACATCTGTTGTTAGTCGGGACATAATATCTCCCTTTCGTTCATTGGAATAAAAACCAATGTGCATTTTCCCCAAATGCCTAAATAGTTGATTTCTAAGGTTTTGTATAATTGCAATTCGAGCATTATTAATCGTCATCATAGAAAGATAACGAAAAAGATTTGATATAATGGTCATGACAATCATCACAGCACACACATATTGCAAAGCTCCTAATTGCCCATATTCTTGAATGGCAAAAGTCATGTAATAATTGAATAGGTCTTTGAAATAAGTTAGACTAAAAGTAAAATGAGGTAGTTGTAATATTTCGGTGCTTTTAGGAATATTTTTGAATAATACATCAAGCAATGGAATTAACATTGTAAAATTTACTGTTCCAAAAATGATAGCTAAAAGAGCAAAAAGGCAATGTTGCGATGCAAAAGCCCAAGAAGGTGCATAAGAAAGAATGCGAATATAAGTTTTCATAAACAAAGTAAGGCAATATTTTTGAAACAGTCAATTTTTCTTAGATTTGCAAAAAAAAACTTATGAATAGCACATTTTCTAAAAATAGCTCTACAAATTTCTCTACAAACTCAAAAATATATGTTGCAGGACATCGGGGCATGGTTGGCTCTGCAATTTGTCGCAAATTACAAGCAGAAGGCTATACAAATTTACTTGTACGGACTTCAAAGGAACTTGATTTGCGAAATCAACAAGCTGTTTTTGATTTTTTTGCAACTGAAAAGCCTGAATTTGTATTTTTGGCAGCCGCAAAAGTTGGTGGAATTGTCGCAAATAATACATATAGAGCTGATTTTATTTATGAAAATTTAGCCATAGAAAGCAATATTATTCATGCTTCTTACCTCAATAAAGTCCAAAAACTCATGTTTTTAGGTTCTTCGTGCATTTATCCAAAATTTGCACCACAACCTATGCAAGAAGAAGATTTGCTAACAGGGATTCTTGAAGCCACAAATGAACCTTATGCAATAGCCAAAATTGCGGGAATAAAACTCATAGAAGCCTATCGCAGCCAATATGGTTGCAATTTTATTTCTGTGATGCCCACAAATTTATATGGTCAAAATGATAATTACGATTTTGTAAATTCTCATGTATTGCCTGCCTTAGTTCGCAAGTTTTATTTAGGGCGTTGTTTGGAAATTGGAAATTGGGAGGGAATTCGCAGTAATTTGAAAAAACATTTGGTTGGCAATATAGATTATAGCAAAGCAACAGAAAATGAAATTATCGAATTATTGCAAAAATTCGGTGTAAAACATGATGTAAATAAAAATACACAGATAGAAATTTGGGGTACAGGTTCACCAAAACGTGAGTTTTTATATGCTGATGATTTGGCAGATGCGTGTTATTTTTTGATGCAAAGCTATAATGATTTGCAATTTATCAACATTGGAACAGGTGAAGATTTAAGCATAAAGGAATTGGCTTTGTTAGTAAAAAAACTTACAGGTTTTGAAGGTGATTTGTTTTTTGATAGTACAAAACCCGATGGAACTCCTCGTAAACTAATGAATGTCAATAAGTTACATAATTTGGGCTGGAAACATAAGGTTTTATTAGAAGAAGGAATTAGTGCGGTGATTAAGGCGTTGTAACATAGGTAACATAGACTTTAGTCTGTGATTTTCAACTACTTAGAAAGCACAGACTAAAGTCTATGCTACAATTAGTATTGTTATCAAAGTTCGTTTTATACATCTATTTCATCTTTCCATATTACTTATGCTTACAAAATTAGATGCCCAAAAGTTAGATGCTGCTGATACATTGAAAGATTTTCGCAAGCAGTTTCATATTCCTCAACATCATGGAAAAGATGTAATTTATTTTTGTGGAAATTCATTAGGATTGCAGCCAATTAGTGCAAAAGATGCAGTAATTGCAGAGTTAGATGCATGGGCAACTTTGGGCGTTGAGGGGCATTTTACAGGCGAAAATGCATGGCTTGGTTATCACAAGTTATTAACTCCAATGGCTGCAAAAATAGTAGGAGCAAAGCAGCATGAAGTTGTGATTATGAACACATTAACTGTTAATTTGCATTTAATGATGGTAAGTTTTTATCAACCAACCAAGACG
>JAYTNF010000157.1:0-3306 GCA_043748455.1 Cytophagales bacterium
TTAACAGTGCATCAAGAAAATATTGATTTCATAGATTTTATTGCTTTGCATTATTTTAATGCCGAACACCAACAAAAAGACCACGCAGAACACGAAAATTTGCCTTTTCATCAACACGAAAACACACCAATAACAAAAATATTCTTCTATGCTCCTCAAATTGTCTTTAAGGTTGTAGCTATTTTTGCAACTTTTATTCCCGAAAAAAAACATAGTTTTTTCCTACAAAGTCCATTACCTCGCCTGAGTTTTGATATTTGGCAGCCACCAAAAATATAAAAAATCTGATAGTTTTTTAACGGTATTTATCGGGTGGCTCAAAGCCACCCAATAAATACTATTTTGCAAAAAAAAAACAATTTTATATTTTTATTAATCCTCATAAATAAAATAACAATGAATAAAAATATTAATATTTTTAGTCTGTCGTTAATTTTGTGCTTTATGCCGTTGATTTCAGTGGCACAAAATAAACCTGCAAATTTGCAAGATTTGATAGACTTAGCCCTACAAAATAACGGAAGCATAAAACTTGCAAATTCACAAATTACGTTGCAGCAAAATTTTCGCAAAACCGCAACAGACATAGGAAAAACCAATATTAATTTTCAATATGGGCAATATAATAGTTTTGTGAATGACAATAATTTTACCATTTCACAAAGTTTGCCTTTTCCTACGGTGCTTGTTCGGCAAAATAATTTGGCAAAATCGCAGATAAAAAGTGCAGAATTACAAAAAAATGCTACTCAAAATGAGCTAATTCGAAATATTAAGGCAAATTATTATCAATTTCTTTTCGCACACGCAAAGCAAAAATTGTGGAATTATCAAGACAGTATTTTTAGCAATTTTTTGCACGCAGCCGAATTGCGTTTCAAAACAGGTGAAACTAATCAATTAGAACAAGCTGTGGCACAATTACAACTTTCTGAAATTCGCAACCAAAAGGCTCAAAATCAAGCAGATATACGAATTACAGAAACCCAATTACAAACTTTGCTAAACACAAAAGAGGTTTTGAATATTATCCCGAAAGAAGAATTTGGAAATGTTGGAAATTTGGAAAAATTGCAAATTACAGCACTTTCTCAAAATACAAAACCAGATAGCAGTGTAAATAGCAGTTTAATTGCTAAAAATCCATTTTTAGTGCTATTAAAGCAGCAAATTGAGGTTAGCGAAAAGACAAAATCCTTAGAAAAAGCAAAATTATTGCCTGATATAAATTTGGGACTTTTTAGTCAAACTTTGGTAGGTTATCAAACTTCGTTAGACAAAAAAGAGGTTTATTATGATTTGGGAAGTCGTTTTAATGGTTTTACGGTGGGTGTTTCGTTTCCTTTATGGGCAAAACCGCAAATAGCACGTATAAAAGTTGCCGAAATTCAACAACAAATAGCACAAACAAATTATGATTACGCAAGTCGAAATTTGGAAGGGCAATATGCACAACTTATTCAAGAATATTTGAAGTTTAAAACGACTTTGGAATATTATGAAAATAGTGCTTTGCCGACTGCAAACTTGATTTTGACTAATGCACAAAAAGGTTTTGTAAATGGTGAAATTGGTTATGTGGAGTATTTTCAAGCCTTAAAAAGTGGTGTGGCAGTCAAAACTGCATATTTAGATGCCTTAAATCAATATAATCAAGCTGTGGTTTTGGTGGAATTTGTGTTGGGAAATTAGTAAATCTATTTAAAATTTTAAACTCAAAAATTATGAAAATCTTAAAATATATTTTTGTTATTGCCTTGATAATCAACATAATAACTTTTATTTCTTGTAATAAACAAAGTGCAGAAACTGATAGCAAAGCCGAAACTCCTGCACATATACATAATCCAAAGGAAACAGAAAGTTTGGAAATTACAGAAAAACAATTTACAACCACAGGCATAGAGCTTAGCAAAATTGAAATGCGAAATCTTAGCGGAACTATAAAAGTAAATGGTTTGCTTGATGTTCCTCCGCAAAATTTGGTGAGTATTTCGGCTGTTATGGGTGGTTTTATTCGCAAAACAGACTTGTTGCAAGGAATGAAAGTGAGTAAAGGACAATTAATTGTAACTATTGAAAATCAGGATTTTATTCAAATGCAACAAGATTATTTGGATACAAAAGCACGTTTGGAATATGCAGAATTGGAGTATAAACGTCAAGAACAACTTGCCAAAGAAAATGTAAGTGCAGTAAAAATTTTTCAACAAACGACAGCAGATTATAAAAGTTTGCAAGCAAAATTTGCAGCCTTATCTCAAAGATTAGCAACGGTTGGGATTAGCAAAAAGAATGTTGAGGCTGGCGAAATTACTAATTCTGTAAGTATTTTTTCGCCAATTAGTGGTTATGTTACTGCGGTAAATGTTAATTTGGGTAAATTTGTTACCTCAGCAGATGTGCTTTTTGAGATAATGGACACCGACCATTTACACGCCGAATTGTCGGTTTTTGAAAAAGATATTTCAAAAATCAAAATAGGTCAAAAATTGCATTTATACTTGGCAAATGAACCCGAAAAAGAACGAAATGCTACCATTTATTTGATTAATCCACGTATTAATGCAGACCGTACTATTCGTGTGCATTGTCATTTGGATAAAATAGAACCTAATTTAATGCCAAATACTTACCTAAAAGCAATTATAGATTTGGGAGAAACTACAAAAACTGCTTTGCCTGACCAAGCTGTTGTTAATTTTGAGGACAAATTTTATATTTTTACTTTGCAAAATTCTGAAAATCAGAACAAGAACACACAAGAAAAACATTATGATTTTCAATTTATTGAAGTTCAAAAAGGTGTGGCAGAACACGGTTTTACAGAGGTTATTTTACCCGAAAATTTTGATAAAAATAACACACAAATTGTTTTAAAAGGTGCTTTTGCTTTGTTGGCACAACTGAAAAATGAAGGTGAAGATGGTGGCGGACACGGACATTAGGAATGTTGAGTAAAGAGTAAAGATGTAATCTTTTGAATGGTGCGACATTTCGCAAGATTACATCTTTTGAATAAAATTATAATAAACTCTTTTAATCGCAAAAAATATGCAACAAGCAGACATTGACGAGCAGAGATACATTCGTATAATTTTTACAGGTTTTCTTTCTTTTATGATTTTAATATTTGTACTTATGGCAGTTCACAGTCATTATGAAATAGCAGATATGTATGAAAACTGTGAACTCAAAAAAGGTTATATTACTAAAATTTATAAATGTACAACTTGTGAAAATGATGCTTATTGGACTTATGATATAAATTTTACAAACAACATAGGGAGGGAAAAAGTAAGTGGC
>JAYTNF010000158.1:0-4608 GCA_043748455.1 Cytophagales bacterium
TAACATCTTAGCTATATTTTTTAAAAATTGTCGTTGCAATATGTCCCCCAAAACCAAAAGTATTACTCATTGCATAAGTAACTTCTTTGTGTTGTGCAATTCCCAAAGTCAAATTAAATTTATCTTTAAATTCGGGTTCTACTTCTTTTGTGTTAATTGTTGGCGGAACAATGCTGTTTTGAATGGCTTTTACACAAATAATAGCCTCAATAGCACCTGCACCACCCAATAAATGACCTGTCATAGATTTTGTGCCACTAATATTTAGTTTTTTTGTTTCACCAAAAACCCTTGCAATAGCTTTTAATTCACTTTCATCACCTAATGGTGTTGAAGTTGCGTGGGCATTAACATAATCAATTTTTTCAGGCTCAATTTCTGCATCTTCCAAAGCATCTAACATTCCCAAATATGCACCTTCGCCTTCAGGGTGTGTGCCTGTCAAATGATACGCATCTGCTGCCATACCTACGCCTACAACTTCCGCTAAAATTGTTGCACCTCTTTTAAGTGCCGACTCCAAACTTTCTAAAATCAAAGCACCTGCACCTTCGCCCATTACAAAGCCATTGCGAGTTACGTCAAAAGGTCGTGAGGCTGTTTCTGGATTTTCATTGCTTGTTGATAAGGCTTTTAAAGCATTAAAACCGCCAATTCCTACTTCATTAATTGGTGCTTCTGAACCTCCTGTAATAATTATATCAGCTTTTCCCAAACGAATATACGTGCAAGCATCTATAATTGCTGTATTTGAAGACGCACAAGCCGAAATAGTGGAGAAATTTAATCCTCTCAAACCGTGTCTAATAGAAATAACTCCCGAAGGAATATCTGCTATCATTTTAGGCACAAGGTAAGGATTAAAACGTGGTTTTCTGCCACCCAAAGCAAATTCCTCTATCTGCTCCTGAAAAGTTTGCATACCACCATTTCCCGAACCCCAAATTACACCAATTTTATTACAGTTTAATTTGTCAAAATCAAGTCCTGCGTTTTTTATGGCTTCGTCTGTTGCTGCAATGGCATATTGTGTAAATAAATCATATTTGCGAGCTTCATTTTTTTCAAAATAATTTGTGGGGTTAAAATTTCTTACTTCGCCTGCAAATTTGGTTTTGAAATGTGTAGTATCAAATTTGGTTATTAAGCCAATACCACTTTTTCCTGCTGCAATATTTTCCCAAAATTCATCAACAGAATTTCCCAAAGGAGTTATAGCACCTAATCCTGTTATAACTACTCTTTTTAGTTCTTTAAGCATATTTATTGTGTTTTGTAAAGTTGTTGGTTAATTTTATAAATTTATTAGTTAAATTCTGCTCTTAATGCCTCTATTTGTTCGAGTGTTAAATCTGTATCTTCAACAATAATTTCTATTGGAGTTCCACGTTTAAGCATTTTTTTAGCAATTTCAATAGCTTTTTCCTCCTTTGCATTTTTCTCTGTTGTTGCTATCACAATTTTTGCACCTTCTTTATTTTTGGCGTGCATTCTTTCGGTTGGTGTTAAGTTTTCAAAACTTATTAATTCCATAGCTTTTTTAATACCTTCGTTTTCAGTATTTAAAACAGGTCTTTCTGGACTGTGAATAGACTGATAAATCAAATCTAACCAATCTCTTATTTCTTTTGGCGTTTCTTCATTCGGGTGATTTGGATTTAAACAAACGAATTGATGACCATATAAATCTCTAACTTTGCCTTGCAAAGTTTCTGGATTGAGTTTTAGCAGCAAGACTTCGTCAAGAATAGGTTTACCATTTTTTTCGCTAATTGTATAAGGTGCAGTCAAAACCACAATCACATAAACAGTTCTTTCTATGCCATAATATTTGCTACCTTTTTGCTGTTCGGCAATGAGCATCAAAAAATAATGCAAAAATCTGTCAAAATGAACATCATATTCGATGCGTTGAATTTCGATACAAACTCTTTTATCAATACTTTCGGCAAAAATATCAAGTTCAAAATCTACATAACCAATCTTTGGCTCAAATTTTTTTTCAGTTTCAATTTTATCTACCTCAATTTCAATTCCCAAAATATCACGCACAAAAGCCTTAAATACCGTTTTATTGGTAAAGGCTTTTTTGAAAATTACTTCGTTATCTAAATTGCCAAGCATAGTTTTTGTATTTATTTAACTTTCTTAGTGCAAAGATACAAAAAAAGTAAAGCCCACAAAGATTTAATTTTGTAGGCTTATCAAATTATTACACATAATTTACTAAATTTTGTTTTGTTTTGTTGCTTTACGAGTAATTGAGCATTTTAAAATTATAACTTTTATTATGCCTTAAAATTAGCTTATTTAATCTATTCCCTTTACCACCAATATCCAACCTTTACAAGTTTTTCCTTCGGGTGAGGTGAGCAAATAATAATAAAGTGCATTCGTTGTGTCGCCACCCCAATCATTTTTATAGTCATCACTTTTGAAAACTTGTTTGCCTAGACGGTCATAAATCTCCAATTTCCAGCCATTTCTTACATTATCAATTACAAACCTTTCATTCTTATCATCACCATTTGGTGTAATTGTATTTGATGGTTTTACATTTTCAACCTTAATTTTCTGAGTTTTAGTTTTGCGACAAACCCCATTAAATACTTCCAAAATCACTTCATATTCTCCCGATTTTTCGTAAGTATTTTTTGTAGGATTTAGCGTTGCATCTGTATTGCCATCACCAAAAGTCCATTTATATTGTCCGTTTCCTGTTGATTTATTAATAAAATTAACTTTGCCATTTTCGCCACATTCAGACGAAACTTGTATTTCAAAATCTACTTTTATTTCAGGAATAACATTAACAACAACGGCACTATCAACAAAACAACCTCTTTCATTAAAAATTCTCACATTGTAACTTGTTGTTTGTGAGGGAGTTGCAATAGGATTTCCAATATTTGCATTGTTTAAACCTGTGGCAGGTGTCCACAAATAACGGAAACCACCATTTGCATTCAGTTGCACATTATCACCCAAACATAAAGACGAGCTACGTGGTGTAATGCGAATATTTTTATAAAAATCAAATGCGTTAATGCGTCTTTGTATGGTGATTTGTGAATTGCTATTTTCGCAATTACGATTTTTACCAACAACTTTTATCGTATAGTTGCCATCGGCACTATATTTATAAGGTGGTGGTTGCACACCAATAAAAGTAGTTCCATTGTCAAAAGTCCATGTATAACTATCTGCACCACTCACTTTACTCACAATTCTTACCAACACATAAGGCTCACAAAGTTCCTCAAATATTACATCAAAATCTAAGACAATTTTTGGAGCAACATCAACCAAAATTGAGGTATCTTTAAAGCAACCTGTACTATTTGTAATACGTGCTGTATATCGAGTTGTTTGGGTTGGTGTTGCTATTGGATTTGCTATTGTGGCATTATTTAACCCTGTTGTTGGTGTCCAACGATAGGTTGTGCCACCTGTTGCCAACAAATTTACAGACTCACCAACACATATTTTTCTGTCTGGTGATAGTGTAATCAATTTGATAAAATCGTTATCTGAAATCTCGTCTATTTTCAAATTTAAGGTGTCATTTTTAGCACAATCAACATTTCTTGCAGTCAAAATAACTTGATAAGTTCCAGCACTTGTATATCGGAAAGGTGGAGGATTTTGTGCTGTTGAAGTTTGTCCATTACCAAAATTCCAGAAAAAATCACTTGCACCTACACTCTGATTTGTCAAAGTTACTAAGGGAAATAAATCGCAATCTCTTGTAATTTGTGCTGCTATTTTTGCAGTTACAACAGGCGAAACGGAAACTGTAACAGAGGTATCACGAAAACAAATATTTCCATTATTGTTTGCATTATTAGAAATTCTCACACTGTAAGTTGTTGTTTGTGAGGGATTTGCAATCGGATTTGCAACCGTTGTACTACTCAAATTTGTTGCAGGACTCCACTGATAAATAGTGCCTCCAGAAGCCACAAGTTGCACCGACTGACCCACACAAATTTTTTGATTTGGTGAAATCATAGGCTGAATAGCAACACTACGTTGAATAGTAATTGGTTTTGTTAAACTTTGCGGACATGACGAACCTGCATTTGTTGTCAATTTGATATTAAAAGTACCTTCCGAAGCATAGCGAAAAGGTGTTGGACTAAATCCTGTTACAGTTTGTCCGTTGCCCAAATCCCATGTATAACTTCCGCCTGTTGCTGACTGATTTACCAAAGTTAGCAAAGGAAAAGCTACACATGGGTCAGAAAGTTGTATCTCAAATTTTGGCTCGATGGTTTGCGTTACTGTTACAGTAACGGTTTTTGTTTGCCTACAATTTGCTGAAACTTGTGAGGTTACAGTATAAGTTGTGGTTGTAGTTGGTGTTGCTATTGGATTTGCAATATTTGTTGCACTTAGTCCTGTTGCGGGACTCCAAGTATATGAAAGTCCTCCACTTGCGGTTAAAGTTGTGCTTTGTCCTCCGCAAATTACTGCATTTGCACTCACAGTAAGTATGCCACCTTCAACAACAATAGTTTTTGTAACTGTAATTGCAGGGCTACAAATTGTAGGATTTGAAGCCACTAAGGTAAAAGTATAAGTGCCACCTTGCGTTATGGTAATGGT
>JAYTNF010000159.1:0-25152 GCA_043748455.1 Cytophagales bacterium
AGTAAAATCTTTCATAAAGTTAATTTTGTGGCTTGAATAATTACAAAATTATACTTTTTGCAAAGATTTTACTATTTTATTCTACGCAACTTACATTATAATAATAAAAAATTATTTAAACTTAAAAACAGGAAATGGCAAAAAATTGAATCTTATAAGACTATGCAACCCTCTGTTATGCCCTTTAAAAAGAGTTTTAAACGTATAGATATTGATTTTGACAACCAGAAAGATTTAGTTTTTTCTGCACCAGTTGGTTCGGCAAGTAGAATATTACATTTCTATCAATTCTTTTTGAAAACTAATAACTCCTATAAATATCACGAAATTAGCAAAAGTAAGGATTATCCTGAGTTCTTTTTCTTTTCGGCTGGACAAATAGAAATAGACACCCTGAATAAATATGTTATTACTACAGGTGATGGTGGGAATTTTGGAAGTCACTCGAAAGATGTGTTTCAATGGAGTGAAGGCAGACTTGTCAAAATTAAGAGTTTAGAAAAAACTTATTCTGAAAAAGGATTTGTAATGGAAGAATTTACACACAATAATGAAAACCAAAAGTCTGTAAAACAATGGATTATAAAAAATGAGGAACAAGCAGAAAAATATTTTAAAAATTGGTCAAAAACTGCCTCTACACAAGTTTTTAAATTTTAAAATTAAAGATTGACAAGCATTTTTTGCTACCGCAGTCGGAAATGTTATGAGTGGATTGGGGAAAGTGGTTGGTGTAAAAAGTAATAAAAAAGCATAACTAACAGTTCTTAAAGAACTGATAGTTATGCTTTTTTATTACTTTTGCTATGACTTTTAAAAACTTACAAAATGGATTTTTACGAACCTTTACAAGCCGAAAAAATTTATCATATCTATAACCGTAGCAATAACAAAGACTTGATGTTTCCCAAAACAGAAAACTATGCTTATTTTCTCAAAAAAATGGCAAGTTATCTGTCTGATTTTATGGATATTTATGCGTATTGTTTGTTGCCTAATCATTTTCATTTGTTGGCACGAATGAAAGAGGAGAAACATATTCAAGAGGCTTTTGCAAAAGTAATTACACAAAAAGGCACAACTTCTCAGAGGTTTGAGGCATACAACAGAAATATAGATAGAACTAACAGTTCTCAAAGAACTGTTAGTTCTGCACCTTTGAATACTAATGAAATCATTAGTGAACAATTTAGAAATTTATTTTCGGGCTACTCAAAAGCCATTAACAAACAAGACAAACGAACAGGTAGCCTTTTTCAAAAGCAGTTTAAACGGTTGCCCGTTGTGGACGAAGTGTATTTTACCAGAATAGTTTGGTATATTCATCGCAACCCTGTGCATCACCATATTTGTCGGGATTTTAGAGATTATGCTTGGAGTTCTTATTCGAGATTTTTATTGCCACAAGCAAGTAAATTGGACAAAGACTATATTTTTTCGTGGTTTGGTGGGAAAGAAGATTTTATCAATTTTCATTTGGGGCAACAAGACCTTGAAAGTATGCAAGATTTATTGATAGAAGATGAATAACAATAAAACCGAATAACAATAACTAACAGTTCTTAGAGAACTGTTAGTTATTGTTATTCGGTTTTATTGCGTATCTTTGTGTTATAAAACCAATACAATTAAATCTTTTATCTTATGAAATGGATTTTAGAAAAGAGAAACAAGCATTTTTTTGAAACAAATTATTTTCACCAATTTCGCAATTTTGATATTTCTATCGAGGAACAGTTGCAGGAATTGGATAATTTGAAACAAAATCTTCCTATTGAAGAACATATAGCTATTGATTTGCAAAAGCATTTTTTATTAGTAACCGTAATGATTGAGGCAGCAAGCTGTGTGAACAATGATAATTCCCAAGAATATTTAGAACCTGCGGCTAACCAATTAAATGAATCGGCTATGCAACTATACAAACTCTTTTTTGGAGAACCTATTTAGATAATTTGCCTTTGTTGTTGGGTACTTTGCAGTGGATAATTGATTTTTATAAAAATAGTGCTTTGTAAGTTTTTTGCTACCGCAGGCGGAAATGCTATGAGTGGATTATTGTAAAAACAAAACACAGACTTTAGTAAGTATAGTTAAGTTTAACAGCCTTTATTTTATTTAAAGCTAAGATATTTTGAATGCTATTCAGATAAACAATAAAAAATTAATGGCTCGATAATCAAATGATTAAATCATCATACATTCTCTAATACCACCAAATTTAAAATGCTAGCATAAAATTCTTCGTTTTGCTTAAAATGACAAATCACAGCTTATTAATTTAATTATCAAATTTTTATAACATGTTTACTTTTCTAATAAAATATTTTAAAATCTCTACTATTTTTAATACTTTTACGTCAAACTAAATATTTTACTCTCGATGAAAACCAAAAAAGAAACACCAAAAAATGCCCAAGAAATTTTGCATGTACATCCCGAATTGAAAGGTTTTGATATTAGCATAAATTCATTAGGCGAGATTGTATCAAATTTTGATATTGATACTATTAATGCTTTTTTAAATAAAAATGTAGCTGATAAAAAATTAAAAGATAGTGGTCTAGGAGAAAATGATAATGAAGTTAATTAACTCTAAGTTTTTGATAATCAACTCATTATAGTTCAAATATAATCTAAACATTACTTAATACAGCATTACTGTTTATTACAACTAACAAAACGTGATTTATATTATTTAAAGCATTAACTTTTATATTTACCATAATGTTAAAATGTATATGTGCCATAATTATATATTTATCTTGCTTAGAAACTTTTGGGCAAAGTTCATATAGGCAATTAATAGATTCTGTTGCAAAAGTTAATCAAGTTGTGGGTTTGTCTTATACCGTTGTGAGTGGCGAAAAAGAACTTGATGCAGGAGTTTGGGGGAATCGCCGAGTTGGTGAAAATGATGCCATTCAGCTTTCAGACCGTTTTCATATTGGCTCAAATACCAAAGCCTTTACTGCGTTTTTGGCGGCAAAAATGGTAGAAGAAAAAAAAATAACATGGGAAACTAAGTTTTTTGATATTTTCCCAGAACTAAAAATCAATGCAAAAGAAAAATATTATCAAATTACTTTGCAGGATTTACTTTCGCATCGTGCTTATATTCAAGCATTTACAACCGAAACTGATTATGCAAAACTTTCAATAACGTCTACAAGTGTACGTGAACAACGTGTAGAATTAGCAAAATATGTATTGCAATTAGAGCCCATAAAATTTCCACAAGGACAATCATATAGTTATTCCAATGCTGGTTATATCTTAGCAGCAATTATGTTAGAAAAAACGGTTGATAAAGCGTGGGAAGAGCAAATCATTAATTTATTTGGTATTGAAATGGGAATTACGGTAGACTTTGGCTTTCCAAACCGTCTAAATCCTAAGCAACCATGGGGACATTTTAGCGAAGGGAAAAAACTTATTGCAACAGCACCTGATTATAAATTGAAATTACCTCAGTATATTGCTCCTTCGGCTGATATTTGTATGTCAATACAAGATTATGGAAAATGGTTACGCCATCAATTATTAGGTTTTAAAGGTAAAGATATACACTTAAAAGAAGAAAATTATAATTATATGCACTTTGGAATTCCACAATATAGCTTAGGTTGGCGAAATATAATTAAAGGTGAAACCTTGCATGTTTCTACACACGAAGGTAGTGCAGGCACATTTTTTTGCCACGCTGGAATTATTAAAGAAAAAAATATCGCAGTTGCCATCTTTGTAAACAGTGCTGAACCTAAAACTATTATGGCAATTACAGAAATTAGCCGAATTTTACTCAAACATTTTGAAAAATAAAAGCAAGCCAACATGAAAACAGTCTTAGTATTAGATAATTACGATTCATTTACTTATAATTTGGTGCATTTATTGAAAGAACTTGGTGCAACAGTCGTTGTAAAACGTAATGACCAAATCAGTTTAACAGAAGTTAATGAATATCATAAAATTTTGCTTTCTCCAGGTCCAGGTGTACCTTCCGAAGCAGGAATTATGCCTGAACTAATCAAGCAGTATGCACCTACAAAAAGCATTTTCGGGGTTTGTTTGGGGCATCAAGCCATTGGTGAAAGTTTTGGTTGTGAGTTGCTAAATATGCCAGATGTATATCATGGTGTAGCACACAAAGTTCACGTTGTTAAATCTGATGTATTGTTTCAGCAAGTTCCTACAAATTTTTTAGCTTGTCGTTACCATTCATGGACAGTTTTGTATCCACCTAAAAATAGTGAAATAGAAGTTACTGCCGAAGACGATTTTGGGAATGTTATGGCATTGCATCACAAGACTTTTGATGTGCGAGGCGTGCAGTTTCACCCTGAATCCATTTTGACTGAAAATGGCAAAATGATGGTGCAAAATTGGTTACAGTCTTAAAAAATAATTCCTAACACGTAAATGTTAGGAATTATTTACTCATAAATTTATAATTTATTGCCTAAGTTAGCAAAATATCATTTATCTTACCCTTAACCTTTTGCCACTTCTAAGCTGTGTATTTTTATTAATTTTGTTGAGTTGGCAAAGTTGATGCACAGTAACTTTATAGCGGCTTGCAATTCTTGATAAACTATCACCTTTTTTAACTTTATACCAAATTGTTTGGCGATGCTTTGTTAAATGTCCAAAATGTTCGGGCGTAAGTGTGAACATATTAGTAAGTATTTTATTGTTTGCAAAATCATAAATCATGCGAGGGTCAAAAGCATAACCTTGATAACGGAGCTCATAATGCAAATGAGGGCCTGTACTTCGCCCTGTACTTCCACCATAACCTATCAAATTTCCTGCTTTTACATGGTCGCCAACTTCAACCAATGATTTGCTTAAATGTCCATAAAGTGTTTCTAGTCCATTATAATGTCGCAAAATAATATAATTTCCATATCCCCATCTTTCATATTTTGATAATCTTACAATACCATCAAAGGACGATAATACTGAATCACCAATATTTAAGCCTAAATCTACACCATGATGCCAACGATGCCAACGATGCCCAAAATCAGAGGTAACTTTATTAGAAACTAAGGGAGATGACCATTTAAAATCTTTTGAATCATCAAATAAAACTAAATTTACAGAGTCCTTAAACTTTTCAATATCTACTTTATATGGATTTATGGTATTGGAGTCCCAAATAGCATAATAACCTGTCAATTTTACCCAAACACAATCAATGGCTAATTCTTCTGAAACCTCAACCATTTCCTCATCACTCATATCATATAAATCTGTGGTGTCCTCACGTAATAATGATTTGCTAATAGTTAAATCAATACCAATAAAAGCACCTTCTTGATGATACAATTTGTTGATATTTGTTGTGTCAGCAAAAGGTTGAGGATTGGGATTAATGGTATTTTTGCGTTTTGAAGACTTTGCACGATAATCAAATGCTGGCGAAGTAAAATGTGAGGCAAAAGGAGAACCTCCCGTTCCAATAGCATTTGTTTCTATAATTGTATCTTGTAGAGCAATGTTATCTGAAATTCCTGTTTCTATGGTATTTAACTTAATATTTAATAACGAGGAATCCGAAGGTATCCACATTTTGTGTGGTATCTTTATCTCTTTAAAATCTCCTTTAAATTCTTTGGCAGTCGTCTGTGGTTTTTTATTATCTTTTTTGCGTTTTCCTGACTGCGAAAATCCTAATTGTGTTACGCAAAGTAATAGTAATATGAATATATATGTGTATCTCATCTTCCCTTCTTATTATGCTGTTGTGAAAATAGTGTGCAAACATACATTTATTTTGCCTAAAACTCGAATATTTTAATAGAAAACTTATTAAGACTATAAAAATTGGCTATTTTTCATATATTTGTGTGTTAAAATCTCATATAATGACTACTTTATTTACTACACAATTAGGAATATTTCGAATCTTAGCATTTATTGAAGGAGTTTCGTTTTTAGTAATTCTTTTTATAACAATGCCATTAAAATACGTTTTAGAAATGCCCCAACCAAATAAAATTTTTGGCATGTTGCATGGCGTTTTGTTTATTTTATATGTTGTTGGTGTAATTTACCTAACATTCACACAAAAATGGAGTCTCAAAAAAAGTGTATTAGCACTACTTGCTTCTATAATTCCTTTTGGAACATTCTGGGCAGATGCGAAATTATTTAAGAATTAGGAATTGTATATCAAGAACTACAAAAACCATGATTTACAAGCATAAAATTATCTTGTTTAGCAATAAATTTTGTTAAATTTTGTTTATTATGCTACAACTGTCGAACTTTGCAGCCCTAAAATAAGGTTTTAAAAGAAAAGTTATGACTATAATAAAATATGTAATTTGTTTATTGGTGTGGATATTTTTGCCAAACCCCACATTTTCCCAAACAAAAACATCAGAAACTAAAATAAATAATCAAGTTGAAATTTTTGTTGATTCTATTCCAATTAAAAAATCAGATATTTTAATCAATGACCTTTTAATTCAGTTAGAATGTACTGATGCTGTTAATGCTTTGTATAATTTCAAGTTTGAACAAGCAGATATTGGTTTTCGTTGGATAAAATATAAACACCCAACTCACCCGTTAGCTTATTTTTTGCTGGGTTTGTGTGAGTGGTGGAAAATTATGCCAAATCCCGAAGAAACCAAATATGATGATAGATTTTTACATTATATGGACACCACTATTTTATTAGCAAAAGAAATATACAATAAAAATGAAGGAAATTTTGAGGCTAAATTTTTCTTAGCTGCTGCATACGGTTTTAAAGGAAGATTGCACGCAGAACGAAGACATTGGACAAAATCAGCTTTTGCAGCCCGCAATGCTCTCGAATTTTTGAAAAAAGGTCGTACACCTAACGAACTTAGCCCTGAATTTTTATTTGGCGATGCTCTCTATAATTATTATTCGATTTGGGTGCCAGAAAATTATAAGTTTCTCAAACCAATAGTTTCTATGTTTCCAAAAGGAAATAAAGAATTAGGTCTGCAACAATTAGATAATGTTACAAGATATGCCTTTTATACACGTACAGAGGCACAATATTTCCTAATGAGAATTTATGCCAACGAAGAGGGAAATCCAACAAAAGCATTTCCGATGGCAGAATACCTAAACAAAACGTTTCCTGATAATGCTTATTTTGAACGAAATTATGCCCGAATGTGCTATCAATTAGGCAAGTTGAAAGAAACAGAAAGCAGTGCAATGAATATTCTTGACAAAATTAAACGCAAAATGCCTGGTTATGAAGCCACAAGTGGACGTTATGCTGCATTTTATCTAGGTTATATGTATCTTTACAATTACAGTGATAAAGTAAAAACAAAAGAATATTTACTCATGGCAGTGGATTTTTCAAAACAAACACAAGCCGAATCTTCTGGTTATAATATTTATTCTCTGCTATATTTGTTACGCATGGCAAAAGACGAAAATAAGAAAGAAGAAGCCATGAAATATGCAGAACAAATTACCGATTTTGCCGAAAAAAAACATGAGGCTTATCAAGAAGCAAATATATATTTGAAACAAAATAAGAAAAAAAAGTTTCTATTTTGGTAAGAACCTTTTGTCATTCTGAGCTAAGTGGGCGGCACTCCGCAAGAATCTGATATCATTGCGTCAAAAACTAATAATTTAGATTCTTCGCAAGCTCAGAATGACAAACAAATTACCCAAAATAATAAAACATAATTAACAATCACCCACATGGATTTTTCACTTAAAGAAATAGCATCTATTTCTCTCATTTTATTTTCGGTCATAGATATTTTAGGCTCTATTCCATTGATTATCAACATTAAACAAAAGTCTGGCGGTATAGAATCAGGCAAAGCAACCTTAGTTGCAGCTTTTATTATGTTTGTATTTCTTTTTTTGGGAGACAATATTCTAAGACTTTTTGGTATAGATTATAGTTCTTTTGCTATTGCAGGCTCAATAGTGCTATTTTTATTAGGCATGGAAATGTTATTAGGTATTCATATTTTTAAAAGTGATGCAGAATCTAATTCCATGTCCATTGTTCCATTAGCATTTCCCATAATTGCAGGTGCAGGCACAATGACAACACTGAGTTCTTTGAGGGCAATGTACTCACTGACAAATATTATGGTTGGGATTGTTGTCAATCTTTTATTTGTCTATGTTGTATTGAAAAACACAAGTTGGATTGCAGCTAAATTAGGTAGTGGTGGCATAGAAGTATTGAGAAAAGTCTTTGGAATGATACTTTTAGCCATTGCAGTAAAGTTATTTAAAGATAATTTACACTTCTAAGCACAAAAAAGATATACATTTTGCAATGTATATCTTTGAAAAGTATTTTGCTATAAAATTACACTTAATTTATAGTTTTTATATTTAACTTATTGGTTCTACTAAAAATAAATCTTGGTCATATTCTACTGGCGAAGCATTATCTACCAATACTTTTACAATACGTCCACTAACTTCTGATTCTATTTCATTAAAAAGTTTCATAGCCTCAATAATACAAACGACTTGCCCTTTTTTAATTTCATCTCCTATATTCACAAATGAAGGGTTTGAAGGTGAGTTTGAACGGTAAAAAGTGCCTATCATTGGTGATTTTACAGCTATATAACGACTATTGTCTGCTACAACAGGCTTTTCTTCTGCTTTAACTTGTGCAACTTGTACTTGTGCAACAGGTGCTGCAACCACAGAAGGTACACTTACCATATGTGATGCCTTATTTTCTGGGCTACGTTTTGTTTTAAGTTTCAAACCTTCGGTTTCTATAATGACTTCTTCTAAGCCCGAATCTGCTATAAAACTAAGAAGTTGTTGAATTTCTTGGGGTTTCATGTAATTATGTGTTAAATGTGTGAGTGAAATCTTGCATTAAAGCTATATATGTGTTTTGTGTTGCAAATAAAGTTGTTTTTTTAGCATTCCACAAAAATAAAGCATAAATATTATTTTGATATAACTATTAAACTGTTGCATGCAAATCAAATTCACTTGCCTCTGTAACTGTTGCTGTAACAAAACTGCCAATGCTGCAATAGTTATTTTTGGCATCAATCAAAACTTCATTATCAACTTCTGGTGAATCATGCTCTGTTCTGCCAACCCAATAACCACTTTCTTTTCGGTCAATTAACACTTTATAAGTTTTGCCAATTTTTTGCTGATTTAAAGCAGCAGAAATTCCTTCTTGAACTTCCATAATTTCAGATACTCTTTCCTCTTTAATTTCTGTTGGTACATCATCAGCCATCGAATGTGCATGGGTATTTTCTTCATGAGAATAAGCAAAAACTCCCAAACGGTCAAACTTCATAGTTTCAACAAAAGTCATCATTTCTGCAAAATCTGCTTCTGTTTCCTGTGGGTGTCCTGCAATTAATGTAGTCCGTAAGGCAATATTTGGTACTTTGGCACGAATTGTTGCAATAAGTTCTTCGGTTTTTTCTCTTGTAATACCTCTACGCATGGCTTTCAATATTTTTGTCGAGCCATGTTGCAAAGGCATATCTAAATAGTTGCAAATGTTTGGTCTTTCTGCCATAACATCTAAAATTTCCAAAGGAAACCCCGCAGGATAAGCATATTGCAGCCTTATCCAATCCAAACCTTCCACATCAGAAAGTCGTTTGAGTAAATCAGCTAATTCTCTTTTTTTATTGTTATCTAAACCATAATAAGTCAAATCTTGGGCAATTAAAATCAGTTCTTTTGTACCATTTTTGACTAAATTTTTGGCTTCTAATAATATTTCATCAATAGGTTTTGAAATATGTCCGCCACGCATTAAAGGAATTGCACAAAAAGAACAAGGTCTGTCGCAACCTTCCGAAATTTTAAGATAGGCATAATGTTTAGCAGTTGTCAAAACCCTTTCGCCAATCAATTCATGTTTATAATCTGCTTTAAATCTTTTGAGCAATAAAGGCAAATCTCTTGTACCAAAATAGGCATCAACTTGCGGAATTTCTATTTCTAAATCATCTTTGTATCTTTGTGATAAACAACCTGTTACGTATAATTTATCAATTTTCCCTTTTTGCTTGGCATCTGCAAAACGCAAAATCGTATCTATTGATTCTTGTTTTGCTTTGTCTATAAAACCGCAAGTGTTGATGACAATAATATTTGCATCATTTTTTGTAGATTCATGCACTGCATCAAGTCCATTTCCTTTAAGTTGGGTTAATAAAACTTCGGAATCAACCAAATTTTTAGAACAACCTAAAGTAATGACGTTAATTTTATCTTTTTTATGGCTTTTTGTTTTCACGAGAATAGCTGCTTATAATTTGTACTTATGATTTATGCTTATAATTTGGGTGCAAAGTTAATAGAAATTTCCTTTTTAAGTGCCAGATGTACGAAATATTTATGGTAACAATATTTTTCCACTCCTAATATACACATCGGAAAGTGGTTTTGGTATTTTTATATTTCTAAAAAACAGCATAGAACTAACAGTTCTCTAAGAACTGTTAGTTTTCAAATCCCAAAACCACTTTCCGATGTGTATACTGTGTTTTACCCAAACGTCGTGGGCAAAAAGTTTGCAATATGATTTATTCCTATCAAAATTTTCTATCTTTGTATAAAATAATAATCTCATGAAAATTCCAAGTTCTTACCGTTATTATAAATTATCTGATTTAGAGGCTATCTGCTATATAACCATAGAAGAAGTGCAAAATTTGCTTTTCCCACTTGAAAATCATGCTCCTTCAAATTTGCTTTTAGAGTTACTAAAACGCAATATTCGAATTCCAATGAACAATGAAAAAGCAAAATCAGAGTTGCTCGTGATGCCTATTTTGGTAGAAATGTGGGAATGTAATCAGCAATTTAAACCTCTTTCTGGCTTAACTTTTAATGTTGACCCGTCAAGAGGTTTGAAAGGTGTTGCAGATTTTTTGATTTCGTCTAAGCACAAAGCCGTAGATTTGGAAGTGCCGATTGTCTGTATTTTTGAAGCAAAAGATGACAAATTAGAAACTTGGTATGGGCAGTGTGGCTCAGAAATGTATGCAGCCCGAATTTTTAATGAAAGAAAAGGTAATAATATTCAAATAATTTATGGTGCTGTTACGAATGGGTTTACTTGGCAATTTCTCAAATTGGAAGAGCAAACTTTATTCATAGACTCACAAAGATATGCAATCGCAAATTTGCCACAATTATTAGGTGCAATTCAGAAAATTTACAATTTTTATAAATAAAATAAATTGAAATAGTTTTTATGAACAGCTACGGAAAAGCATTTAGAATTACAACTTTTGGTGAATCACATGGCGTAGGAATTGGTGTGATTATAGACGGCTGTCCTGCGGGTTTGGCTTTGGATATTGCAGCCATACAAGCAGAGTTGGACAGACGAAAACCTGGGCAATCAAAAATCACAACACAACGCAAAGAAGCAGACGAAGTTGAGGTTTTGTCAGGTATTTTTGAAGGCAAAACCCAAGGTATGCCAATCACACTTTTGATTCGCAACGAAGACCAACGCAGCAAAGATTACTCACACATTGCCAACAGTTTTCGCCCCTCTCATGCAGATTTTACGTACCAAAGTAAATACGGCACACGAGATTATCGGGGTGGTGGCAGAAGTTCAGCACGAGAAACAGCAGCAAGAGTTGCCGCAGGTGCAGTGGCAAAACAATTATTGGCAACACTTGGCATAGAAATTTATGGTTATGTTTCGCAAGTTGGCAAGCTAAAACTCGAAAAATCTTATCAAGAACTCAATTTGTTGCAAACAGACGACAATATTGTGCGGTGTCCAGATGCTGAAATTGCAGAACAAATGATTACACTCATTGACGAAACTCGCAAAAATAGAGATACTATTGGTGGTGTGGTAAGTTGCGTAATCAAAAATACACCTGTTGGTTTGGGAGAACCTGTT
This sequence comes from Cytophagales bacterium, assembly GCA_043748455.1. Classification (GTDB taxonomy): domain Bacteria; phylum Bacteroidota; class Bacteroidia; order Cytophagales; family Thermoflexibacteraceae; genus JAAFKA01. Next base: position 11,903 of record JAYTNF010000159.1, read on the forward strand.
TTTGACAAATTGCATGCAGAACTTGGCAAAGCTATGCTCAGTATTAATGCAGCAAAAGGTTTTGAATATGGAAGTGGTTTTGCAGGTGTAGAAATGCTTGGCTCTCAACATAACGACGTTTTTTATACTGAAAATGATAAAACAAAAACAAAAACCAACCATTCTGGCGGAGTGCAAGGCGGAATTTCAAATGGCGAAGATATTTATTTTCGGGTTGCTTTCAAACCTGTTGCAACCATTATGCAAGACCAACAAAGTGTAAATGACAAAGGCGAAGACGTTATTGTAACCGCAAAAGGTCGCCATGACCCTTGCGTTGTGCCTCGTGCTGTGCCAATTGTTGAGGCAATGGCAGCATTGGTAATAGCAGATTTTTATTTGAGAAATAAAATTTGGAATTGACAAATAATAGCTATTTTCTTGTCATTAATTGATGTAAATTGCAAAGAGTTAAGCACAGAACTAAGCACAGAACTAAGCACAGACTAAAGTCTATGCTACATTCATTAAATAAGCTAATATTATGGAAACTTACACAACAAACCTTGATAACGAAAATGTTACTTCTGTTTCACAAACAGAAGTAACACCTATTATTGTTGATAAAAGTATTGATAAAATTGTTACTAAAACTAAGGAAGAACTCGATAAAGAAATTAACGACCAAATAGACAAAAATATTGATGCTGCACAAGGGTATTTTCAGTGTCTGTTAAATTTTGGTGATTTGTTAGATTTTAATGATGACAATGTTTTAGCAACACTTTCCTCATTAAATTCGCATTTACGTTTAGAAACGGATAGAAATAACAACTTAATTATACTTATGGCAACTTACGACAAAACAGGTAGAGTTAATTCCAAGTTAAATCAACAATTAGCAAACTGGAATGATATGGATGAGCTTGGAGAAGTTTATGATTCGAGTACAGGTTTTAAAATGCCTGTTACTAATTCTATGAAATCACCTGATGTTTCGTTTATCTTACATTCACGTTTGGAAGTTTTGGAAAATGATAGCCAATTTAGAACTATTGCCCCTGATTTTGTCATAGAATTACGTTCTGATACGGATAGATTGAAAACTGTGATTGCCAAAATGGAAGAATATATCGAAAATGGTGTCCGTTTGGGTTGGCTGATTGACCCGCAAACTGAAAATGTGCATATTTATAGGTTAAATGGAAATCATACGATGCAGGATTTTGATGAAACTTTGTCAGGAGAAGATGTATTGCCAAAATTTGAATTGAATTTGAGAAGTATTTTTAAAAAGTAGTAAAATATGAATCAAGATGTAATAATATGACACTTTTAATATTACAAATACCTGATAATCAAAAAGTTATAGGAATTATAGGAGTTAGAACTTACAATTAAAAACTTAAAATTACATAATATGTTTGTTAGTGAAATTCAATTAAGAGTGCGGTATGCAGATACAGACCAAATGGGTTATGCCTATTATGGCAATTATTCCATGTATTATGAAGTGGCTCGGACAGAGGTATTTAGAAACTTTGAAATGCCTTATAAAAAAATGGAAGAAGACGGAATTATGATGCCTGTTTTAGAAAATCACTCTTTTTATTTAGCACCTGCTTTGTATGATGATATGCTGACGATAAAAGTTTTTATTAAGGAATTGCCAAAACTTACCATGCGTTTTGAGTATGAATTTTATAATCAAGATAATAAACTTGTGCATAGAGGCAATACACTTTTAGTATTTATGAAAACTGATACCCGCAAACCATGTCGAATTCCTGCATATATTATGGATAAATTGAAACCATATTTTGAAGATTAATCAGCAGAAATAAAATTTATTTGTTTAATTTTTTGTCAATGAAAATATTACAAAACATAAAAGTTATTGAATTAGCAACAGTCTTGGCTGCACCTGCGGTTTGTCAATTTTTGGCAGAATTGGGTGCAGAGGTCTTGAAAATTGAAAATCCAAGTACAAGTGGTGATGTTACCCGAACTTGGAAATTAGCCAATGAAAGCCCAGAAAATACAGTTTCCGCCTATTTTTCATCAGTAAATTGGGGTAAAAAATCTATTTCCTTAGATATTACACAAGCCGAAAATTTAGAAAAACTATATGAATTGGTGCGTGAAACAGATATTATTGTCGTAAATTACAAGTCAGGAGATGCCGAAAAACTAAAAGTTTCTTACCAAGATTTGCGAAAAATTAACCCTAAAATCATTTACGGACACATTACAGGTTATGGAATAACTAATGAAAAAGTAGGTTATGATGCTGTTGTCCAAGCTGAGGCAGGTTTTATTTACATGAATGGCGAAATTGGTGGGCAGTCTGTAAAAATGCCTGTGGCTATGGTTGATTTATTGGCTGCACACCATTTAAAAGAAGGTTTGTTGGTGGCTTGGATTAACAATTTGCAACTTTTTCAACAAGGCAGAGAACTCACAAGTTGTTATGTTACGGTTTCGTTATTTGATGCCGCAGTTGCATCTTTGGCAAATCAAGCTACAAATTGGTTAGTAGCAAACATAATTCCAGAGAAATTAGGCTCTGAACACCCTAATATTGTGCCTTATGGTAATATTTTTGCCACAAAAGATAATTCTGCTGTTTTAATTGCAGTTGGAAATGATAAACAATTTAGAGAATTGTGTGAAATCACCAATTTAAGTAAATTAAAAAATGATGATAAATTTGCAACAAATCCCAAAAGAGTACAAAATAGAGTAGTTTTAAATGAATTACTGGCAAATGCTTTTTTGAATTTCGATAAACAATATTTATTAGAAAAGTTCGACATTGCCAAAATTCCTGCGGGTGCTGTCAATACCATGAAAGAGGTTTTTGAAATAGATTTGGTAAAACCTTTGTTATTAAAAGCAAATGAAATGATAGGAGTTCGCAATTTTGTTGCAAAATTTTATATTAATGAGACTTGGCAAGAACCTATTAATTTGACAGCACCACCGAAGTTAGAAACCAACATTTAAACCCATTTTACAAACTATTTATGTTTAACCGATATTTTAACCAACTTTTAAAAACGCCAATTTGGGTAAAAATTACCCTTATTTTCGTGCTTGTCTATTTTGCGTATTGGATTTTTGCACACCCGTTGGCAAATTTTGTATTCAATGGCATTGTTGCCATTACCCCATTTTTTCTGAAAATGCTTTGGGCATTAGTCAAATTTTTTGCGATATTAATTGTTTTACAAGTCATTTTTGCCAAAACAGTAACGAAATCTTTGCACCGAAAAATTTTATGGCTTGCTGTCATTTGTATTACAAGTTTTATTGACCAATTTGGAATTTTTGGAGAATTTTCGTGGAATCCGTTAAAAATTAAGTCATCTCTCGACTATTTTTTATTGCAATTACAATTCCTAAGTTTTTATTATGTGATTTTGTTATTGGTTCTGCCACGCTTTTTTTGGAGTTTTCTCACACAAGGTTTTGTAATTGTGATGTCTTTACTTTCCTCAGGAGTTGGCGTAATTCCTTTAATTGGTGGTTTTTTGAGTACTTTATTGAGTTCTGTCGTTACATTTTCAGTACTTGCTTTTTTTGTGCTAAACTTTGTAGCAATGGGTTTGATAGCATTGGAAAAACTTATTGCTACGAAACATGGCTAAAAATCATATCATTTTGAGGTAGTGGTAAAAAATGTATGATAACTTAGTTTATTGATTATCAATGTATTATGTTTTTTATGCTTTTTGATAACTCTTCTATAATTCAATAGAGGTGGTTTTGCTTTTTAAGACTTAATTCTATCCTACTCTTAAAAAGTTTTAATGCAGTTTTAAGGGTAATAAAAGGGCTAACTACTTGATTATCATATCATAAATTTTTTACCACCAGCCGAAATTTAAACAAAAATAAAATTATACTTCAAAGTTAAATCTGCGAATTTCGGTGGTGTTATAAATGTAATGTTTTCAAATTTATCTTTATCTTCAAAGAAAGTATAAAAAAGTAATAATATGAACTTGGTAAAACATTACATTTATAATACTATCCGAATTTCATAATTGTAAATATTATTGCAAATACTTGTGTTTTTTGCTTGTGAAGCCAAGACTATTTTTAAACAAAAAAGGTCTTATAATTTCTTATAAGACCTTTTAAACAAAGATTGAGCGAAAGACGAGACTCGAACCCGCGACCCTCACCTTGGCAAGGTGATGCTCTACCAACTGAGCTACTTTCGCATGAATGCTTCTAATAAATTGTATCGAAGGCGGGACTTGAACCCGCACAGCATTGCTGCCACAGGATTTTAAGTCCTGCGTGTCTACCATTCCACCACTCCGATAAATAAGCCATAATAATTGTAGTGTAATTACAATACAACTAACATTAATAAAATATAAAAAAATTGAGCGAAAGACGAGACTCGAACCCGCGACCCTCACCTTGGCAAGGTGATGCTCTACCAACTGAGCTACTTTCGCATGAAAATCTGCGTTTTATTTATATTTTAATTGACTTTACAACTCTCTTTTTGAATTGGTGTTGCAAAGGTAAGTTTATTTTTTTTATTTCCAAATATTTTCAGAAAAAATATTTTATATTTCTTCACTTGATAATAACATTAACAAATTGCAATGTGTCATTCTTCGCTTTGCCCAGAATGTTAAAATAAATATTTTATTTAATCTTTTGAAACACCAAAATAGTTTGCTCAAAGTTTTTTATGGCTTTTATTACCTGTTTTAAAACTTCTTTTTGTTCATAGGCATAATATATTTGACTACTTCCACCTTCAAGACTAAGTTTTATTTGATTTCCTTGCAGTTCATATTCAGCTATAAACCATGCAGTATTTTTATCTGTGTGAGTAATATGTTTGAGATTTTCAAGATTGCGAACCACATAACCTTTGGGAATGGTCAATGTAATTTTTCGTTTGAAAGTCTTGTTAAAATCTTGTTCTATAATCTCGTTATCTAAATTTATTTCATGAAAATCATGTGCTAACAAGTCTCCAACCCTAAATAATAATTTGTCACCTGCTTGTTCTACTAAGGAAGTCGATAGTAATGAGGTTTCAATGTCTAAAAACATGGATTTATTGGCTATATTGTCCGAGTTTATTGGATAAGTTGTAATTTTTGTATCAGCAAGAGCAACATCTGCAATAGAAATTCTAAAAATTCTTTCAGATAGAACTTGTTTATTTTCAGTCAGTTGATATGCATGAGCTAATGAAGTTGCATAATATCCACTAAAATGCTTACGACAAGTGCCTTTCATTTGATAGGTTTCGTTATCAAATGACAAAATAAACTCACTTTCATCAACTGTTGCAGCAGCAATGGCAGCAGGAATTTCTTGAATGACTGTACTTGCAACTTGAAAAGAGTAATCTATAAAAAGTCCATCTTGCATGGTCAAGTAAGGTGGCACTAAACTATAACGACAAGACAAGTGATTAGGAGCTAAATAAGTTTGTTTTTCAGGGAAATAAAATAAGTAATGTTCTAAAAAAATCCAATTTTCAAAATCCTTATCAAATTTTGCTTTGGTCTTATCAGAAGTTAAAACAACTTGATGTGGAACTGCTGCCAAATCAAAAAATAGAGCAAATAAACGAATAATGCCTAATTTATTAGCATATTTTGTTTCTAAAATGGCTGAAATATCATCATGGTTGCAATCTTCTTCGACTCTAATATTTTCTTTGATATAGTTTTCGATGGCAATAATTTTTTGCTCATCAGTCATTTTTGATTTTAGGTTTGCTTTAAAATTTGGTTTTATAATACTTTGCAATACTGTTTTTGCGGTTTGAAGTTGGTTTGCAGGCAATTTCTGGAATAAATAAACAGATTCTGAAATAAATTGTGCAGCACTATTCCAAGTAAAAATTTTTCGAGTTGGGTTTTCAACATAAAATGATAATTTAAAATCTACCCTACCAGCGTGATTTGTTTCATAATTTAACTTGTCAATAGCTGGAATGTTAGCCATAAAAACAGACATTGCATTTTTATTTTCATATTTTTCGTGTGTAGTAATAGCTAAAATACTGTTGTAAGATTTAGCTTCGAAAACAAGGCTTTTAGGTGTAATTATCTCAAATTGCATATCTTTTATTGGTAAATTACTTTGCAACATCTCACGCCCAAACAAACGAGGTTTTTGTTCCAAACTGTAATAATATTCTATTTCGCCACCAATTTCTACACCTTCAATAGCAAAAATTTTATATGTTCCATGACTAATATTTTCTAAGTCTTTAATATTTTGATAGTTTAGTTCTGTAATTTTTCCTGTTGCACTAATAAATCTTGCTTTTAATGCAATGATAGTCAAGGTATTATCTATTGGAATAAACACTTTATTAAACATAGAAATGGCATCAATCGTATTTACTCTAATAATTTTATGGATTGTTTCTATGGCTTTAAGTTCATGGCTATCATCATAAAAATATTCAATAATTCGCATATCTTTTAATATCATAGCAGGTTGTAAAGATTCTTTGGCTGTCAATTTTACTAATTCACGATGATTCTGCCAAGTGTAATTTTTATGTTCAAAAGATAAAATAGTGCTTCCTTTACTGATTTGGGATATACATATCGCAAGGAATAATAAAAATGTTGGGGTAGCTCTTAAAGTAATGTTTAGAGTCCCATTTAAAATTTTATTTAAAATCATAAGAGGTTTTTATTGCCAATTTATTTTCAAAAGGCAACGAAATATACTACAATTACGACATTTTAGCAAAAAAGTTATAAGGGAAATAAAAATAAATGCTTTTGGACAATTATAAAAAAAATGTAAAAAAATAATATTTTTTAGATATTTTTGTAAAAATAACTTTACTTAATCATCTATAAAATGGCTGAAATACTTTATGACCAAGTGCCTTCTTTGGATTTGGCAGATTTTACAAGTGGAGACGCAGCACGCAAAGCAAAATTTGTGGCTGACCTTGGCAGTGCTTATGAAAATATTGGTTTTGTTTCTATCAAAAATCATGGTTTAAGTGATGATTTGGTGGCAAATCTTTATGGTTCTATTCAAAAATTTTTTACATTGTCTGATGATGTGAAAAGGAAATATGAAATTTTGGAACTTTCAGGGCAACGTGGCTACATTAGCAAAGGACGTGAAAAAGCAAAAGACCATGCAGTGGCTGATTTAAAAGAGTTTTATCACGTTGGACAAACGGTTACAGACCCGAATGATGCAGTCAAAAATGAATATCCTGAGAACATATTTCCAAGTGAAATGCCCGAATTTGCTACTTATACCTTAGAGGCTTATCGTACTTTGGAGGCAGCAGGTGTGCAAATGTTGCGTGCTATTGCCATTTATTTGGGTTTAGACGAAAATTATTTTGATGCTCGTGTAAAGTTTGGAAATAGTATTTTAAGACCGTTACATTATTTTCCTATTGAAAATCCTAATTTATTACCACCAGATGCAGTTCGTGCTGCTGCACACGGCGATATTAATCTCATTACATTATTAATGGGTGCAAGTGCTGAGGGTTTACAAGTTTTGCGTAGAGATGGTGCATGGATACCAATTACAGCTTTGCCAGAGCAAGTTGTAGTAAATGTGGGCGATATGTTGGAAAGATTGACGAATAAAAAGTTAAAATCAACAATTCACAGAGTTGTCAATCCACCAAGAGAGAAAATGGGCACTTCACGTTATTCTATTCCATTTTTTATGCACCCACGAGCAGAAATGGATTTAACTTGCTTAGCAAATTGTATTACACCTGAAAATCCTAAACAGTTTACAGATATTTTGGCAGGTGCATTTTTGAATGAAAGGTTAAAAGAAATTGGTTTGAAAAAGTAAAGTTATACATAGCCTAAATTATCATTTCCATTGTTGTGATTTGAAAAAGATGTAATCTTAAAAAAAAGATTACATCTTTACGCATCTTTATTTTACATTTCCACAATTTTTATTTCCTCATCACTCAAATCATACAAAGCATAAACCAACTTATCTATTTGATTTTCAATGTTTTGCGTTTGTAATAAAATAGATTTAGAGTTTATGAAAATATTTAAAATCCTTTTTTCTGCAAATATTCTTTCAAAGCATTATTAAAAATATAAGCCGTTTTCAAAAGGTCTTCCGAAGTTTCTTTATCTATTCGGTTATAAATTTCGTAATCTCCCGTAGAACGGCGTTGTCCTGCATAGCTCAAATATTTTCCAAATTCCTTTGGAAAAATATTAGTTTTTACAAATAACAAACTAAATTTATTATTAACTCCCAAATGTGTTGAAACTTGCACATTTTCGGTCAATAATAAAGCCTGCGTTAAATAAAACATAGCATAATAAATACGAGAAACTGCTGATTCATAATCTTGAATCTCTATTAACATATTTGCAGAGAGCATATAAGTATCAGATTTTGTGACTAAAATATTGATTTCATTCATATTATTATTCCCTCTTTTTTAATATTGTTATATAACGGATTGTTTTTTTGCTCAAATAATGTAGCTGTTGTAAGAATGGGCATCAACAAATAACCATCTTCAAACATAAAATTATAAGCTATATCCATCACTATTTTTGTTTCCTTATTTATTTGAGTATCTTCTGGAAATAATAACAACAAATCAACATCAGAATCTGAATGAAAATCTCCTCTTGCATAAGAGCCAAATAAAATAACGCCAAGTAATTTTTCGTGATAAACAGCAAGTAAATCCTGCTTAAAATTATTAAGTAACAGACTAATATGTTGTGATTTTTTTGATAACTGCTTTTTCATATTTTTTAATTACAAGTTAATCAAAATTGTAATAATTGACAAAACTACATCTTTATTTTCCTACATTTCCACAATTTTTATCTCCTCCTCATTCAAATTATACAAAGCATAAACCAACTTATCTATCTGATTTTCAAGGCTTTGTGTTTGTGATAAAACAGATTTTGCATTTTTTTGTTCCACCGAAAAAAAATCATAAAATTCATAATGTTCTTTCATTGGAATAGTAATTTTTTGCTTCTCTAATTCTACTAATAAATCTCTTTCACTAAACAAATACCATTCTGTTAGTTTTTTTGAAATTTTTATGGCAGGAAATTTCTGTTCTAAAAACTTTAAATATCTACTTTGCAAGGTTTTTAATTCTTTGTTGAGTAATAATATTTGTGTAACTTTTTCTATGAAAACTTGTTTTTGTGTTTCAGTTAATAATGGAATAGGCACATTAACCATTTTATTATAATCTAATTTGTTGCGACCTTTTTCGTCTGCATTGCCATAAGCCACAAAATGTAGTTTTTTGTAAAACTGAAACACTTTTGAATTAAGAAAAGTCGACAAAAACACATCTGCATTCGAGATTAAATAACAAGAATTATTAACATAAAAACCCTCAACATCATAGTAAAAATAATGATTTACTGCGGTGTGAATATAAATAATTTTCGGTTTATCAAATTCCTCATAATACACACAAGCCCGCAAATTATAATGTGTTTTGCCTTTGTCCTGTCTTGCTGCCAATTCCTTATCAAATTGTTGCAAATATTCATAAATTGCAAAATAATTTTCGGGCGAAATTTCCGTATCAAAACCTGTATTAATAAAAAAACTTTCATTTTTATCTTCAATTTCCCACCGTTTTATGGCTGTTGGTTGGGCATAAGGTTTTATCAATTCTGCACTTCGAGCATCTTTGGCTATCAAAGCTGCTTTTGTATCTTTGTCAATAATAAAAGCCTTATTTAAACCTGTTGTAATACCACGATAAACATTTCCTTCTGTATATTCTTCGAGAGAAATTACTTTTACGCCTGTTTCGCCAAGAATTTTATCAAGAACAATTTGTGCCTTCGGACTTGCAAAAATCCATTCTTCTTCGGTTAAATTCTTTTGATTAATACTTAATTTTTTAGTCAAATTTTTAGCAAAATCTTCTATTTTTCCGTCTGGCAATAATTTTTTTGTAACAGGAAAATACTCAAAATTTGTAGTTTCTTTTGTTGTTATTGCATTTTTAAGCACAATAATTTGCGGTTCTGTGCTGGCATCTGCAAATATTTTTAGTTCAAAAAAATCTACAATGTGTTGAATATCATAGCTTTGCAATAATTTTCGCAAACCCAAACCATATTGTGTTTTAAACCATTTGTTCGGCGTAATAAATGCCAAAAGTCCATCTGCTTGCAATATTTCTAAGGCTTTTGCATAAAAATAAACATACAAATCTGCTCCGCTATGATAGACATTTGTATATCTTTTTGAGTAATATTTTTTCTGCTTTTCGCCCAATAATTCCTGCCTTACATAAGGTGGATTTCCTAAAATAACCGTAAAACCTGCTTGTAATCCTGTAAATATTTGCGGAAATTCTGCTTGCCAATTAAAAGGTTGTCCAGCAATATTTTTGTCATCAGTTAAGGAATTTCCACATTTAATATTATCGCAATAAAAGCCACTTCTTTCAAAAAGTTGTTGCTTACAAATACTTACTGCTTGTTCGTCTAAATCTACACCAAATAAATTATTTTCGATAATAAATTTTGCAACTCCTTCATTATCAGGAAAATAGCTTTGGTATTGTTGCAATAAAAAATCAAAACTTTCTATCAAAAAAGCACCTACACCACAAGACAAATCAAGAATAGTAATTTTTTGCAATGCCTCAAAATAATTTTCAGCACTTGCTAAATACTTTCCAACGGTTTCACTAATAATATAGTTGGTTACAAAATTTGGGCTATAAAAAATACCTTCCTTTTTGCGAAAGTCCGTAGATAAAGATAATTCGTAAGTTGTCATTTTTATTGTTATACGTTGTAAAGATGTAATCTTAAAAAAAAGATTACATCTTTACGCATCTTTATTTTACATTTCCACAATTTTTATCTCCTCTGCACTCAAATCATACAAAGCATAAACCAACTTATCTATTTGATTTTCAATGTTTTGCGTTTGTAATAAAATAGATTTTGCTTCGGTTTGCTTTTGCGTAAAAAAGCCTTTCCATCTGGTTTGTTCTTCCAATGGAATTTCTATTTTTGATTTTTTCAACTCCTGTAAAAACTCTTTCCAACTTTGTGTATGCCAATTATCGTATTTTTTGCTAATTTTTTTCTCATCAAAATTACTTTGTAAAACTTCTACAAAATCTTTTTGTAAGCCTTTAAATTGCTTATACAACAATAAAATTTGTGTAACTTTTTCTATGAAAATTTGTTGTTCGGAAATAGAAATTGTCTTTATTGGAAATTTTTTGCAATTTTCGATAAGAATTTTTTGAAAAACCTCTTTTTCAATGTCCAAAAACTTAAATTTATGTATAAAATTTAGTAATTTGGAATTGAAAATCGCCAAAATATACAGAATATCAAAATTTTCTTTGGCAAGTAAAGCAAAACCTATCTGCGTGAAATACAATGGTTTATCTGTAAAACCTGCATAAATTTTTGGCGGTTTTCCTGATATAATTTGCCTTACAATAATTCGGGGATTTGTAAAAAATCTTTCATCACGTTTTGCACCTAACCAATTACCATATTTTATGTATTCTTTGATTTCTTCGGAAATAAAATATGATGTAATATTTTCACCAGAAATAGTAGGTTTATAGGTTTCATCAAGAGGTTTTTCTGCGTGAAATTCCCTGTTTTCTATTAACTCTATTGTATGTCCTTTGTATCTGTCATAAGGTGTAATGCCTAATGAAAACTCACAAACATCATCAAGAATAAGGCTATTTTCATAACATTTTCTTATGAGTTGTTGCGTGTTATTGTCTGCATAAATATTAAAAGTTAAACCTTTGCCATTCCAATTTATTTTATCAAATACTTGATAATCACGGGCTTGTATTTCCATTTTTTCTATTTTTGTAGTTCTTTCATAAATATATGCTTGTGCTTGTGCAAGAATAGCATCTTTTTTAGTGGTAAAAATTACCGTTTCTACATTCGCATCTTTAAACACATTATCGGGCATTTTTACCACTTTTTGAATACCTTTATAAATCAAAGTTCGAACTTTTAAGTAAGAAGAATTGACAAGTAAAGAGTTTGGAACAATAAAAGATAACACACCTTGTGAATGTAATAAACTATAACCTTTTTCAATAAATAAAGCATACAAATTGATACGATTTTCGGCTGTTTCGTACTTTTCAAAATAATGCTTAACTAAATTTTCGGACATTGTTTTAATATCAACATAAGGCGGATTTCCCACAATTACCGTAAAACCTTGTGCTGCTTTTGGAAACTCTTTTACCCACTCAAAAGCCTTTTCTGAAATAGCTTTGTCATCAATTAACGAATTTCCACACTTAATATTATCCGTTAAATTATTCAATTTTTGACGCATCGAGGCAGTTTTTAGCCACAACGAAAGTTTTGTTATCTCAACACTTTCTTCATTCAAATCGACACCAAAAATATTATTTTCTAAAATTTGGTGAATAATATTTTTTTCTTCTTTGACAATTTTTACTTCAATAGGTACAGGTATTATTACAGGTACAGAAAAAATATCAGCTTTCTTTTGTATTTTTTTCTCGACAGTTTTTTCTATTTTTTCTTCAACTTTTGGTGGCAATAAAGCATTTTTTGCAGCCTCAAGCCAAGCATATTCGGCAATAAAAAACGTCAAAACTTGATTTAAAAATGCACCTGAACCGCAAGCAGGGTCTAAAACTCTAATCGTAGTTAGCCAAGTTTCATAGTTTTGCAATTTTGTGTTTTGTCCTTCTTTTACTTCCTCATTTTCAAAGTCAATTTGCGTATTTGTCAAGTCCAATTCCGTTTTTTTCTCCTCACACAATTTACCGACAGTTTCCTGCACCATATACGCCGTAATGTATGCAGGTGTATAGAAAATGCCATCAATTTTGCGTTTTCCGTTCTCTTTTGGCTTTTCGCCCAATTCCATTTTTTGGGCTTTGGTAATAAGTTCTACTCTTTTTTCATCTAATTGGTTTAGACTATGTTCAAAAATATGCCCCAAAACATTGACATCAATATCAGAATCGAAATCATAACGACTTAAATAACTGCATTGGTTCATCAACAATTCATCAGTGATTTGCAACTGCAATAAAATTTCGTCTTCCGCAAAAAGTCCACCGTTATAGCCAAAAATATCGTGCATTGGATTTTTAAAACCTTTGTCAATATAAGCAAAGTATTTTAAGAAAAAATAATATAACGGTTTATATTCGTTAAATTTTTTGAGAGTTTCCCATTCCTCAATAATTTTCTTAATCAAATTAGAGGGCAACA
>JAYTNF010000160.1:0-7101 GCA_043748455.1 Cytophagales bacterium
AATGTACCGCACCCTTGAGGGTGCAAGGTTTTTAATTAATTTGCTTTTCAAATTAATTAAAAACCTCTAAAATTTATAGAATTTTATCTCTTTTTATAAAGACCTTGCACCCTAAAGGGTGCGGTACATTCTACACAAGCTACATTATTCATTAACTTTCCAAAAGTTTAAAACTTTTGGAAAGTTGTAATCTTTACAGTTAAACCATCGAACAAATGTTAGACAAACTCATATATTTTTCTATCCACAACAAACTTGTGGTTGGTATTTTTACGCTTGCCCTCATTATTTGGGGTAGCTATTCGCTAACGCAACTGCCGATAGATGCCGTACCAGATATTACAAATAATCAAGTACAAGTAATTACATTAAGTCCTTCGTTGGCTGCCCAAGAAGTGGAAAGACTTATCACTTTTCCTGTCGAAATCACGATGGCAAATATTCCACACCAAACCGAAATTCGTTCTATTTCACGTTTTGGTTTGTCGGTTGTTACCATTGTTTTTACAGATGACACCGATATTTATTGGGCAAGGCAACAAGTTTTTGAGAAATTGCAACAAGCCAAAAATAGCATTCCTGCAAGTGTTGGAATTCCTGAACTTGCTCCTGTTTCATCGGGTTTAGGTGAAATTTATCAATATACCTTACACGCAAAAAAAGGTTATGAAGATAAATATTCTGCAATGGAGTTGCGGACTATTCAAGACTGGCTTGTGCGTAGGCAACTGTTAGGTACAAAAGGCGTAGCAGATGTTAGCAGCTTTGGTGGATTTCTCAAACAATACGAAATTGCAGTAGAAACTGACAAATTACGCAGTTTTAATGTTACAATAGCTGATATTTTTGCAGCCTTAGAAAAAAATAACCAAAATACAGGTGGTGCATATATCGACAAAAGTCCAAATGCTTACTTTATTCGCAGCGAAGGTTTGCTAACAAATTTAGATGATATTGGCAAAATTACTATCAAAAATAACGAAAACACTACACCTATTTTAATTAGAGATGTTGCAACTTTAAAATTTGGCTATGCTACTCGTTATGGTGCAATGACACGCAATTTTGAAGACGAGCATAATAAACTTGGGGGCAAATATTCAGGCGAAGTTGTAGGTGCTATTGTCTTGATGTTGAAAGGCGAAAATTCCTCAAAAGTTATTGCCAATGTCAAAGATAAAGTTGAGCAAATTCGCAAAACTTTGCCCGAAGGTTTAGAAATTTCAGCTTTTTTAGACCGTACAAAATTGGTAAATAATGCCATTTCTACCGTTGCCACCAACTTAATTGAGGGTGCATTAATCGTGATTTTTGTTTTGGTACTGATGTTGGGAAATTTACGTGCAGGTTTGGTGGTGGCTTCTGTTATTCCTTTGGCTATGTTATTTGCCATTTCGTTGATGAATGTTTTTGGTGTTTCGGGCAATTTAATGTCTTTGGGTGCTATTGATTTTGGTTTAATTGTCGATGGTGCAGTAATTATTGTTGAGGCAACTTTGCACCATATTGCAGGCAAAAAATATCTTGACAAATTAACACAAAAAGATTTAGACAATGAAGTGTACGAGTCGGCAGTCAAAATTCGTAATTCCGCAGCCTTTGGCGAAATTATCATTTTAATTGTCTATTTGCCCATTTTAGCATTGACAGGCGTAGAAGGAAAAATGTTTAAACCAATGGCACAAACCGTTTCTTTCTCCATTTTGGGTGCTTTTATTTTGTCATTGACTTATGTACCAATGATTTCAGCTTTGTTTTTAAGCAAAAATCCTACACACAAAAAGAATTTTTCAGACAAAATGATAGAGTTTTTTGCACGAATTTATCAACCTATTTTAGTTTTTGCTTTGAATTGGAAAAAAACAGTCATTGCAAGCACTGTTACTATTTTTGTGTTTAGCATATTCGTTTTTATGCAAATGGGCGGAGAATTTATACCCGAATTGGACGAAGGAGATTTTGCAGTGGAAACCAGAGTAGCACAAGGAAGTTCTTTGTCCGAAACCGTCGAGGTAGCTTTAAAAGCAGGTAAAATTTTGCAAGCCAAATTTCCAGAAGTTAAAGAAGTTGTGGGTAAAATTGGTTCAAGTGAAATCCCAACTGACCCAATGCCCATTGAGGCTTGTGATTTAATGATAATTTTAAAAGATAAATCTGAATGGACAAGTGCCACAAATCGCAATGAATTAGCCGAAAAAATGTCTGCCGAATTGTCAAATATTGTAGGTGTGGAATTTGGTTTTCAACAACCAATTCAAATGCGGTTTAACGAATTGATGACAGGAGTAAGGCAAGATGTAGCTATAAAGATTTTTGGTGAAGATATGGATATTTTGGCAACAGAAGCCCAAAAAATTGCAAAACTTGTAGAACCTGTCGAAGGAGTAAAAGATTTGTATGTCGAAAAAGTAGGAGGTTTGCCGCAAATTGTGGTGTCATTTAATCGTGATAAATTGGCACAATATGGAATTTCGGTACAAGATGCTAATATCGTTTTGAGTACAGCTTTTGCGGGTACAGTTGCAGGTTTGATATATGAAGGCGAAAAAAGTTTTGATATGGTCGTGAGATTAGAAAAACAAAATCGTGAAAGCATAGATAATGTGCGTAACTTGTTCATTTCCAATGCACAAGGGCAGCAAATTCCTATAACACAATTAGCAGAAATTGAATTTAAGACAGGTGCAAGCCAAATTCAAAGAGAAGATACCAAACGCAGAATTACGGTTGCTTTCAATGTTCGAGGTCGTGATGTGGAAAGTATTGTCAATGAAATTCAGCAAAAAATGGATAAAAATATGAAACTTCCCGCAGGATATTACGTCAATTATGGCGGACAATTTAAGAATTTGCAAGAGGCAAAAACCCGTTTGTCTATTGCTGTTCCTGTTGCTTTGTTTCTGATTTTGGTACTTTTATATTTTACTTTTAATTCAATGAAACATAGTTTGTTGATTTTTTCGGCAATTCCTTTATCGGCTGTTGGTGGAATTTTTGCACTGTGGTTGCGAGATATGCCTTTTAGTATTTCGGCGGGAGTTGGTTTTATTGCATTGTTTGGTGTGGCAGTTTTGAATGGAATTGTACTTATTGGCGAATTTAACTATCTGAAAGCCAACATATTAACTAATGGTTTAACAAATATTAAAGACATTATTTTGCAAGGTACACACACAAGATTACGCCCTGTTTTAATGACTGCATTTGTGGCTTCTTTGGGATTTTTACCAATGGCATTATCACACGGAGCAGGTGGAGAAGTTCAAAAACCTTTGGCAACGGTGGTTATGGGTGGTTTGTTATCGGCAACTTTGCTGACTTTAATTGTGCTGCCTTGTTTGTATGTGTATGTGGAAAATGGGTTTGGGAAAAAAGTTAAATAGTTAAGGCTCTTGTCAAAATATCATTAAAGTTGATTTCAAATTCAGTTGTTATTGGGCTTTGATTAGGATTTTCAAAAAATAAAATTGGAATATCTAATCTTTGCCCAAGTATAATAGGTTCTATTTTAATGTGAAATTCTTTATGACCTTGCTCAATATATTTTTCTAAAAAGGCTGATTTTGTTTTTGATTTTTTATCATTATTTTGATATTTCTTTTTTTCTGTATGACCAACTCCATCAGAACTATGATTATAACAACATAAACCAATTGGATAAATACTTACTTTTTTATCTGCAAGTAATATTAAATTTGTTGCTGCTAAAAATATTGACATAAAATTTAATCCAATAGTAAATTTATCAATAGAATTGCTAAAATTATTTGGGTTCATTGTTTCTTTCAGCTCTATCATAATTAGATACAAATAGCCATTATTAAAATAAAATATTGTTTTTTCTGGTTTTTGACCTCTGCACTCAAAAGCTCCTTTCTGGTCTGTAATTAATTGATTTCCAATACTTTGTAATTGGTCAAATTCATTTTCAAAAATCCAAATATTTTCATTTGGTAAACTAGATATACAAACTTTATTTAAACCAGAGGAAGCTTCTTCAATACTTAAAATATTGTCTGCTCTATTTTTTCTTAAAACTCCTATTTCATCTATTTTTGATGTAATATTTGCTTTTATTTCATCTATAAAAATCATTGCAACACAGGTTTTAATTGTTGAAACATTACCTCACTCAATTCTTCTCCAATTTGATAAATTTCATCTTGTGCCAACTTAAAAGATGTAAAAATAGTACCATAATTACCAGCTTTATGTTCATTAATTACTTTGTCGTGAAAATAATAAATACCAACATTTGCAGGAATTAAGTTTAAGTTAAGTAAGCCTAATTTATTTGCAACTTCTTCTTTATTTTCAAGTTGTGATAAGATTAAATAATTATTCAAAGCCTCCGCCAATAACGGACTATGCGAAGCAATTAAAACCCTATTATTTTTATTCATATTTGCAAATTCCAATAACAAATTCAATAACAAAATTTGATTTTGTGGGTGCAAATTTTCTTCGGGTTCGTCAATAAATAGAAAAGTTGCCTTCTCATTCAATATGTATTTAAGAAATAAATAAATTGTAGAAAGTTGATTAACCGCCGATGAAGACAATGCTAAGGGCAATTCGTCTGTTTCTTTTTGGTTAATATCAAACTTAAAAGCATACTCAACCTCTTTTTCGCCTGTTGGCAAATTAACTTTTTTTAATACAACTTCGCCACCCATTATTTTTTCTAATTCTTGATACAACTTAGTAAAATAAGGAAGTGCTACTAATTTATCATCTAAAAACTTATTTTCCATTTTAACAATTTTACCAATTAATGCATCTTCTGCACTGGTAAAACTTGGTTTGATAAGATTAAATAATTCTTTTAAGTTAATTTGATTACCATTTTGTTCTATTAACTCTTGAATTTGTAGTTTTACTTCTTTATCTCGTTGATACTGTTCACTAAAAATACTACGTTTATGTTTTAGATAAAAAACTCGGTCGGCAGGAAAAAATACAGGTTCTTTTTCATTTCGCAAAAGAGAACGTAATAGAAACAAAATCAATGTATTATTTATATTTTTAGGATTTCTTTTTTCAGAAATAGAGTTTTCTAAAATAGCTTTTTCTTCCTCGTCTAACTCCGATAGCAAATCACTTAAACTACTTTCTTCATAAACTACTTCTTTTGTCCCTTTTGTTTTTTTCAAAGAAAAAATACTATACGGTTTACCTTTTACACCTGAATGAGAGTTTACCCCAAAAGAATGATTTATAATTTCTTCCTCTGTAAATGTAAAAGATAACGAAAAATTGCGAAAAGATACTTGGTCTTTGCTAAGATTTAAGGCTTTCAAAAATTTACTTTCTACGTGTTTTGCAAAACCGTCTAACAAGTTTTTTACAAGTTCATCGGTTAATTCAATTTTATTTCCTAAAATTATGTTACCAATTTTAGCAACAAGTTCTTCGTTAGGAAAACCTTGCATTGTGTCATCGTGAAAAATGGTAAAAAGTAATTTAGATAAATAAGTTTTACCCGAATTATTATAACCAACAAACAAATAAAATTGCTTGTCAATATCTATTTCGCCACTTTTTATTGCCCCTAAATTCTTAAATGCAAGTTTCATAGATTTATCATATTTTTTTGCAATTTATGCAATTTTTCTTGTTTCTCAAAAAAAAAATTAGTGAACGAAAACAGTATTGCTAATACCTCATAAAATATTGCAATTTTGTCTAAAAAACTGTAAATTTGTACTAAGTATTTCACAAAACTATAAAGGTATGAAATTTAGTGATTTTAAAAATAATTCTGAAATGCTCATACATTTTGGATTAAAAGCAAGTGTGGAACAATTTATAGATTTTAATAGCATCACACCTGTTGAAATTCCTGCTTATTTGAAAGAAGATTTGAAGTTCCTTTTAGCAAATAGAGGAGATACAGATATGGAATTTTATTCTTGTGAAGCATTTATTTTTCCGTTATTAAAAGAGGCGTGGAAACGTAATCCCGAAGCAAAACTTTTTAGTCATCCACAAATAAAATATGAAGATTTAATTTTAGTTCCAGATTATGTGCTAACTGCAAAAGACAAATCAGGGCTTAATGCTTTTCAAAAACCATTGTTGATAACTGTAGAAGCAAAAAATGATGACTATGCAAAAGGTTGGGCTGATGCTTATAAGCAATTAGTTTTGGCAAGACTTATTAATGAAAATAATGAAATTCCTATTTATGCTCTTGTCAGTATTGGTGATGGTTGGCAGGTAGGAAAATTATCGGGAAATATTATTTATAAAAATCCTATTGCATTAGGTTTGGATAATCCAAATAAACTTTTAGGAGTTCTTGATTATATTTTTGCAGACTGCGTACAAACTGCTAAACAATTTGGAATGTATGACTAAATTAGTAAAATCACTTTTCATTTAACTAAAAAACGTATTATGATAACTTCTTTGCAAGACCTCGATTTAACAAAAACCTATTCTTATGCCGAATATTTGACTTGGCAATTTACAGAAAGAGTAGAATTATTTAAGGGCTACATTCGTCAAATGGCAGCACCAAACACAAAACATCAGCGAATTTCTATTGGTTTGGTAATGCCAATAGGTAATTTCTTTCGCAAACAACCTTGTGCAGTTTATTATGCACCATTTGATGTGAGATTATACAACCGCAAAAAATCTATTTTGGCAGATAAAGATGTTTATAGCGTGGTGCAACCCGATATTTGTATAATTTGTGATATTACAAAAATAGATAATAAAGGTTGTAATGGTTCTCCTGATTTAATTATAGAAATTTTGTCGCCAAGCAACCAAAAAACAGATATAAAAGACAAATACAGCTTGTATGAAGAAAGTGGCGTATTAGAATATTGGATAGTCTATCCAAATGACGGAGTAGTCCACCAATTTGTATTAAAAGATGACAAATATTATCAACACGGAGTATTTACAGAACAAGAATTTATTAGTCCTTTTTTGTTTCCTGAGCTAAGCATAGATTTGAGTGAGGTTTTTGTGTAATTGTTTATGACTAACTTAATGTAAGTTGCGTAGAATAAAATAGTAAAATCTTTGCAAAAAGTATAATTTTGTAATTATTCAAGCCACAAAATTAACTTTATGAAAGATTTTACT
>JAYTNF010000161.1:0-5342 GCA_043748455.1 Cytophagales bacterium
AGTAAAATCTTTCATAAAGTTAATTTTGTGGCTTGAATAATTACAAAATTATACTTTTTGCAAAGATTTTACTATTTTATTCTACGCAACTTACATTAAATATTTCCTTGGTTTTCATAAACTTTCTATCTTGATATGAAATATTAATTACTTATTTGCATAATAGCTAAAATTTTGTTACATTTACAACAGATAAGGATAATCGTATTTGGCGTTAGGTGTGGGGGAAATTTCATCTGCACGTTATCATATCTAATAAAAAGCCGTTTCTAATTTGCAATGAGAATTGACCAAACCGTTTTGGACGTTTGAGTGGTGGACTTTTCGCAAGAAAAGGTCATACCACGTTGGTTATCTAAAAAGTTTCTTAACGCCAAGTTAGGAAACTTTTTTTGTGCTATTTTCTACCAAATTTTGCACAGTTGCCAAAGCAAAACTATTTTCCCAAAGCGTGGCTTCACTAAGGTCTAAATCATCATTCCAAATTACGCCATAGCCACCACTACCTTTTTTGACAGTCATAAATACTTGTTCATCTTTTAGTATCTCGAAAGGCGAATTTTGCAAAAGTTGTTTGCTATCATACACCTTAATTGCACCGTTATCAAAAATTAAAAATAGTTGATAATTGGTTAAGGCTTGCACATAAGAGATTTTTGGATATTGCATAAATGTAGCTATTAGATTTTTGTAATTTTTTGGGTTTCCCACATTTCAAACAAAATTTCTTGCTTATCAGTTGCCCATTCCTTAATTATTTTTTGTTCTTTGCTTGACAAATTACCTTCAAACATTTGTAAAGTTTGAATAGCAAATAAACCATTTGTTTCATCACCTTCCACGTGAAAATGTGGCGGTGCATGGTCTTTAAAATACATTCTTACAATTAGATAATTTATTGTAGCAATAATAGGCATAATTTATTTCTCACGTTTTTATGAAACAAAGATAAGGAAAAAATAAATATTTTATTACTTTTCTTTAAAAATTACTAATTTTGTTCCCTATCACAAATGCCTAAAAAACGATGAAAAATTACTACGAACTCTTAGGCATTAGCCAAACCGCAACTGAACAAGAAATAAAAATAGCTTACCGCAAACTTTCACAAAAATTTCACCCTGATAAAAACGAAGGAGATAAGTTTTTTGAAGAAATGTTTAAGAAAATTCAAGAGGCTTATGAAGTTTTGGGTAATGCAGCAAAACGAAAAAACTATGATTTACAGTTAGCTAAAAATACAAATAAGCAGCAGACAACAGCCAAAAATAATTTTGTGCCTGTGATAGAAATTTTTAGAGTAAATCCTCCGCAAGTATATAGTGGTGAGGTAATTACAGTAAGTTGGAAAGTTTTTAATGCTGACAAAATTACGATTAATCTTATTGGCGAAGTAGAAACACAAGGCGAAACAACCATAAGACTAAATAACCTCAATGCTAACGAATTTGCAGAAATTAAAATCACCGCAACAAATACACACATCAATAAAGCCACCGAAAAATTTATACAAGTTGCGAATAAAACGTATTTTGAGATTAAAGAAAAGGTGAAAAGGGAAATAGAAGATACAAAGGGGGACAAAATTATAAATGTGAAAGAAAATACGGATGCTTCTTTGTATAAAGGACTTCTCTGGTACATTAAAATACTTCTTTAGTGTTTTACGATTATTTCTTTGGTGCTTTTAATTATTATTGGGAAAAGATAAATTTAAATATTTGCCTTGTAAGTGCTGTATATTGGTAGCAACTAACGGACTAAAAAATTACAAAATAAATTTGAAAATATTGTTTTTGCCTTGTTAAGGGCTTTTACAGAATGTAACTTGCGTAGAATGTACCGCACCCTTTAGGGTGCAAGGTTTTTACTAAATTTGCAAAGCAAATTTAGTAAAAACCTTTAAAATGAAATTCATTTAACAATTTTATTCCTGTTTTGCAACAACCTTGCACCCTAAAGGGTGCGGTACAATTTACTACGCAACTTACTTAAATACATGATTTTGGTTTCTCAAAATTTAAAGTAAAATTTTAATTATCAATAACTTAATTTCATAATTCATAATTCATAATTTCTAATTTCTAATTCATAATTAGTTTTAAAAATTCCGTTTAACAAAAATATTTTTTTAAAAAGTTCCTAAAAATTTGTCTTTTTTGTAAAATAACTTATACTTGCATATATAAAGTTAGTATATTTTTTTCAATAAAATTTAAACATAAATCATTATAACAATTAACCAAGATGGCAGTAAAAAAGATAGGTATTCTATTTGGACAAGAAAACTCTTTTCCACAAGCATTTGTAGACAGAGTTAATGAGAAAAAAGAAGCTGGTATTGTAGCAGAATTTGTTACGATTGACAAAGTAGAACAAGGAGAACCAACGGAATACGCTGTAATTATTGACCGTATTTCTCAAGATGTGCCTTTCTATAAAGCATATTTGAAAAATGCTGCCTTAAATGGTACAGCAGTTATCAACAATCCGTTTTGGTGGAGTGCAGATGAGAAGTTTTTTAACAACTGTTTGGCTACAAAACTAGGTGTTCCTGTGCCAAGAACCATGTTATTACCTTCTCACGTAATGCCAACAGATACTAACGAACATTCATTCCGTAACTTATTTGGACATTTCAAATGGGAAGAAGTGCTTAAATCAGTAGGTTTTCCAGCATACATGAAGCCACACTCTGGTGGTGGTTGGAAAAGTGTCTATAAATTAGATGATATGCACACTTTTCATCAAAAACACCCTGAAACAGAACAATTAGTAATGTTATTTCAGGAGTCTATTGATTTTACAGATTATTTCCGTTGCTATTGCTTGAATCGTGAGTCTGTTCATATTATGCCATACGAACCTCGTAATCCTCATCATTTGCGTTATGCAACTGAGGTGAAAACAACAGGTAAAGCATGGGATAAATTGAAAAAAGAAATTCATGGTCATGTTTTGGCATTGAATAAATCTTTGGGTTATGATTTTAATACTGTGGAATTTGCAGTTCGTGATGGTATTCCTTATGCTATTGATTTCTGTAATCCTGCACCTGACGCAGATATAAACTCTGTTGGAGAAGCAAACTTTGAGTGGATTGTAGAAAACGCAGCAAATATGGCTATCAAACGTGCAAAACAACACAAAGAAGGTCAAAGTAATGTAACATGGGGAGATTTTGTAGGAATGGGCGTAGCTGGTCAAGTGCCATCATTAGCTCCAAAAACCTCTAAATCTGACGCAGTAGCAGAAACAGAAGGTGCTACAAAAAAAGCAACAAGTACAAAAAAGAAATAATTGTTGCGAAATAAATAAGATTAAATAATACAAAACTTGCCAAGTCTTTGAGAGTTGGCAAGTTTTTTTGTTTCAAATCAGTTTAAAAATCATCATTTTCATTAATGTTTTCTCCATTTATAGCTTTTTGATAAACTTGCAAGGAATGTAAGACAGCTTCCGCTACAAATTCAACAAAATTCGTAAAATTTCCTATATCTGATTCTTGCAAAGCTGCATAATATTGCTTGCGTTTCTGTTGTTTTAAAACGGTAATTGGGTAATGTTTTTGCAATAAAACTAAATTCATTAGCCACCTTGACATTCTTCCATTGCCATCTGCAAAAGGGTGAATAGCCACAAATTCATAATGAAACAAAGTTGCCATCACAATAGGGTGAATTTCTGAATTTTGTTTTGCTTCTTTATACCAATTTATCAATTTATATATACGTGCAGACACTTCTTCGGGACTTGCGTAATAATGAAGTTCACCATTTAGCAATTCCACATGATTTGGCTCTGTTTTATATTCTCCAATTTTAATCAGCTTTCTTGTTGGTCTTCCGTCTGGGGTTATTGCTGGCACATAATAATTTTCTACCAACATTTCTTGATGCAAAGCCCGAATATCAACCTCCGAAATTTCTCTTTTTTCTTTCACAATATCAAGCAAAAAATTAACCACTGTATTATGTCCACGAATGTCTAAATGGTCTTTTAACGGTTTACCTTTTGCAGTCAATCCTTCCATCAAAAGTATGCGAGTTTCCCCATAATTCAACGAATTTCCCTCAATAGCATTCGAGTGATAGTTCCAATCAAAACGCAGCTTTTGCAAAACTCGACCTTCCACATCAACAGGAAATGGTCGCAAACTATCAATATGAGTTTTTAATTCATCAACCTTTTTTAGAATGGATAATTGGCTAAGGTTATTAATATTTTTTAGTGGAAACATATTGTCAATATTTTAACACAAATTTAGGAGAATATATTTTTATGTTATTAAATTTGTTCATTATTTTTGACAAATGAGAGATTGTTAAGGTTTTGTATCACAGATTTTAGTCTGTGGGGTAATTGCTTGATTACCAATATGTTAAAATCACAAATTAAAGTCTATACTACAGACTTACAAAATAATTTTTAGTTACAGTTTGATTATTCATTCACTTTCAGACAAATGCCCATAAAAACAAAAAAGGCTTAACCCAAAAGGTAAAGCCTTTAACTCAAACAAACAACTAATCAACCAATCAAAATCCTATGCCATAAAAGGCTTTTTTCTTCTTGGCATCAATACCTTCTATTAATAATCCTCCGCCTTTGGTTTGCAAAATATTTTCTAATTGTGCAACAGAACGGATTTTTAATTTATCTACATGCGTAATTATAAATCCATCTTTCACTTTTGCCGTCTTAAACTTTCCTTCATATACTTTAACAATTTTCACGCCATAATTGACTTCCAACTCATTTTTTTCTTTTTCTGTTAAATCAATTACTTCAATGCCTTCATTTACTAATAAAATCTGTTTAAAGTGTGTTTTAATAATATCTGTGGTATTGCTACTATTTTTTAGAATCAAATTAAGTATTTCAATTTCACCATCTCTTTCTACTTTAAGCTCAACTTTATCCCCTGGTCTGTGTCTTGCAATACTTTCCTGCAAACTTGCAACATCTGCAATATTTACTTCATTGATGGCTATAATTACATCACCAATTTTTATGCCAGCTTCATCGGCTGCACTATTTTTTTGTATTCCAGATACCCAAACTCCTGTAATACTTGCTAATTTTTTTTCTTTTGCTAATGCTGCATTAACATCTAAAATTGTTATTCCCAATAAAGCCCGTTGCACTTCGCCATACTTTATCAAGTCTTCTGTTACTTTTTGCACCAAAGAAACAGGCACAGCAAAAGAATATCCCGAATATGAACCTGTCTGTGTGGCTATTGCAGTGTTAATTCCAATTAATTCACCTTTCAAATTTACCAATGCACCACCGCTATTACCTGGGTTTACGGCGGCATCAGTTTGGATAAACGAATGAAT
>JAYTNF010000162.1:0-4169 GCA_043748455.1 Cytophagales bacterium
TAAAAATAAACAGCCAAAGTCTGCAACTCCACTAATAGAAACAAATAAAACTTACACAATAGTTGAGAAAATAGATAATCGCAAAGACAAAAGTAAGGAAGTTGGCAAACAAATTTTGATACTTTGCGAAGGCGAAACAGAGGAGAATTATTTTGAGGGAATTAATAACACATATACATTTAGGCAACAGCCTTTTGTACCTACTATTGTATGTCCGCCAACGAAAAAAATAGGTGAAGAAAATGACCGTAAAAACCAACCTATAAATTTACTTGCAACTACTTATGAATTTCTAAAACTGACCAAAAAGAAAAGGAATGAAGAATTTGAAAGTTATTGTAATGAAATAAACACTAAGCAGCAACAGCCCGAAATGCAAGAGTTAAGAAGACTTCAAGGTAAAAAGCCTAAAACAAATTTTGATTTATACGATAATGAAACAATTAAAAATATTCAAAATAAGATAGGAAATGGTATAAAACCTGTTTTTGATGAGCTTTGGCTTATTTTTGATGATGATGATAGAAGTGAAAACTCAACAAGCCTAAACCAAATTTTCCATTTTGCAAAAGTATTAGGCATAGAAATAGCTTTTTCTAATCGTCAATGGGAAAATTGGATATTACTGCATTTTGAAAAAACTTTACATACTGCAAATAATTCTGGTTGTAAATTAGCTTGTGTAACTCCTTGTGTGTTAGAAACAAATCCAACCAAAAATTGTATTATTGGGTATTTGGAGGGTAAAAATTATCATTCTAAATATCAAAAAGGTCATTATAAATATAAGTCGGACAAGAAAAAAACAAACGAATATGGTTTTGAAGGCTTATTTGAAATAGATTTTATTAAAACTCCAAACCATAAATTAGAAGATGAAGTAGTTGTTTTTGATAAAATTCAAAATGCCATTGAGAATGCCGCTTGGCTAAGACAAATTAAAAATGAATATATACCAACTATTTCTACAAATCCTTACACAGATGTAGATAAACTAATAACGAATTTATTAGCACAAAAACAGCAATATATTTGGGGAACACCTATAAATATCTGTCATCAAAATATAATTTGCACTTCTATTTCTTTTGATAAAATTACGTCCAAACTAATTATTACAATAGAAAATAAAGACAATAATTTTCATCTCGTTAATAAAAGCAATTTAGCAGCCTTTACAATTACAGCTATACAACCTAATTCTAAAAGATATATTTGTAAAGCAATAGAAATTGATAAAGATAAAGCCTTACAAAATAGTACTGAAACTTTTGAAATTATATTTGAAAAACTACCAGATAGTTATATTTCTTTGCGTTTAAACTATAAAGTAGATAAAGATGTTGTTCTGATTACAGAATTATAACCAAACTATGCACCCAACAAACACACCAAATAACCCCGAAGAAATCCTCGAAATTTTCGGAGCCAGAGAACATAATTTAAAGAATATAGACTTAACCATTCCACGCAATAAATTAGTCGTTTTTACGGGAATTAGCGGAAGTGGAAAATCAAGCCTTGCCTTCGACACCATTTATGCCGAAGGACAACGCCGATATATGGAAAGTTTTTCGGCTTATGCCCGCAGTTTTATTGGCAATATGGAAAGACCAGATGTCGATAAAATCAACGGACTTAGCCCTGTTATTTCCATTGAACAAAAAACTACAAGCCGAAACCCACGTTCTACAGTCGGTACGGTTACGGAAATTTACGACTTTTTGCGACTGCTTTATGCACGTGCAGGCGAGGCGTATTCTTATGTTACGGGCGAAAAAATGATACGCCAAACGGAAGACCAAATCATTGAAAGTTTGTTAGACAAATTTAAGGATAAGAAATTGACTTTGCTTGCTCCTGTTGTTAAAGGTCGCAAAGGACATTATCGGGAATTATTTGTCGAAATTGCCAAAAAAGGTTATACAAAAGTCCGAATTGATGGCGTAATTATGGATATTGTGCCAAAAATGCAGCTTGACCGTTATGTAATTCACGATATTGATATTGTTATTGATAGAATTGTGGTGGCAGAAAAAGACAGATTTCGCATTACACAGTCCATAAAAACTGCTTTAAAAGAAGGTCAAGGAATTTGTATGGTACGCAATGAAAAAGGTGATGTCAGCTTTTTTTCTAAGTTTTTGATGTGTCCCACTTCGGGCATTGCGTATGACGAACCAGCACCTAATTTATTTTCCTTCAATTCGCCTTATGGAATGTGTCCGACTTGTAATGGCTTGGGTTATGTGGAAGAAATTACTCGTGAAAGTGTCATTCCTGATGATAATTTGAGCATTGCAGAAGGAGGAATTGCACCGCTGGGAGAAGCTAAAAATTCTTGGATTTTCAATAAAGTTGAAGTTATCCTAAAAAAGTACAAATGTAAGATAGATACGCCAATTAAAAAATTACCTAAACAAGTTGTCGATATTGTGTTGTATGGTGATGGCGAAGATAAAATACAAGTTGCAGCCTCAACAGGCAACGAATACCAAACTGTTTATGAGGGAATTATTCCATTTCTAAAAAAGCAACTTGCCGAAGGCACAGACAAAATGGCGGAATGGGTAGCCGAATTTGCACAAATTTCTACTTGTCCCGATTGCAACGGACAACGGTTAAAAAAGGAAAGTTTGCATTTCAAAATTGCCGATAAAAATATTGCAGAAGTTGCCGAATTAGACATTGTAGAATTGGGAAAATGGTTTGAGAAATTGCCAAAAAAACTATCAGAAAGACAAAGCCAAATTGCTACCGAAATACTCAAAGAAATCAACAAAAGAGTAGGTTTTTTATTGGGTGTCGGCTTAGATTATTTGACATTAAACAGAACTTTACGGACTTTATCAGGTGGCGAAGCACAACGCATACGATTAGCTACGCAAATTGGTACGCAATTAGTTGGTGTGTTATATATTCTCGATGAGCCAAGTATTGGTTTGCATCAAAGAGATAACGTAAAGCTAATCAAGGCTTTACGAGATTTGCGTGATTTGGGAAACACGGTTTTAGTGGTAGAACACGACAAAGATATGATGCTCGATGCAGATTATATTGTCGATATTGGACCTGGGGCAGGACGACACGGTGGTAAAGTTGTAGCACAAGGAACTCCCGAAGAATTTTTGAAATTGGGCAGTTCGACAGCCGATTATTTGAGTGGAAAACGCAAAATTGCAGTGCCAAAAACACGCAGAACAGGCAACGGAAAAGTGATAGAATTGCGAAATGCAAAGGGAAATAACTTAAAAAATGTTACTTTAAAATTGGAATTAGGCAAAATGATTTGCGTAACAGGCGTATCGGGAAGTGGCAAAAGTAGCTTAATTCACGACACTTTATTCCCGATTTTGAACAAACATTTCTTCAATGCTAAACGTGAACCCTTAGAATTTTCAGAAATTATCGGCTTAGAACACATAGACAAAGTGATAGAAGTCGACCAAACTCCTATCGGCAGAACTCCACGCAGTAATCCCGCAACTTATACCAATATGTTTACGGACATTCGCAGCGTATTTTCAGAGTTGCCCGAAGCCAAAATTAGAGGTTATAAGGCTGGTCGTTTTTCGTTTAATGTCAAAGGTGGACGTTGCGAAACTTGCGAAGGGGCAGGTAAGAAAGTTATCGAAATGGACTTTTTACCACCTGTTTTGATAAATTGCGAAACTTGCAAAGGCAAAAGGTACAACAGAGAAACCCTCGAAATTCGTTTTAAAGGAAAATCCATTGCCGATATTTTGGATATGACCGTAGAGCAAGGCATCGACTTTTTTGCTGCACAACCTCGCATTTCGGCACGCATAAAAGCCTTATTTGACGTGGGTTTAGGTTATATTACCTTAGGGCAACACGCAACAACCCTAAGCGGAGGCGAAGCACAACGAGTGAAATTAGCCACCGAATTAGCCAAAAAAGACACAGGCAAAACTCTTTACATTCTCGACGAACCTACAACAGGTTTGCATTTTCAAGACATTCAGGCATTGCTCGATGTGCTTAACAAATTAACGGACAAAGGCAATACGGTTTTGGTGATAGAACACAATTTAGATGTTATCAAAGTGGCTGATTACATCATAGATTTGGGTCCCGAAGGTGGCAACGGTGGTGGAAAAATTATTGCCGAAGTTACTCCCGAAAAGGTGGCGAAAGTCAAGGGAAGT
>JAYTNF010000163.1:0-11272 GCA_043748455.1 Cytophagales bacterium
TGTAAAATAGCAATTAAATCGTTAAATTAATCTCATTTTTACAGGTTTTTAATAAATTTGCCTTGCAAATTTATTAAAAACCTTGCACCCTAAAGGGTGCGGTACATTCTACGCAACTTACATTAGTTAAATGCCGTTATCATGTTGTTAAATAGTTGTGAATATTTTGGTATTTACAAACAATACTTTTAGGTTTGTTATGTATTTAAAAACGGCTAATTTTGCTATTTTTAAGAATCATTTTAACAATTAAAACGCATAATTATATGAAAACGAAGTTTTTTTCTATCGTAGCAACCATGTTGCTTTTTTTATCTATTAGTACTGCTAAAGCACAGTATTATTGTTTTTTTGTTGATAATCAAAGTGGTGAAACATTCTATGAATTAAAAATTAGAGCAACAGGAACAAATGCTTTTAGTGCTGATTTGTTGCCATCAAGTACGATTGAAACAGGCAAACATTTCTGGGTAAAAACGGCTAATGACAAATCTGCTGTTTATGATGTTCAGATAACTAATGTTGATGGAAGTCCACTTCTTTTCAGTTGGAAAGATACAAGTGGCAAATTTCATGACTCAAAACCATTTATTTCTCTAAATGTAAGAGATTTACATACACTTGTTATTGGTTCTGATGATAATGGAAACCTAACATTTGGAGTTTATAATGACGACAGAATGGGCTATGGTGACCCATGTGAGTAATTAGTTCTGCCATTTTTCGCAAATTTTAGTAATATTTGCGAAAAATGGCAAAATATATTTGAGTTTCTTAAAATTACCTATTCCAATTAGTTGGCAACTTTATTTCCTTGATAAAATGATAACAAGGTTTGTAATTATGAATATATTGTAACATTTGATTCACTTTTTCCTCAAATTCTATGTAATAATCTTCGTGGATTTTATCTAATTTTTTGAGAATAAAATCGGCTTTTTTTACAACATAATCTGCAAAATTTTCTGCTTTATTTGCTCCCGTTGCAAGCATAGTTTCATGATTTATAAAAACCTCAAGAACTAATGCCAAACTTAGTTCAACTTCTCCAAACTTATCTTTTGTAATTTTTACATGTCGTGTAATAGTACCATTGCAATCACGCATGCTCATCATCATTAACCCAGGAGTATAATGATAGTTAGGGTTATTTGTAGGTGTGATATTCCGTTTAATATATTGCAAAATTTCCTCACGTTTATGACGTGCATCATCTTCATCTTCAAGGAGTTGGTGTTGCAATTTAGCTATTAGCATTTCATCTTTGGCTATTAATCTTAGCAATATTTTATCTTTTTCTATTGTGGGCATTCGCAAAATTTCCCTTTTTAGCTCATCTGTAATTTTTCCCATTGAAATCTAATTTGTTTGAAAACAAAATTATAAATTTTTACACAAATTTTTAAAATATAATCTTTAATTTTGAAAATATTTTAGAAAATTGACCTTGCACCCTGAAAAGTGTGGTACATTCTTTACTACTTAAATTAAGCCGTCATGAACTTTGAATTTATAAATTTTGACCGTCTGCAAGCCGAAAAAGACTTGTTAAGAGATGCTTTTTTAGCAAAAACACCATTTCATTATTTGTGTTTTGAGCAAATTTTTCATGAACATAAATTAGAAACAGTATTGCAAAACTTTCCAAGTGTTGAGCAAGGAGTTTGGGATAGCACAACATATATTAACCAAAAAAATAAATTCCAACAACGAGAATTTCAAGCCAATTCAGTGATGGAAAGAATTTTTGGAGAACTTAACTCTGCTGAATTTTTGGAATTAATGACTTATATCACAGAAATTAAAGACTTAAAAGCTGATACTGAACTTTTTGGAGGAGGTTTGCACCAATCTACTACGGGTGCATTTTTAGATGTCCATGTTGATTATAATTTTCACCCAACAACAAAAATGCACAGACGTTTGAATATTTTAGTGTATATGAACAAGGATTGGAAAGAGGAATATGAAGGGCATTTGGAATTATGGGACATGGAAAAACGTGAGCAAATTGCTAAAATTGCTCCTTTAATTAATCGTTGTGTTATTTTTCAAACCAACGAAGTTTCTTATCATGGACACCCAAAACCACTAAAAACACCCGAAGGAATTACCCGAAAATCTATGGCAGCCTATTATTATACAGAACAAAGACCTGAAAAAGAACTTGCAGGAGAACATAACACTGTGTATGTAAACACCGAAGGATTGCAAGGGAATGTGAAAAACCTGCAATCAGGTTTGAAAGCATTTATTGAAAGGTTAAGGAATTAACAGGTTCTATTGCAATCTCAAAATTTTATATTTAACACAAGCACTAACATTTTTTTGAGAAATGTTAGTGCTAAAAACTTTTCAATATCTCAATCTTTGTTAGTCCTTTTTTTGTTAGTGTTGTGATATAAAAAACTTTCTTTTTAAAATTTAATTGCCTTGAGCAACAGAAAAACACGAATTGAGGATATTACTATACTTTAAAGAAAACATTTCATAGCACCAAAGTCTTAATTCTTCCCTACTTTTCTCATCTTGCAAAGTAGCAAGAGCCTTTTTCAATTCATTTTCAAATAGTGTAGCATCAAAACTCACTCTATCTAAAATTAATTTTGCATAATTAAGCATGTTAGTAGTTGGTTAGTGGTTATGGTAATTATTTTTGTAAAGAATCTATTTTTTATTACTTTTGTTCCAGAAAGATAACACAAATTTTAGAAAACCTCAACCTTAGAATGAGAATATGTTGTGAAATACTTTCGGGCATTTTAATTAAAATTGTTAAGCAAAATTACCAAACAATTCAACAAATCTATTAAAAAACTAATAAACTTTATGAAATATTAACTATGAAAAAAATTACCAAACTAATTACAGAAAAACATTATTACACAAACTACTGTCTTATGATTGCCCTTACGATAATTATGCTCATGGGGTTGCAATTTTCGGCAAAATCTCAAGAAGTTAGCGTAGAAATTGGAGAAACAGAAATTGGTTTGCAAGATGTTTTTAGCATTACAGCCTCAGTAAGCAATGATAGGCTAAATACAGTTACAGGATTTCCAGAAATTCAAGGGCTAAACAAAGTAGGTACAAGTTCATCACAAAATACTTCAATTATTAATGGCAAGGTTTCGTCTTCTCATAGCATTACCCAAAATTATAGGGCTACAAAAGTTGGAACCTTTACATTAAAGCCATTTACCATACAAATTAATGGCAAAATTGCCAATGGTCAAGGAGCAACAATTAAGGTGGTGCAACAAACAAGCCGCCAAAATTATGACCCTTTTGCAGATTTTTTTGGCACCAGTGATGGTGGCACAACAGAGTTTTTAGATGTGAAAGAAGATGCTTTTTTTGCCGTATCTACCTCAAAATCAGAGGTTTATCTTGGCGAAGGTTTTAACCTTAGTGTGGCAATGTATATTGCAGACGCAAATAGGGCTTTTTTAGAATTTCACGAGATTGGTGAACAATTAGGTGAAATTTTGAAAAAAGTAAAGCCTGCAAATTGTTGGGAGGAAAACTTTGGCATAGAAGAAATTGTACCCGAAGTTGTTACTATTGGCAAAAAAACATACCGACAATACAAGATTTATCAAGCAAATTTCTACCCACTAAATACAGGAAATTTGACAATTCCTGTGGTAGATTTTAAGATGGTAAAATTTAAAGTAGCTCAAAATCCATCTTATTTTGGAAATAGTCATGTCAAAGATTTTATTACTTTTAAGTCAAAAGAAAAATCAATTAACGTAAAAGATTTGCCACCGCATCCACTAAAAGGCTCAGTTGCCGTTGGAAATTATAAATTACAAGATGAACTTTCGCTAAATATGGTAAAAACAGGACAAACCTTTAATTACAAATATCAAATAGTTGGAGAAGGCAATATTTCTTCTCTTACGCCGCCAACAGTAAAACAAACAGGCAGTTTTTCCTATTATCCACCTAACGAAAGAATACAAATTAATAGAAGTGAAGGAACTGTGTATGGTAGTAAACAATTTAATTATTTGTTGTCAGCAAATGAGGCAGGAAATTACCGAATGTCAGATTACTTTGAGTGGATTTTTTTTAATACCAATACCAATAAATATGATACACTTCGTTCTCGGTTAGCTTTGCAAGCAAGTGGTGAAAAAGTGGCTGCAAGTGGTTCAGATACAGAAGGTTTTAATGGTTTTTATAGCCTAATTGCAGAATCAAACAACGAATTACAAGATATGGAGGAAAATATCATACTAAAAGTTATTGTTAATTTGTTATTATTAACTGTTTTAGTAGTATTAGCTTATAGAATTATTAAATTTCGGTCAATTACAACTTTGAAAATTGACAAAAATTTTTTAAATTTTAGGAAAAATAAGCAGTAAGTATGAAATATGATGTATGAAATATGAATTATTAAATTAATTATTTGGTAATCAATAAGTTAATTTCATATTTCATACATCATACTTAATATTTATTTCTTATATTTTTATTTATCAAAAACATAGTTAAATTGCACCAATATTTTCATTTATAATCATTAAAACTAAGTAATAAAATCATGGCTAAAATAAGAGTAGCTATTAACGGTTTTGGTAGAATTGGTCGTTTGACTTTCCGCCAACTTTTCAAAAACAGCAACATCGAAGTTGTTGCTATTAACGATATTACAGACCCAAAAACTTTGGCTCACTTACTCAAATATGACTCTGTTCATGGCAGATTTGACGGTACAGTTAGCGTAGAGGGCACAACTTTGATTGTTAATGGTCAAAAAATTGCTATTCATGCTGAAAAAGACCCTAAATTATTGCCTTGGGCTGCTTTAAAAGTTGATGTGGTTTTAGAATCAACAGGTCGTTTTGTTGATGATATTGGTGCAGGTCAGCACCTTATTGCAGGTGCAAGAAAAGTAGTTATTTCTGCTCCCGCAAAAGGAAAAGTTGCAACCGTTGTTTTAGGTGTAAACGAACACACTTTGACAGGCGAAGAAACTATTGTTTCTAATGCCTCTTGCACAACAAACTGTTTAGCACCAATGGCTAAGGTTTTGGATGATGCTTTTGGTATTGAAAAAGGCTTTATGACCACAATTCACTCTTATACCCAAGACCAAAAATTGCAAGATGCACCTCACGAAGATTTAAGACGTGCAAGAGCAGCAGCTTTGTCTATGATTCCAACAACAACAGGTGCAGCAAAAGCTATTGGTTTAGTATTGCCACATTTGGCAGGAAAATTAGACGGAACATCTATTCGTATCCCAACACCAACGGGTTCTTTGACTGATTTAGCCGTAATTTTGAAAAAACCTGCAACAAAAGAGGAAATTAATGCAGCCATGAAAGCAGCAGCTGAAGGTGCTATGAAAGGTATTTTAGAATATTGCACAGACCCTATTGTTTCTGCGGATATTGTAGGAAGTACATATTCTTGTATTTTAGATGCTGATATGACTGCATCAAGTGGTACTTTTGCAAAAATATTTGGTTGGTATGATAACGAAGCAGGTTATTCTGCTCGTGCTGCGGATTTAATTGCAAGACTTGGAAAATAAATTATATAGTAGTTGTAGGTTTTTATGACTTTTTATCAGTAAAATTTTATAAAAAACTATAAATTTATCATTAAAATATAAATATTAGAGATTATTAAGATTTTGTATCGCAGATTTTAGTCTGTAGAATAATTACTTGATTATCAAGATATTAAAAGTACAGATTAAAGTCTATGCTACATACCTTAATAATTTCTATTACATATAAAAAGTGCTAAAACCATAGTTAAATTACATAAAGTGTGATTTAACTATGGTTTTAGTTTTATAAAAGTTTTATAAAATTGTATATGTAATTTGGTTATAATTTGATATTGAAATTCTGAATAACAAAAATTTAATGCAGAAAAACTTAATGAATATAAATTATAAAAAGATGATAATAGGTATTTTTGGGCTACTAATAGCTTTCGGGTGTTTTTATGTCAGCCATAAAATGATAATTATGTATAAAAATGTGCAAAAGTGGCAGGCTACTACTGCTACAGTTCTAGACAAAAAAATTGAGAAACGAGAAATCCACTCAACACGAGCAAATTATGGGTTAATGGTAACATACCAATATCAATTTAATGAAAAAGTATATACAAATAACAAAGTTTTTTTAGTTGACCTTGTTGGTGGTCAAGCTAATCATTCATCACCTAAATTTGCACAGCCTTATGCAGATAAAATCACTAATCCTTTAATAATTTATGTGAATCAAGACAAACCTAAGGAGTCTGTAATTTTTAGAGATGGAATTATGCTTTATATTGGTATAGCTCTTTTAGGAATTCTGTCATTATTGATAGCTATTGGTTCTTTTTATGGAGCTGTTGTTTCATAGGTTATAGAAATACTTAGAATTTTTAGCATCAACAGAGATTATTAAGGTCTGTAACATAGACTTTTAGTGTGTAGTTTAATACTTTGATAATCAAGCAATTAGCCCACAGACTAAAGTCTATGCTACAAATTTTATTATTATGCGTACATATCCACATAACCTTGCAAACCAGAATTAGAGCCAATTCCAGAAGCTACAAAAGTCCAATCACCATCAACTCGTTGTAACTTACCAAATTCAACATCACTATTTCCATTAAATTCGGCATCGAGGTCATAGCGTAACACTTCTCTTTTATTTTCTACGTCCATAATACGAATATACGAATCTTGCAACAAACCAAAATGATGACGGCGTGTGGTTGCTTCGTGAATACTGATAACAATTCTTACTTCTGAAACATCAGCACTAATTAAAGAAAGATTTGCTAAAATCATTTCATCATCTTCATCACCTGCACCTGTACGGTTGTCACCTGTGTGTTGAATAGAACCATCTGGAGATTTTAGGTTGTTGTAGAACACAAAATGTTCTTCGGAAATTAATTTTCCATTACTACCCAAAATAAATACAGAAGCATCTAAATCCATATTATTCCCTGCTTTCTGTTCCCAGCCAAGCCCTAACATGATTTTTTTTAATGCAGGTTCTTTTTTACTCAAATTGAAAGAACCACCTTTTTTTAATACAATAGCCATTTTGTGTGATATTGGTTTTGTGATGAAAATTTATTATTTTCGTGAAATTTAAAGTATTTTATATTATTTGACAACTTTTGAATTATTATTTATGAAATATTTTAATCAATAATCATACGCAATTTATGAAAAAATTATTTAAAAGCATTATATTTATATTTTTTACATTGCCTATTTTTGCCCAAGACCCTCAATTTACGCAGTTTTTCAATACACCAGTGTATATAAATCCTGCTTTAACAGGCACAACAGAGCAATGGCGGGCAAATTTATTGCACAGAAGTCAATGGTTGGCAATAGATGCACAACATTTAAGCACAACTTTAAGTGGAGAATTACACATTCCACTTATTAGAAGTGGCGTAGGAGTTTTGTTTACACATGATTTGGCAGGTATAGATAGGTCATTAAATACCTCTTTTGCAGGTTCTTATTCTTATTATGTTCCCTTTAAGAAATGGACAATTCGTTTGGGTTTACAGGCTGCGGTTGTGTATCAAAGTAGAGATTTTTCCAATTTAGTATTTGTAAGTCAAGTGCTTACGCCTTCACAAGGAATTTCAGAATCATTTTTGGCAACAAGCCGTTTATATGCTGATTTTTCTGGCGGTGCTTTACTTTATAACCGTACTTTTTGGGGTGGTTTTGCGGTTCATCATCTTGGAAATCCTACAAATTCAGATATTGCAATAGGAACTGCGTCTTTACCTATGCGTTTTTCTTTGCATGGTGGTTTAAATATTAGTTTTCCATCAGGCAGAGATAAGGGTTTTATCAAACCTTCAGCACTATTCAAATTGCAAGGTGCTTCCAAGCAATTAGACATGAATACACGACTTAGTTTTTCAGATTTTCCATTAAGTTTAGGAGTTTATTATCGAGATTTGATATTTTTGGGTGGTTATCGTGATGCAGTTGCTGCTTCTGTTGGCTGGAAGGTTGGTGATTTTGTGTTCACTTACAGCTATGATTTTACGATTTCGGGTTTGACAATGGCATCTGGTGGCACACATGAAATTTCAGTAGTATTTGAAATGGCAACTTTGGCACACAAACAATTTTGGGGTGTGGATTGTCCTATTTTTTCAACAAAATAGTCAAATTTTATTTTGTCATTCTGAGCTTGCTAAGAATCTGAATTATTAGTTTTTGACGTAATAAAGCCAGATTCTTCGCAAGCTCAGAATGACAAAATAAAACTTATTGTTCTATTTTATCCAATTTCATTTTAAAACTACCATCAGTAAGTGTGATAGTTCTTTTGCCTGTATTGGTAACAGTTGTGCTAAAAGTACCTTCTAAAACTCCGTCTTTGTAACTTGTAAGTGTCATTTTTGTAGCAGCATTATCACTATAATAAATAATAGGGACAGCAGATTTTTTAACTTCGTAGGTAATTTTTGCGTTAGTTGTAGTAGAAAATTTCCATTCATATGGATATTGCAATGTTTCGGCATCAATATTTCCCAAAGCAATAGATATTTTTTCTCTCATGTCATCATTTGTAGCTCTTGAAAAAGAAATGGAAGCACCACTACTATCTTTGCGGCGGTAATAATAAGTTTTAAATTTGGGGTCAGGATTTATTGTTAAATCTAAAAATTTGAATTCTTTTTCTTTACCATTTGCTGTAACTTTAACAAAGCTGGCTTCATCTAAACTATTTGAATATTTTGTTAAAGTATCAATTTCTCCATCAGCATCTAAATTGATAGTGCTAACGATTTCTTTTGGCTCATTTTTACAAGATGTAAAACCAATGCAACATGCAAGTGTTAATAAAAGCAAATATTTGTTCATAATTTTGTATTTGAGTTAAAATAAGTTAAAATGCTGATAACGAACTATTTGTTAGGCATTTGTATAAAAACGGTGCAAAAGTAATGATAAAAAACATGGTTTCCTAATCTATAATACAATGTTTTTTATCATTAGGAAAATATCTTTTTATCATTGCTTTTTAGGCTTTAATATATGATATTTGTGTGTGATAAGTAAGCTAAAATAAAATTTTATAACTTTTACATGAAATAAATGTTTACTTTCAATAGATAAAAAAAAACATGATAGACAACGTATTATTAGTAGAGCCTTTGTTGCAAGAAAACCCAAATCGTTTTGTATTGTTTCCAATTCAATATGACGAAATTTGGAAAATGTATAAAAAAGCTGAGGCAAGTTTTTGGACAGCCGAAGAAATAGACCTTTCTCAAGACACCAAAGACTGGGAAAATTTGAATGACAATGAACGTCATTTTATTTCGCATATTTTGGCATTTTTTGCAGCAAGTGATGGTATTGTAAACGAAAATTTGGCAGCAAATTTTCTGCATGAAGTCCAATTTCCTGAAGCAAAATGCTTTTATGGCTATCAAATTATGATGGAGAATATTCACGCAGAAACGTATTCTTTGCTGATTGACACCTACATAAAAGATAACACAGAAAAAAAACATTTATTTAATGCCTTAGAAACTGTACCTTGTGTAACCAAAAAAGGACAATGGGCTTTGCGTTGGATAAATAGCGAAAGTTTTGCTGAAAGATTGGTAGCTTTTGCAGCAGTAGAGGGCATTTTCTTTTCAGGAAGTTTTTGCTCACTTTTCTGGTTAAAAAAGCGTGGTTTAATGCCTGGACTTACGTTTTCTAACGAACTAATTTCAAGAGATGAAGGTTTACATTGCGATTTTGCATGTTTGCTTTATACCAAACATTTGCAAAATAAGTTAAGTAAAGAAAGAGTTTTAGAGATTATTCGTGATGCTGTTGCCATTGAACAAGAGTTTGTTAGTGAGGCATTATCAGTAAATTTAATAGGAATGAATGCGGTTTTGATGAAACAATACATCGAATTTGTAGCAGACAGATTATTAAATGAACTTGATTGTCCAAAATTTTATGATACTGCAAATCCTTTTGATTTCATGGAAATGATTTCGTTGCAAGGCAAAACAAATTTCTTTGAAAAAAGAGTGGCAGAATATCAAAAAGCAGGTGTTATGGGAGATAAAAATGATGCGAATAACTCACATAGATTTAGTTTAGATGAGGATTTTTAAGGTTTTATGCTGAAATTTTAAATTTGTCATTATTAGTTAATAAAAATAGTAATATCTACTTGATTTTTTAGTTAGTAATTTTTTAACTTACTAACTAAAAACTTACTAATTTACTAATTTTTTTACTGTGTAACTTGTTGATAACGTGAAAGTTGTATCACTTCCATCAGCCTTTTTAATCGTAATTTTTCCTGTTAAAGTTTTCGTGGCTTTGCCTTCGCTATTATAGTTTTGGGCTTTTACGTTTTTGATTTCTATTTCACCAACATCTCCTTTAACATAAATATTTCCTTCTGAAATTTGCATTTTGCAATCACTTATTGGATACTTTAATGTTTCTAATCGTCCTCTACTTATAAACATTTGTGCCTCATAAACTTCTCCACTATTTAAAACATAGTTTTTAGCGGAAGCCATTGCAATTACCTTATCAATTCTAATATTACAAATTGCTATAACAGATATTGTTCTATCAACAGCTTTTGTTTCTAAACGGGCAAATCTATATGAGTAACCCAATATTGCCTGCTGATATAAGGGATAAAAATGTGCTTTTTTGCCAATAGCTAACGTAATCGGGTATGCTAAATAGTTCAAAGATGTATCTTTTTGGGCAATAATTGAAGGTATTGTATGCCCATAAACTGACATAAAAGCTAATTCTTTTTGCTCGATATTTACTTTTTCATCAATCATAATGGGTTTATGTTGGGTAGATAAATTATTTA
The DNA here is from genome assembly GCA_043748455.1 of Cytophagales bacterium. GTDB lineage: Bacteria > Bacteroidota > Bacteroidia > Cytophagales > Thermoflexibacteraceae > JAAFKA01. The sequence continues at coordinate 10,866 of JAYTNF010000163.1, forward strand.
AACTTTTAGTGATACTATCTGTAAGAGCATATATTGATTTAGCTTTTTTGCAAATCAATATATCTTGAGGTGAATTCCCTGTTATTTCTATTAACATAAGAAACTCACCAAGTTGTAATTTTGTATTACGTTTTGTTGTTGCAATTCCTTTTTCCACCGCCAAATTCTGTTGCATCACACTTTCCAAATCCTTATACCTAATTCGTGTATGCGTATAAGTATGATAAGCAAAGAAAGTAGCTATTGCAGTTGTAAAAATCCAAAGAAATAAGTTTAGGTTTTTCATTATGTTGTATGTTTTGTAGCATAGACTTTAGTCCAATGCTATTAAGCTAAGAAAGTTAAATTGCAATATTGCTAATTAATTGATTATCAATTAATTATATTTTTTTAGTTCCGTTAGGAAC
>JAYTNF010000164.1:0-1703 GCA_043748455.1 Cytophagales bacterium
TTGGAATTTTCTCAGCTTGTTATAAGTTTTCGATTTTTATTACCTTAGCAGTTCAGGCTTTTAAATATGCAGCCGAACCGTTTTTCTTTTCAAAGGCAGCCGACAAAGATTCGCCACTACTTTTTGCTAAAATTAGCAAATATTTTATCATCGCAGGCGTATGTATGTATGCAGGTGTAAGTTTGAATTTGGATTTATTGCAACATTTTTTGTTGGGAAAACCTGAATATGCGGAAGGATTGACGATTGTACCTATTTTATTGCTGGCAAATCTATTTTTAGGAATTTATTACAATTTGTCAATTTGGTTTAAGGCAACTGATAAAACTTATTTTGGAACTATATTAGGATTTACAGGTGCAGCTATTACAATTATAGGAAATTTAGCCTTAATTCCCTATTTTGGTTATGTTGGTTCTGCAATAGCTACCTTAATTTGTTATTTTATTATGGCTGCATTGAGTTATTATTATGGACAAAAATATTACCCAATTCCATACGACTTGAAAAATGCTTTTTCTTGGATTGGTTTTGCAACAATATTAATTATTATAGGAATGATTGCAGGAAAATATATAGACAGTCTAAATTCTTGGTCTAACTTTTGGCTTAAACAAATTTTGAATATTGGTTTAACACTATTTTTATTGGCAATAGTTATTATGAAAGAGAAAAAGACTATTTAATTTTGTTTTTTTTCGCATCAAAATTAAAACGTCAGTATCTAAATTAAGTTAGCTTAAAAGTTTCTTACACTAAGTTAGGAAACTTTTTTTTTGCTATTTTCTACCAAATTTTGCACAGTTGCCAAAGCAAAACTACTTTCCCAAAGCGTAGCCTCGCTAAGGTCTAAATCATCATTCCAAATTACGCCAATAAATCTTTTGTTTTACTCAAAAACAATGTTGCTATTTCTAAGGCAGTTTGGGCATCTTCTTTTGTCATTTTTGCCTCATAATCATAATCTCCTGCTTGCCTCAAATCAAACACAAAATTAAGCCTTTCACCAAGTTCTCTTGGTAATAAGTTGGTTTTTAGATAAAATTCGTGAAATTTTGTGTGGCTGCCTTGATGTGTTTTCGCAAAAACTCCTTTTACATACAACAAAGCCTGTATGCAGTCGAAAATGCAATAATATGACCTATTTATGCAGGCAGTATATCTATCGAATTGTATATTGAGTTCTGCATCAGCCAAACAGTCGGCTGCTTTATGGATTATTTTCTCTATTTCGTCTTTCATAAATTACTTTTCCTTCTTTGCGAATTTGCTGATAAAACATAGCTTGCGAGTTTTCAAACCTATTTTTAGTCGTTGGATAGTGCGAAATGGCAATATTATATTGTAAAGTAAGTTGAAAAATGGCTTTGTTCATATAAGCTAATTCCTTACCTACTAAAATTTCCTCATCATTCAAAACCACCAAAAAATCTATATCCGAATTTTCGTGATAATCTCCACGTGAATACGAACCATATAAAATGATTTTAGCAAGCCTTTCACCATAAAGTTTACTAATTTCTTGCTGAATAATTGCTTTTATAGGTTCTAAAATTTCCATTTTATTTTTTATTAAAGGTAAGTAAAATTATAGAATTCCTATAAATAATGTAAGTTGCGTAGTACTTGTACTATAAATCGTCAATATATTACTCAAAATGTTTATGTAATATAAATGTAATAATAGTAATCAATATTTTTAA
>JAYTNF010000165.1:0-9547 GCA_043748455.1 Cytophagales bacterium
CGATCTCTGAAATTGTATTATTAGGCAGTGGGGCAACATTAATAAAAGCAAATCAAGAATTTATTGGTAATACCTATTATCAACACGAGCAGCATTGTATTCCAACCCATTTATTATTTCGTAATATTTTTATTCACTCCTCCATTATTGTAAAAACTGAGATTTTAGCAGCAATTAAATTTGATAAAAACTATTATTTAGCAGAAGATTATATTGTTTGGGTAAAAATTGCTGAAAAATATCAAACTGCATCAGTCAAAGAATCATTAGTTAAACATAGATTGCATGATAGCAATATTACTAAGCTAAAATATGACCAACATATTGCAACTGTTCACCAAATTCATGACTATCAACTCAAAAAGTTAGATATTGTAGCAAATCAAGAACAACTTTTATTACATTGGAAACTCGGTAATTACCAATTTGAAAAATCTATAAATTATTTGCAACAAACCAGTGAATGGTTATTACTACTCATCAAGCAAAATAGAAAACTTAATGTTTATGCTAAAAATTGTTTTGAAAATCGGGTGTTATTACTTTGGGTAGATGCTTGTTTGAATAGCAAATCTTTGCAAAGTACATTAGGGTTTGAAACACTAAAATTATTTTTTAGTGCAGAAGTTTCATCTTTTTTGACCTTGTCAAGACGCATAAAGATTTGTTTTAGATTATTTATGTAATTATTTATGTAATTTTATTAGATAACATAAATTTTGTATCAGCAGTGAATAACTCATATTATTCACATAATATGAGTTTAATATTTTTTGAAAACTATATAATATTCACTACTATTACATAGCAAATAGACTTTTAAAACTCTAAAAATTATGTCTAAATTCTCCGTTTACATATTTTCTTTTCTAATAATTGTGCTACATACTATCCAAGCACAAGATAAAATAGATACCACTTTTCAGTCTTCCGTTGCTGAAATTATGAAAAACAAGCCCAAGGAAGAAGAAAACATGGTAACTTCTGCCACTAAAACAGAGCAAAGTTTGGCTGAGGCACCCAATTTACTTTCTGTTGTGCAACGCCGACAATTCATAGACTTAGGTTATGTCAGTTTAAATAATATCGTTTGGAATTTGCCAGGGTTTTCTATTTCCAGAGATTATGACCGTTATGCAATTTCATCAAGAGGTAATTTTGAAAATTGGAATAACAATCATTTGTTAATGCTTGTTGATGGAATTCCATTTAATGAAAGTATTTATGGCTCGGCAATGACTTCAGAAGTTACACCTTTGGTATTTATAAAATCTGTTGAGGTGATGCGTGGAGCAGGTTCTGCTTTATATGGCACTAATGCAATGAATGGTTTGCTAAATATCAAAACAATTTCGCCATCAGATTTGAAAGGAAATGTAGAGGCAAGAACACGTATAACCGCCAACGGCACACAAATTTATGATGCCATTGCAGGAGTCAATCATGACCGTCTTAGTTTAGTTGCTGCTTTTAATCATTACTATACAATTGGTAATAATTACGAAAGTTATGATGCTTCTGGCAGTTTTGATACAAGTGGAAATCTACAAAAATTTACAATAAAAGACCGTAGAGAAAGTAGTTATTTCTTTGCAAAAGCAGACTTTAAAGGAAAATTTACAGGTTTATCATTCCAATATCACGAACATTTATGGAATTATCAAACAGGGCATGGCTGGGCTTTTCAGATTTCTGACCAAGACGAAGTATTGAGAGAAAGTCGTAGAATTTTGGCATTAACTTATAAAACTCCCATACGAGATAATAAAATTAATTATGAATTTGTATTGCGTTATCAACTAAAAGGTATTGATTGGGATATGCGTCTACTGCCTGATAGTGCAAAATTAGGCAATATTTTATATCCTAATGGCTTATCCGAAAGAGTAAAAACAAATATAGATGATGTATTCACACGCATACAAACCAGCTACCAACTCAAAAATAAAACCCTATTATTAGCAGGTTTAGAAAATACATTTTTATATTATACAGGTGATAATTTGCATACAAGTAATGTAGCTATAAGTAATACTTTTTTGCCAAATCCTAATAATACCTTTAAAAAGTTAAATGGTTATTTGGAATACATGCAAAATCATTTAGTTATCAATACAGGAGTTTTTGCACAATATATTTCACCCAAATTTATTGCTCAACGTATGACCATAACAGCAGGCTTACGTCTTGATAATCAATTATTTAACTATACAGATATTACACAAATTAATAGACCAACATTAAGTAAATCTTTTACACAACTGAATCCACGTCTTTCTTTAGTTTTTAAAACCACAGAAAAACTGTATTTAAAAGCTATGTTTGGGCGTGCTTTTCGTACACCTTCGCCTGCCGAAATTTTTAGTGCTAATACTTATGCAGTAGCTTCTAATATTAAACAATTACAACCAGAAAATGTTGATTCTTTTGAGTTTTCGGCAGATTATAATGCCAATAAAAAGTTGTTTATGCGTTTGAATGGCTATTACACTGCTTTTGGAAATTTAATAGGTTATAGCATACAAAATAATGCTTTAGCAACTAATTTGTATTCTACTAAAACAATAGGTTTTGAAATAGAAACAACCTATAACGATGAAAAATTTACAGCTTTTGCTAATTATGGTTTTGCAAAAAGGTTAAGTGAAGTAATTTTAGATACAACTATTCTAGAAAGTAAAGAAGTTACATGGGTGCCAGCACATACCGCAAAAATTGGTGCAACTTATAGAATTGGTAAATTTTATGTATCAGTTGTTGCAAATTATCAAGGAACTGTGTTAAGACGAAATAGTGATAATTTGGAAACAAGTTTTAATGGAAATACAGTTGATGTTACAAAATATAGACCCAATAATGTAGCAGCTTTTATAAATGTGGATACTAAAATTGGATTTAAGGCTTCAAAAAACTTTGAGTTTGGTTGCTTTATTAGCAATTTATTAAATACAGAAGCATACACCATCAAAAATTTTGCTTATCCGATGGATTATCGGTTGCCTTTGCGTGCAATTATGTTTGATATAAAATTTGTTTACTAAATGTCTATAAATATCAATAAAAATATATAAGTTATAAATGCCTTAATATAAACTCATCAAATTCTTTATCTATTTTAATACAAATTGGCAAATAATATAAATCTAAGTTTTTTAATAAATCAAAGAAAATAGGATTTTGCAGTTTTACCATATCTTTTTCTGTGGTAATAATTATAGGTTTATCAAAACTATTTTGTGAATGATTTTGCAAATGATAATACATATATTCTTTGAGTAAAAACTCAATATCAGACATTGTATAATCTTGATGGTCAGCTAGTGTTATGGTTTTCAACAAATTATAATGTTGCCCAATATGTTTTTTTATAGTCATATTATTTGCAAGACCTGTAACTAAGATTACATTTTTGCTTGTCAATACATTCTTAGTGCTATCAAATAACGGTTTAAGTGGCAGATACATAATAGATGACCAAAAAATTGGAATATTATTTTTAGCATATTTATTAATATTTTTTACTATTTGATGCTTTTCTTCGCTTGATAAATCTTCAGGAATTTTTGTTACAACAATAGCATCTGCCCGTTGAATACCTCGCCGATTTTCTCTTAATCTGCCCATTGGTAAAAGGAAATCTTTATAAAAAAGTTGGTAATAATCTGTGAGAAGAATATTTAAGTTTGCTGAAATTGCACGATGTTGAAAGGCATCATCAAGCAAAATAATTTGTGTTTTTGGGAAATTATCTAATAATTTTTGTGCCGCTGATACTCTTTTTTCTCCAACAATTACTTTTATTTTATGTCCAAATTTTATAAAAAATTGCATAGGTTCATCGCCAATACTCTGTGCTGTGCTATTTTGGTCTGCAATTAAAAACCCTTTTGTTTTTCTGCCATAACCTCTGCTAATGGTTACCAATTCATAACTATCTGATAACAAACGAATTAAGTATTCTATATGAGGAGTCTTTCCTGTTCCTCCAACTGCAATATTACCAACACAAATAGAAAATACTTTTGTAGTTTCTGTTCTAAAATATTTTTGTTGATATAATTTATTGCGTATTTGGGTTACAATATCATACAAAAGACTAAAAGGAAATAAAGAATAATTCAGGAATTGTAGAAAAGAATTCATTTGGAAAGAAATATGATGTATAAAATATAATGTATAAAGTATGAGACTAAATCAAAAAGTTAATTTCATACTTTATACATCATATTTCATATTTATTCATTATAGATTTAACCATTTTTCTGCAATTTCATAATCGTCAAAAGACTGATACTGCAATAAAGATGGCGTTTGATAAAGCTGATGCAACTGTTTTAGATTATCTTTTGCTGTAACTTTTCCAAAAATATCCTCAGCATCAACAAAGGCTACTCTGAGATTTGTCTGCAAAACTGCTGCGAAATTAGGAAACCACTCTTGCACAAACCAATTTGAGGCATCTCTGGATACTATTCTCCGTTTTCTTTGGTCAACAAGTAGTTTTTTTGGTTGCAAATCAACAAAAACTTGTTTTAAAGTTTGTAAAGTTTGCTTATACTCCTCTGTACGTGTAAAATTTTCCCAAATATAATATAAACATTGCTCATTTGCATCATATTCGAGCCGCATTAATCCATTATCGTAAAGCACTTCTTTCGTATTCATACTAATACAAATTAAAGTAAATAAAAATAGACGTTGGCGGTCAATGGTAAAATAATGACTAACAAATATTAGAAATATTTTTAATATTTCCAAATATTTATAACCTGACATTTAAAATTTATCGTTTTAGTATAAAAATTTTATACTCATATTCTTAGTTTGTCATTCTTCCTAAGCACAGAATAACAAACTAAATTTAAAATGTCAGTATAAAATTAAGATTATTTTTTAGTAAAATGATTAATTTTTAACACCTGTATATTTTTCTATACCCGTATTTGCTCTTTTTTCCATGCTTTCCACAAGTTTATCTTTACCATAGATTACTTCATCTCTGCCAAAAAAAGGCATCAACATCACATCAGGTTGCAAGAAAATAGCTGCTTTGGGGCAGGCTTCTTCGCATAAACCACAAAAGATACAACGCAACATATTTATTTCATAAACTGCCGCATATTTTTCTTCTCTATATAGATTCTCTTCACCTTGCTTACGTTCAGCAGCCTCCATAGAAATAGCTTCTGCGGGACAAGCCAAAGCACATAATCCGCAAGCTGTGCATCTCTCTCTTCCTTCCTCATCACGTTTGAGTACGTGCAAACCTCGAAAAACTGCACTTAACTCACGTTTTTGTTCAGGATATTGAATAGTTGGTTTTTTGCGAAAAAAGTGTTTTATTGTAATACCAAGACCTTGTACGATAGCTGGAAGGTACATTTTTTCAGCTAAGGTCATTGGCTTTTGTTCCATATGTTTTGCTCTATTTGTTAATCTCATAAGATAGCTAATTGAGTTTTGTGCTACAAAAGTAGTTGCTAATGTCAATATATTTTATTATATTTGCAAATTAATTTACAAACTTTCTATAAATAAATAGTATTGTTTTAGAATTGTATAAAAATTTTAACAGCATGAATCCTATTAAGCAATATTTTCTTCGATTACGCCTTCGTTATGAAAAGCCAAAACCTGTAATTCGTAAAACATTAAATTATGAACATACAAAACATATTGGTTTTTTGTTCTTTACTACGAATCGTAACATGAGTAGTTTTATCAATCGTTTTATGAAAAGTTTATTGGAAGAAGGGAAAAAAGTAGATGCTTTAACTTATATGCTATCTAATATTGAAAATCCTTATGGCTTTAAATATGACATCTGCACAGAAGAACAAATTAATTGGATAGGTAGCATTAAGACTCCAAAAATTCACGAATTTATCAAAACAGAATTTGATTACCTATACTGTATAGCCACTGAAAAATGCGATGTGATAGATTATATACTAAAAAATAGTCAGGCAAAATGTAGAATTGGTTATTTTAATGGCACAAATGCCGATAACTTTGAACTGATGATGGTTATGCAAAATGGTGAAAATGTAGATAAACTTATCGAGCAAATGACTCAATATACCAAAAAAATGTTAGTTGCAAATTAAATTATAACCTCAATATTTTTTAGACATAAAGAAAAAGCTACAAAACCTAAATTTTGTAGCTTTTTTATGGAACTTACTTAACAATTACTTTCCAAGCCATAACTTCACATATTCACCTTTTTCATCATACCTTTTTGCTTGGGTTGCAATATTAAAATACCGATTTTCACGTGGGTCATTGCCAACTCCTGCCACATAATTCCAATTTCCCCAGTTGCTACATACATCATAATCAAGGAGTTGAGACTCAAAATACATAGCTCCCCATTGCCAATTTACTTTCAAATCTTTTACTAAATAACTCGCCACATTTTGGCGACCTCTGTTTGACATAGAGCCCGTTTCTTTCAATTCTATCATATTGGCATCAATAAAAGGCAAGCCCGTTTTTCCATTTTTCCACTTTGCAAATAAGCCGTAATTATTTTTTAAATCTAAATCATTGCGACTACCTTTCAAACCTTCAATATCAAAAAGTTTATCTCCATATTTCTTTGCAATAAACCTAAAATAATCTCGCCAAAGCAACTCAAAAAACAACCAATATGTAGATTCATTTTTCACTCTTTGTGTTTCATATTTTAAGATTTCATCATTAATTTTTCGAGGAGAAATACAACCCAAACTTAACCAAGCAGAAAATTTTGAGGAATAATCTGCACCAATTAATTCATTTCGAGTTTCTTTATAAACTTTCAGACGGTCTTTTTGCCAAAAATAATCATGTATTCGCAATAAACCTGCATCTTCACCACCTTTAAAATCAAGAACAGCTTTTGAGTTTGTCTGAACTTCGCTATCAAATCCAATATCTTTTAATGTGATTTGTTCATAAATTTTTGGTGCAATTTGTTCTAAATTTGCTGAGGAGTTTGTCAATAAATTTGTTAATGAAAAGGGCAATATTTTAGTTGGTGTTGGCAATGTTTTGCGAATTTTTACAATTTTTTCGCAACCTTTCCTAAATTCAGTGAACACATCAGGCACATGCTTAATTGTATATGGCAAATCCTCAATATGTAATAGTGTTGCTTGCCAAAATAATATCAACTCGCAGCCTAACTTGTGTAATTTTTTTTCTAAATTTTGCTCTATTTTGGTTTCTTCTGCACATACTTCCTTGCTGCCATAAACAGATTTTGCACCTATAAGTTTAGCAAGTTTATAAATTTCTTCTTCGGGTTTTCCTCTCAAAATAATAAGGTCAGAGCCTATTTTTTGCAAATTCTGTTTCAAATTCATGACAGATTCTAACAAAAACTTAGCACGAAAAGCCTCTGTTTTTCTAAAACCTAATTCAGTTTCCTCAAATTGTCTATCATCTAAACAATAAACAGGAAAAACCATTGCCTGATTTTGATGTTGATTTGAGTTAGTATTTTGTGTTAAATTTTGAGATACTCTTAGGCAGGCTTTGTGCAATGCCTCTTGGTCGTGAATACGCAAATCGTTGCTAAACCAAACAATAATATGATTCATAGCTGTTTTATGGTTATTTTCTTTAACAACTACAAAACTTAGCTTTTGTTTCGTTTACATCTTTCACTACAATACAAAACTTCGTTCCAACATCTTTCCCATTTTTTTCGCCATGTGAAGTTTTTTTTGCAAACAATGCAGTTTTTTTCGGGTAAATCTGATTTTTTGACGTGTTTCATGTGTATTGGCAAATTTTTTAAGGTTTATTTTTCAAAATCTAACTGTATTTTTGCCTCGCTTAGTAAATAATCAAGTGTTGTAACTAATTTAGGTAAATCATTAATAGTGTAGGAATAATTATGTATAGTAGCAATATTACACTCTAATTTTGCAAATTCCCAAAATTTTCCTGTTGTAACGATACCAAAAACAACTATATTAGGGTTTTTATTAAGTTTTTGACAAGCTAACATTTGCACAATGCACTGTGCCCAACCTTCAACAAAATTTTCCGCTTTTGCCTCCACAGTTGTAATAATTGGATAAGAAAGTACTTGATATTGCTCATTAACTAATTTTGTGAACATAAAATCGGGTATACCTGTCAAATCATCATCATATTTAATGGTTTGGTGTGTCCATAAATTAATTTCTTCCATATATTTTCGCCATACAGCACGCAAAATAGGCGAAATTAAACTTTCAGTTGCATAATATTCGTTACTCCGATAAGTCTTTAAATTTAATGTTACTTCTTCTTGCAAAGATGGTTTAACTCGAATTAAATGCAATTTTTGGGGAATAAAACCTTTGCTAATCACTACAATTTGAGGATATTTTATCTGTATAGATTCAATAGTTTTATAATTTGAAAATGCCATAATAAATTAGAATTTTAAGGTAAAATACTTATAACTTGTTAGATTGCAAACTTAAAAGTACAATAATTCCTTCTAATTTCAAAAATTGTTATCAAAATTTTTTAACCTTAGCAAATTTGCTATTTTCTTTTGCTCTCTACCCAATAAGATTATTTTGTTGCAAAAAAAGCTACAAAACCTAAAATTTTGTAGCTTTTCTGTTCAATTTATTAGCAAATCTGTTATAGAAAACACCTATCTTTTTTTATAACCACCGCCATTATTATCTCTGCGGTTGTTATCACGACTTCCACTGCTGCTATCTCTTTCTGTCCGTTCTTTGACCACAAAACCTTCTGGAGGAGTTAATAATGCTTTGCGAGAAAGACGATATTTTCCTGTTTTCTTATCTACTTCTACAAGTTTTACTTGAATTTCTTCACCTTCTTGCAACACACCGTCCATAGTTTCTAACCTTTCCCATTTAATTTCAGAAATATGCAACAAACCTTCTTTACCTTTCATAAACTCTACAAAAGCACCAAAAGGCTGTATAGAAATTACTTTACCTTCATAAACTCCACCAACTTCTGGTTGTGCAACAATAGCTTGAACTGCGGCTTTTGCTTTTTCCATTGCCTCGCCACTCGTTGCAAAAATGCTTACAACACCTCTATCTGTAACTTCTTCTATAGAAACAACTGCACCCGAATTACGTTGAATTTCTTGAATAATTTTGCCACCAGGTCCAATTACTGCCCCGATTAATTCTTTTGGAATATGAATCACAAAAGCACGAGGAGCATGAGGTTTGAAGTCTGCTCTTGGCTCTGCAATAGTTTCAGTAATTTTATTCAAAATATGCAAACGTCCAACTCTTGCTTGTTCTAAGGCATTTTCTAATAATTCATAAGACAAACCATCAATTTTAATGTCCATTTGACAAGCTGTAATTCCTTTTGCTGTGCCTGTAACTTTAAAATCCATGTCGCCCAAATGGTCTTCATCGCCTAAAATATCCGATAAGATTGCATATTTTCCTGTTTTGCTATCAGAAATTAAACCCATTGCAATACCAGAAACGGGTGCTTTTATTTTTACGCCTGCGTCCATTAACGCCAAAGTTCCTGCACAAACTGTTGCCATAGAAGATGAACCATT
>JAYTNF010000166.1:0-6288 GCA_043748455.1 Cytophagales bacterium
AAGGATTTATAGACTTTTTGAGTGCCTTAACTTATTACAAGGTATTGCAACCGCAATTTGATACGATTGTACTAAATAGTTTATCTTTTGCAGAAAAAACGTATGATATTACTAAGCAATATGATACACTACATTTGTTTTTAGATAATGACACCGCAGGAATAACCGCAGCAGAAAACTATAAAAAATTGCACCCAACTATAAAAAATTATAGTGCCTTGTATGCTCAAAAACAATGCAATGATTTTAATGAGCTTTTACAAAAACAAACCTAAAAATAATAGCAACCCTAAAAATAGTTCACAAAAAAAGTGGACTATTTTTTTGTGCAAAAAATTATACTATTTTAAAAATATGTAACAAAGTTATTAAAAAAATGCTTTTCATGTTGTCCTTTCCTATTTCTAAGCAAATATTTAACTTTGCACTATACTAAAATATCTAATATTAAATACTTTTATTTATGAAATTTGTATTAACAACAGGAGATACCAACGGAAACGACCGACAAATTATCGTTGAGGGTATTGACCTAAAAAGGTTTATTGCAAACCCGATAATGTATTATAAGCATGATTCAAGCCTCATGCCCATAGGTAGGTGGGAGGATATTAAAATGGAGAAAAGCAAAGAAACAGGGCAAAATGTCATAACAGCAAACGCAGTTTTTGACCTTAAAGACAGTTTAGGCAAAGAGGTTGCAAGAAAAGTAAACGAAGGATTTTTAAAGGCAGTTTCTATTGGTTATTTCGTTACAGAGGAATCAAGTATTTATGTAAACTCAAAGCCTATAAAATTGATTAAAAAATGTCAAATTTACGAAGCATCAATAACAGATTTACCAGCCAATCAAAATGCTTTAAAAGCCGATAAATTCCAGTATGCAAGTATGCAAGACAGTATAAAAAATAATCAAATTGCAAGAGAAAAACTACCTTGTTTTGAAAAAACAAAAGATAATTTATTGATTGCAAAAGGCAGTAAAAATGATTTTGATAAGCATGAGATAGATACATGGGGCTATTTTGGAGATTTTGAAGATGAACAAGATACATGGGGGGCAATTACCTAAATTTTGTAAGTTCCTATAATACTTTTTACACACAATTTTAACTAAAATTTATAAATGAAATTTTTAAAAAGCACCCAAATACAAGACGAAAATAAAGAGTTTTTTGAATCTTGTCGCACATTTTTAGCATCAAAAAGCCTTTGTAATGTTTCAAAAATTACAGATACAGAAGTAGCTAATTACATTCTTTCTGAATTTTCTGCACAAAGTAAAGCATTTTTTGAAAGTAAAGATTTTGCTAAAAACAATGCAAAAAATTTGCTATTAATTGAAAAAGCAAAACACTATCAAAGTAACCTAAAAAGTTCTATTGATAGCCATAATTTAGTATTAGCAGCCGAAAAATCAGAATTTACAAGGCACATTACAGACTTTCAAAACTTTTTAAACGAGATTTAAAATGATAAAAATAGAAACCGAAAATGTAAAGTTTTTTGAACTTTGCAGGGAAATTTTGACAACAAAACAAGGCAGCCAAGCCACAGACAGCGAAGTATTAAATTATTGCCTAAACGAATTTTCAAAACAAGGCAATGACTTTTTTAACAATACTTTACAAAAAGATTGTGAAAACTTTACAAAAATAGAAAGTGAGTATGAAACAATTTTTGCAGAAAACAAGATTTTAGAAACTAATTTAGCTACTGTTTTGCAAAAACGTGAAAAAATTGTTATTTTTTTACATACTATAAAAGATAAAACAAAACATTTTTATGAAAGATTTGCAGTAGCTAAAAGCTATTCTATTGATAGCGAAAAAAGCATTTTAAGAAACAATTAGATTTTTATTTTATTTTCATTGATTTGTATAACAAAAAAACTTATTACTTTGTAGTAAGTTTTTTTTTATTAATTGCTTTGTAAGTAGATTTTTCTACATTCTTTAATCAATTCTTTTTGATTTTTGAAAGTCTTACAAAACAGAAAACCACCTAAAATGTAGGTAGTTGCTTTGTCATCAGACGCAACTACAAAAATTTGTAGCTTTAATTTGTTAATTGTAGTCAATAAATATTTAGCTAATCTTATTTTTTTCATAAGTAATCAATAGTTAATTATTGCAAATATAGACTTTAAAGTAACTATTTTAATAACTAAAACCTATTAAAACAAAATAGTGATAAATATTACTGATATTTTTGCAGTTTGCACCAACTAACAAACTACCTAATATTGTGAGAACTGTTAATAACATAGATAGCAATAAGGTTGCAATAATTTTGCAATTCCACACAATAAAGGTTTTGCAGCTTTGCACCAACTAATAAATTACCTAATATTGTAATAACTGGTAATAACATAATTTGGAGCTTTGCACCACAATATAGGTTGCACTAACTTGCACCACAATACAGTTGCACCAGCTTTGCAGTTCCACCAGTGCACCAGCTTTGCAGTTCCACCAGTTGCACCAGCTTTGCAGTTCCAATATTTTTATTTTCAAAAGCAGTAATAAACTTACATAATAAATTACTATTATAGTTTGTATGTAAAAATCTATATTGATTTAATATTTATAGATAGCTAACTTTATTATTCAAAAATTATTTACTATTTATAACTAAATAAGATAATAATTTTAAATATAAACTAAAATCATATATCATAGCTTTGCAACCTTGCAACTGCAAATTATAAACAGCGTATTGAGACGGTTTTTTTTGGTTTTTATTACCTTTTTTAAATTTGAAAAGTATTAAAACTTTGATAATCAATAAGTTAAGTAAAAATGTTTGATACAAGAGAAATAAACCTACTAAAAATCAAAAAAAACTTACATATAAAAATCAAAAAAAAAAATTATTTAATAATTATTTTAGCTAATTAAATGAATGTCCTTTAAATGCTACATTTTAGTAAATAACTTTGTAGAAACTAAATAAAAACACAATGCTTACAAGGAAATTTAAAATAGGCGACAAAGTAACCATAGACAACGATATTTCTATGATTGTTACGGATTATGTAGAAAATCATTATAATAATGATTTGGCGGTAGTTTGTAATTATTTTACCAAAAAAGGCAAATTAGAAGTTAGCTTTTTTCCACAAAACGCATTACATCTTTTTGCAGAAAAACAACAAAGTAGTTTAAAATCATATCCTTTGTTGTATTGTAAAAATTTGAATTGTTACGGTTTTAAAATTTACAGTTCCCTAATTGCTCATAATTTTTCTAAGGAACATTTTGAAGAAAGCCAAAAAAATTTATCTAAACAAGAAACAAGGTTTGTCTATGATTTGAAAAAGTACGGTGCAAATACTGAAGTTATAAAAAAATACTTTTTGCTATTACAAGCACATTTTGAAACACAAACCATTATAGCAGTTCCCGCACACACAACAGAAACAAATAATTTGCAGAAACTTTACAGTACAATTATTACAAGGATTGCCGAAGTTGCACCCCGAAAGTATAATCATAAGCACCCATTAAGCGAAGATTACGCAAAAAGCTATAAAATCAATTTTGACAAATTGAAAGAAAAGAAAGTTTTGTTAATTGATAACGTGGTTACAAGTGGCGAAACTTTAAACCATTTTGCAAAGGAACTGCAAAATAAAGGTTTTGAGGTCATCAAATTTGGCTTAGGATTAAGTCATAAACTTAGTTTTGAGAAAATAAGTAGCTTTTATTTGTTAGAAAATTAAGCAAAAACATAACTTGTTGATTATCAAGTAGTTACAAAATTAGATTTTTACTACTTTTTAGCTTAATAGTCCCATAACTTATTGATTATCAAGTAGTTACAAACTAAAATTGCTTACAAATTACTAACAAAAAAAAAGTGCCTTTACAGTCTGTAAAGGCACTTTTAAAGGGTATTTTTTATTCATAGTGGGCCCACTTGGAATCGAACCAAGCACCACCTGATTATGAGTCAGGTGCTCTAACCGAATGAGCTATGAGCCCTGCTAACTTTCGTTTGCGGATACAAAGGTAACAACTATTTTCTATTTTGCAACATTTCCACAAAAAAACAACAAAATAAATACTAAGCAATAATACTTAAATAAAAAAACTTGATTTTATAATACCTAAAATATTATAACTATTTGTTAATCAAGAGATTAATATCACATTTTATTTTGCTAACACGCTACTAATCATTTAACCAGCCTCGACTTCTAAACCAAAAATAAATACCCACAGCAATACTTATCATGCTCACCCAAACATAATGATAGCCAAATTTCCATTTTAACTCAGGAATAAATTCAAAATTCATTCCATATAAACCCACAACAAAACTAAGTGGTAAGAAAAATACCGAAAAGATTGTCAAGACTCGCATGACTTCATTGGTACGGTGCGAAGCCAAAGACAAGTGAATATTTAATAAGTTGGTTGCATTTTCTAATAATTGTTCCGAATTATAATACAACTGCTCCGATAAATCTACCAAATCTTGCAAATATGGTGATTCTGGGCGTTGCATTAGTCCTCTTTTAATTAGATTCTCGTGAAACATATAAAGCATTTTTTTATAAACAGTTGTCCTTCTTCTCAATAAATACATTTTTTGAATAATTGAAGCTGGTGTTGTTCCTGCAAAGATTTCTTGTTCATATTCCTCAATTTCTTCCATGGCATTTAAGATAGGATTTTCATAAGTGCTGATAATTGCTGCCAACAAATCTGTCAAAATAGCATCAGACATTTCTGCATGGCGATTAGCAACTTTCCATTTATTACGAAGTACTTTTAAATAATCATGGTCTGAACGGTGAACTGTTATAATAAAGTTAGGGTGAGAGAATATAGCTAATTTATTGGTCAGTTTACGAACTGTATCGCCATTTGCATCTGCTGAGTTATCATAAGAACGTGTAATAAGGAAAGAAACCTCATCTATTAGCTCAAATTTTGGTAAATGTTCAGGCTCTAAACAGTCATGGATAGAGGTAGAATGTAAATCATATTGCACCGAGATTTGCGACAATTCTCGCAAAGTTGGGTCAATGAGATTTATCCATTCAAAATGGCTTGTTTCAGTTTTTTTGACAATAATATCAATCATTCGAGTCTAATTTTTGACAAAAGTATTAAAATTTAATAGTGCAACAAACCTTGAGGTTTTGGTAAAAAAGATAAAAAGTTGGTAGCTTTTAATTTTCATCACATTTGACCACAAATTGTATATGTGTGATTTAATAAAATTTACTATCTGTTTATGCACAAATGTATAGAAACGTGCTTCATTTAACAAACAAAAAAACAGTATGAGTAAACAAAGTAACTATTTATTTTATTTTTTTCAACAATATTACAATTTCAAAAACTGTAAAGCACACATACAAACTAAAAAATGTAATTGTAAAATGTATTTGTTGCTCTTTGTAATTAAAAAAATAATAAAATAACACACCACCTGATATGAAAAGCCTAATGGTTGTAGAGCCCATACTTGCATTATAAAAGTCTAATGCGTCTTTGGTTTTAACACCTTTTTCTATTAAATAATAGCTCAGTAAGGTAAGACCAATAAAATAAAGAAATAATAACCATGAATAAACGGCTACCCATTCAGGTTTGAAGAGCTGTAAACTCAGAAGTATCCAAAAGATAATTCCGACCAGAATTGCAAATGTTTTATAAAATGATTTCAAGTGATGTAGGTTTTAGGTAAATTTTATTAAGATTTACGTGAATTAATTATACAAAGTTATGAATTTGGAATAAAACTTGTAATATAATCTGTAATATTACTAAGAAAGTTTTATACTGCTATGAACCATATTTTTGTGAAAACGATACTGCCTTTTGCCATTTTGTTGGGCTTAATAGCCTTGTTTGTTAGCAAAAATGCTACTTCTGTGGCTGCAACCAAGCCCGAAAATACTATTCATTGGCTTTCATTAGAGGAGGCAACCTTACTTGCTGAAAAAGAAAAAAAGCCCATCTTAATTAATGTATATGCTGAATGGAGTGGAGGCTGCAAAAAAATGGAGGCAGAAACTTTTAGCAAACCTGCTATTATTGAGTATATTAACACACATTATTACGCTGTCCGTTTGAATGCAGAGAGTAATATGAAAGTGCAATTTGATGAATCGGAAATAGGTTCACAACAATTAGCACAACATATATTTAAGGTAAATAGCTATCCTTCAATGGTTTATATTAATACAGATAGAGTGATGACAACAGTCCCAGGGTATCAAAATTCTCAAGATTTTGAAATGTACTTGCGATATTTTGGCAAATAACCATG
>JAYTNF010000167.1:0-4693 GCA_043748455.1 Cytophagales bacterium
CACTTCCTTATTTTGATTTGTCAATGCGAATACAATTAGCAAGTGGTTCAGCATTAGATATTTCTGTTAGTTATACAGTTGTTGCTTTGTGTTATGTGGGTTTGGGGCAGGCTGATAAAGCGGAGTTGAATATCAAAAAAGGGCTTGTTTTTGCAAAAAATAATGAAGAATTTAATGCTATCGCCAATGGTTATGAAGTTTTGTCGATGATAGATTCTATGCGTGGAAATTTTCCACAAGCCATGATGCACTATAAAAAAGCTATTAGTTTGAGAGATAGTCTCAATAGCAAAGACCGAATAGAGCAAATGGCACGCATGAAAACCATGTATGATGGCGATAAAAAAGATGCTGAAAACTTGGCATTAAAAACAGAGCAAGAACAAAAACAGGAAACTATTAAGCTACAATATTATGTGATTTTTGGTGCTATACTTAGTTTTGTTATTTGTGTTGTTTTTGCAATAACTTTATATATAGCAAACAAAAAAGGTAAAATTGCTAACACATTATTACAAAATCAACAAAAACAAATAGCTCAACAAAATAAGCAAGTCCAACTTTCTTTTGAAGCAATAAGTTTACAAAAAAATTTATTACAAAACCAACACAATGAAATAACAGATAGCATTGCTTATGCACAACGCATACAACAAGCTGTTTTGCCATTTGCAGACCGTTTTGATGCTACTTTTGGTGCCGACAATTATTTTATTTTATACAAACCTCGCAATGTGGTTTCGGGTGATTTTTATTGGCTATATGAAAATGATAAGGTTGAAAATCAACCAGTTATACTCATTGTTGCAGACTGCACAGGGCATGGAGTTCCTGGAGCTTTTATGAGCATGATAGGCATACAATTGTTGCAAGAAATTGTGATTCAACAAAATATTATGCTACCTGACGAAATATTAACAAAACTGAAAAGTGAAATTATTTATGTCCTGAAACAGCAACAAAGTAAAACCAATGATGGAATGGACGCAGTTGCTATTTCTATTGACAAACCTAATAAAAAAGTATTGTTTGCGGGTGCTATGAACCCACTTTTTTATATTCAAGACGCTAAACTTACAGAAATAAAAGGTGATAAAATTTCTATTGGTGGCATGTATTCAGATGAAGGGAAAAGTTATACCTCAACCACAATTTTGTGTGAAAATACGACTACTTTTTATTTAATTTCTGATGGTTATCGTGACCAATTTGGCGGAAAATTAAATAAAAAATTTACAAGCAAAAGAATGAGAAACTTATTAATGGAAAACCATTTAAAACCTATGGAAATTCAGAAAAACAACTTGGAAAATGCCCTAAATGAATGGATACAAACAGCGAATGAAACTCAAACTGATGATATTACAGTTTTAGGAATAAAAATATAGCAGAAGTTACAAAAATTAGAGGTTATTAAGGTCTATAACACGGACTTTAGTACAATGCTATTAAGCTAAGAAAAGTGTTTTTTTAGTGCCATAGGCACGAGATCTATTTTGCCCACACTAAAACTGCTACAGCACTTTGAAGGAGTGGATGCTATTTTTCACTATAAATATTTCGTTCCTAACGAAACTTTAAAATAAACAATTAATTGATAATCAAATAATTATAAATATTGTAATTTTACTTTCTTAGCTTAATAGCATTGGACTTTATTCTGTGTTACATTTATTGTGTCTCATTACTTGATAATCAAAAATCTTTCACCACTTTCTGAATCTTTAATTTCACTTTTGATAAGTTGTTGAATTTCAGGAGCCAAACTAATATTTTTGCTGATAATTAAAAACCCCAATTGCTTTTCTACAATAAAATCTGCCTGACTTTGGGTAATATTTTTAAATAAATTCATACGTTTTTGTTGCGTCACAAATTGATAAAATTCACTATTTTGAATAAAATGATTGTCAAAAATTTTATGTGTTGGTTTGTTACTTTTGGGAATATCAAAAACTTCTAAATTGACAACAGTATAAAATTGTGCTAACATTGCCAAATATCCCGCAGGTAATTGGTGGCGTATCACTTTTGAAAATAAATCATCAGCATAAAAATCTTGACCATAAATAAAACCACCAAATTTCCCTTGTAATTCATAAGATTTTATGTCTGAAATTTTATTAAGATATTGATAACTATAAATTTGTCTTTCAGATACTTGCTTGATTTTGAAGTAGATAGAAAAAATAATTTGATAAGCAATAAAGAAAAAGTAGAAAACTTTAGTTTGAGGTTTAATTATAAGTTTGATTTTGTGATTAGAAAATATTAGTGGAATTAATGTAATCATAGCTGCGATATTAATTAATGGGAATAGGAAATTTCGGAATATTTGGGAGGCATCATGATGTAAAATAAGGAGAAACATGGCAGCAAGTGGCAATAAAATGAGCAAAGCTATTTGCAAAAAAAAAGCTATTTTAAATTTTAGTGGATATGTAATAATATGAGTTAATTTATTTTTCAAAAAACCTATTAACAATAACATTAACGGCAAATAAGCAATAATACTTTTAAGTAAATATAAACTAAAAACTACGACTAAATTTTTTGCAACAAATAATATAGCTGCTTGATTATCAAGGTTTTGAGTAGCCATATTAAAAGCAAAAACAGGCAGTAATTCACGCCAAGAAAATGCAGCTTCGTTGGCTGTTCCAAATAAAAAATAGAAAATAATAATAGAAAAAGTAAGTAATAAAAATGATAAAATAAAATGATAAGCATATTTTGGTAATTTAATAACCCAAAATAACATAAAACCCATAATTCCTATGTATGTTGTGATAGAAATTAAGGGAATGAGCAAGATAACAAACCAAGCAAATAAGTTTTTTTGATGTTTGTATAATAAAAATGCAGCTAATAAAAATGGTTCTATCAAACCATAGCTAAGTATGGTATTGTTGTGCAAATAAAAAACACTTTCTACATAAGGAATGAATTTATAAAACGGAAAATATATTGCACCTACAAAAAGTAATGAAAATATTTTTAGGCTTTTATGTGTATAATGATGATGAGATAATTCCAAAATTGCCATCAATCCGCACCAAGTCATAAAATAAAATAATGCTTGCACAATAACTGAATAACTTATAATAGCTTGTAAATCAGTAAGTTGTGTAATCCATGCAGCCAACCAAAATTCGTAAAAATGATAAGGCGAAACACCATGAAAATATGAATCAAAATAATTTGCGGATAATCCATTATAATTTTCTTGGGCAGTGATATTGAGCATATTCACATAATTTGCATAGCCCACAAGGTCTTGGGTTGGCACATAATAAGCAAAATTAGCATCAGAATTATCCCAAACATTTGTATCAAAACGAAATAACATGCAAGCATTTGCAGCTATACACAAACACAAAATGCAAATTGAACTCAGCGTATTTTTGTAAAAATTAGATTCTATAATAAAATTTTGCTTTACTTTTAAATCTTTCCAATTTTTAATTACTGTTAGAAAGTTTTGCTTTCTAACAGTAATTAATTGCATAATCAAATATCCAATTAACATGACCAAAACTAAACTCAAAGCTGTTTTGCCTTGAGTTTTCCAAATTGCATAGCAAGTTGTGATGCCAAGACAGGCAGAGAAAAGTATGAAAAAAAGTTTTGTAAAAAATTTACTTGTAGCATAGACTTGATTCTGTGCTTGTGTTTGCGAATAACTCATCAAATTATAGAATATACAATTAATGTTACTTTGTTGCATAACAAGCATCTGAAAATACAAATATAGCCGTCATTGTTTGGTCTTTTGCCTCAATAATTGACAAATGTCCTACTTCTTCATCTATTTGTGCATTTGCTTTTCTGGGTAATGAAAACTGCTCTTTGTGCAATTCATAAGGTAAAATTGTATCATTTTTGCCCATAACAAACAAAACAGCTATGTTTAATTTTTTCAGAAGTTCTGTATAATCTTTTCTATCACGCATGGCTTTTGTGGTTTGAATTAATGTTTCTGTTGTCAAATTTTGTGCTTCTTTCATAAGCCATTGCAATTCTTTTTCAAATTTTGACAAGTTTTTTTCATAGAAAAGGTTTCTAAAAAAAGTGCTTAAAAATGGCTTTGTACCATAATTTTCTAAACTTTCTATGAGTTTGTTGCGACTTTGCTTTTTCTCCTCTGAGTCAGGATAGGCAGTTGAGTTAATTAATCCAATTCCTTTTAGCATTTTAGCATATTTATCAGCAAAGGCAAGCGTAACATAACCACCCAAGGAGTGTCCAAACATTGTGCAATGCGAAATCCCTAAATGTTGCAACAATTTATAGACTGCATCAGCCATGTTTTCAATGCTTATTTCATGTGTATGTGTGTGGTGAAAAAGGGAAGGACTTTTGCCAAAATTAGGCAAATCAATGCAAATGATACGAGGTTTATCTTCTGAATCTATATGAAACTCTCTCCAAATATTAGAGTTTTCACAAAATCCATGCAACAAAACAATCGTATGATTGGTGGGCGTGAAATTTTTATTGTCTATGTAATATAACATGTGTAATGAAATATGAAATATAATGTATGAAATATGAAATTAACAGATTGATTATCAAATAGTTACTATGTTTCAAACACTAATTATTTGAAGATAAGTCCTTAAATTTTGATAAAATAGCAAATAAAAATAATAAAAGTATAACAAGTATTAAAACTTATTGTGTACTTTGCAAC
>JAYTNF010000168.1:0-7779 GCA_043748455.1 Cytophagales bacterium
TGGCACAAAATAATCCTGTAAGTCCAGCCGCATTTTTTAATATTGGGCAATCTCACTTTTTTAATGGCAAATTTGCCGAAGCCAACCAGCAGTTTGAGAAGGCTATAAATTTGGACAAAGAAGATGCCGACTTTTACTTTTTCCAAGCTGCAAGTTATGAAGCACAAGGCATGGCTGAACAAGCATTGGATAATTATGATAAAGCTATTGCTGCCGAATCAAGCACCGAATATTTTATAAAAAGAGGTTATTTACGCCACAAACTCAAAAAATATGTGGGTGCTGCAAAAGATTTTAGAGAAGCATTAGAAACATACGAGGACATGTCAGACCTCAAAAAATTATTGCAGGACTGCGAAAAAAATGGTGGCAAAGCCGATAAAGAAACAGAAACAAATTCGACAACAACAAAAATTACAGCCGAACAATCTGCGGTTTTTATCGAAAAATTTTTGAAACAGTTTGAAAGATTTAGTGACGCAGGTGAGTTATATCGTGGTATGTTACATTTATTCACAAATAATTATGACAAAGCAATTCCTGTATTTGAGCAATTTATCAAAAAAGATAGAGATGCAGAATCTATGTTTTTTAATGCCATTGCCTTAGAACTTAAAAGCAATAATAACGAGGCTATGATGTCTTACCTAAATGCCATAAAAGAAATAGACGATGAAATTGTAGAAACTTCATTTGAAAAATTAGTCGGTTCTCCAAAAGCTACTGCTGAACTAAATCGGTTAAAAAATATTAAAATAGACTATCAATTTGCGGCAAAAAATATGGCTGCAAAAATTGGTTCTATGCCGCAACTTGCTGTAAATGAAAATGATAACCTTGTAAGAGGAGAAGTGAGAAGTGCAAAATCTCTTTATACTTTTGCGGTTGAAAAGCAAGAAGGAAATACTTATCAGCTAGTTGTGAGAGATAAAATGATGCGAAAAGTAATGCTCTCAACAGTGAAATCCGAAAAGCAAGGTGATGCAATTATAATAAAAATAATTTGGGGTGATAAAAAAGACGAAGCTGGATTAGCTTGGGCAGTTAGACCACAAGATATTTTCATGGCTCGTTATGCACCTTCGACAAATGCACAATATAAACACGAAGGCGAAAGGTTACAAGCTGCAAAAAACACAAATTTGGACTGGAATAGTTTGGCAGAAATACGCCCTAAAAACATAAATTTTAGTGAGGCATTGTCATACTCAGCACGTGCTTTTATGGTTGGTTATTTGATTAAAGAGTAAAAATTAGTGTAAATTGTAAGTAGTGTGTAGCTGGAGCTATGCACTACTATGCTCCAAAATAATCTTAAATATTGCACCAAATTTTTGCATTGCTTAAAATAACAAAAAGAAAAACACAGTTTCCTAAGCCACTAATACACATTTTTTTTAAATTTTTCTTTATTTTAAAATCAATATCTTATTTTTGTAACTATTTGTTAAAAAAATAAGATGACAGTTTCTACCACACAACCTTTTCAGATAGTTTTTTCGCTATTTCAGCACCAATATTTGGGCTATTTGTTCAGTATTTATGCTGTGCAATTAGATGCGTATAGACGTTTAACTTTGCAATATCAAACAATTTCAAAAACTAATGCCAAAGACTTTGGTTTGCAAGAAGCTGATTATGAACTTGTTGAGTTAATAGAATCTATGCAACATGAGGCAATTATCAAAAAATATGCTCCTAAAAAAGTTCCCGCAGAAGTGTTTTTCCTAAAAGTTTATGATAAAGAAAATGGTGATAAAGTTTTGCAAGAAGCCATTGCCACAGATGTAGAAAATAAACGTAGTCGGATTTTAGAAAAATTACAAAGTCGTAATAAGTTGTTATTTGAAATGTCAAATGATGGCATACCAACACATAGAAAAATTGATATTGAAACCGAAAAAGCAAAGGTTTTATTTCATTTTTTTAGGAATAAAGAAAATACACATTATTTTCCGACCTTAAAACATAAAGATAAAAAGTTAGAATTTAAGTATAAAAATGCGGTTTTAATCTGTAATACTCCTGCTTATTTGTTGTTAGAAGACCATTTGTATAGTTTTGAAAAAAACTTAGATGGCAAGAAACTACAACCTTTTTTACATAAAAATTTTATAGAAATTCCTCGAAAAATAGAAGACACGTATTTTAGAAAATTTGTTGCCCCATTGATTGAAGATTTTGATGTTCATGCTGAAGGTTTTGAAATTCGTAATGCAACTCTGCAACCAAATGCTATAATAACTTTTGCAGAATTACCCAAAACTACAAAGTTAAATTTATTAGATACAGAAATAATAACCCAAAATAATTTAACAAATAATTCGACAAATAATACCCAAACCGCAACACAAATTTATTCAGGAAATCAAGAAAATCCTAACCAAGAAGAAAGCAAAATTGTGTTTAATTTATGTTTTCAATATAATGATTTTCTTTTTGGTAGTGATAATGCAAGTCCAAGTAATGTTCAGATAGAAAAGAGAGAAAATGATTATATTTTTCATAGAGTTTTGCGTAACCAGCAATTTGAAATTCAGCAACTAAATTTTTTACAAAATCTTGATTTAGCTTTTAAAAATGGCAAAGTTGTTTTAGAAAAATCAAAGGCTTTTTCATGGATTAGTCAGAACATTGAACAACTAACCAATGAAGGTATTAGCTTGAAACAAAGCAACTTAGATACAAAAAAATACTTTATTGGCACATCAACCATTAATTTACAAGTCAAAGAAAATAAAGATTGGTTTGATGTCTATGCTATTATTCATTTTGGCGAATATGAAATTCCGTTCTTGCAAATTCGCAAAATGATATTACAAAAAATACGAGAATTTACGTTGCCAAATGGCGAAATTGCAGTAATTCCTGATGTATGGTTTTTACAATATCACGATATTTTTAACTTTATTGATGACAGAAATAACGAAAATAAACTTAAAAAGCATCATTTAGGTTTGTTACAAGATTTGCAATCGGGCAGTTTTGCAACTTTAACGATGAATCGAAAATTGGAAAAATTGCGAGATTTTGAGCAAATTGATAGCTATGAATTGCCCAAAGGTTTTGTGGGAGATTTGCGACCTTATCAAAAATCGGGTTATGATTGGTTGCGATTTTTGGCAGATTTTAATTTTGGTGGTTGTTTGGCAGATGACATGGGTTTGGGGAAAACGGTGCAAACTTTGGCAATGCTACAGGCACAAAAAGAAAGCAATGATTTGCAAAATATTAAGCAAGCATCATTATTGATTATGCCAACTTCGCTGATTTATAATTGGCAGAAAGAAGCCATGAAATTTACGCCCGAACTCAAAGTTTTGAATTATACAGGTGGAAATCGCAATAAAAATGTGCAAATTTTCGATTATTATGACCTCGTTATTACATCTTATGGAACTGCAAGAATTGATGCTGAAATTTTAGAAAAATACTATTTTAATTATATAATTTTAGACGAATCGCAGGCAATAAAAAACCCAGAGGCAAACACTACAAAGGCATTGCGTGAGTTAAACAGCAAATTCCGTTTGATTTTGACAGGTACACCCATTGAAAATACAACGATGGATTTGTGGTCGCAAATGAGTTTTATTAATGGTGGTTTGTTGGGTAGTTTATCCTTTTTTCGCAATGAATTTCAACTTCCTATCGAGAAAAAGAATGATATAGAAAAGCTAAAAAAGCTGCATATTATTATCAAACCTTTTATTTTAAGACGTTTGAAAACACAAGTTGCAAAGGATTTGCCCGAAAAAACAATTAATGTGAAGTATTGCAAAATGACTGACGAACAGGAAAAAAAGTACGAAGAAGTAAAATCACATTACAGAAATAAAATATTAGAACACATAGAAACCAAAGGCATTGCACAGTCGCAAATGGTTTTAATTCAAGGACTTACGCAACTTAGACAAATTGCAAATCACCCAAAAATGGTTGATACAGATTATAAGTTTGACTCTGGCAAACTAGAAGACATGTTATATATGTTGGAGACTGCGGTTAGTGAAGGTCATAAAGTGTTGATTTTCAGCCAGTTTGTAAAACATTTGACGATTGTAAAACAGGAAGTTGAAAAGTTAAAAATTCGTTATGCGTATTTAGATGGAAGCACAACAGACAGACAAGAACAGGTTGAGTTGTTTCAAAATGATAAGAAAGTGCAAGTATTTTTGATTTCCTTAAAAGCTGGTGGTGTTGGTTTGAATTTGACTGCTGCTGATTATGTGTTTTTGCTTGACCCTTGGTGGAATCCTGCGGCTGAAAATCAAGCCATTGACAGGTCGCATAGAATTGGTCAAAAACAACATGTGATTGTCTATAAATTTATTACGCAGAATACAGTAGAGGAAAAAATATTGCTCATGCAACAAAATAAAATTCGTTTGGCAAATGATTTAATTAGCAATGAAGACGGTTTTATGAAAAGTTTGGATAAGGCAGATATTGAATTATTGTTGCAATAAAAGTGTTTTCGTGAAAATATTTCTTAACTTTGTTAAGTAAAAATTTACCAAAACCATAAAATAATATTCTTTATGAGTAATTTTAGCTATTGGACAAGGGATAAACTTCGTGAAAGATTCGGACTAAAAAGAGTGATTAATCACCCTATTTTATTAGAATGGCTAGAATCAGAGGCTATTATTGATGATTATGAGCTTACAACATTGATGCGTTGTCGTGAAAAAATGTTGCTTTATGTAGATTATTGGAACGAGGAGGAGGTAAAATTAAAATTTATTGGCAATATTATCACACTTATTGACTATGATACCGAAAATTTGTCGGCTTTTGCAGATAGGTATTTAGAAGGTACTGTTGATGGCGAAATTCTAAGTGGCAAGCCTGACTTTATTGTTGCAAAAGGTAAGCAAGAAGTAAAAGCACCATTTTTTTTCCTACATGAATATAAGAAGGAACTCAATAACGACAGCCCAGACCCCGCAGGTCAATGTTTGGCTGCCATGTTGGTGGCTTACGAATATAATTTGCAAGTACCAGAATTGAAAGAAAAACCTATTTACGGAGCTTATGTAATTGGGCGAAATTGGTTTTTTATGATTTTAGAAGGTAGAAAGTATGCTATTAGTGATGCTTATGTTGCAACTCACACTGACGATTTATTAGATATTTATAAAATTATGAAGGCAGGTCGTAATAGAATTAGAGAAATTTATGAATAAAAATACATTACACAAAATATGAAAAGACCACTTATTTTAGTTTCTAATGACGATGGAATTACTGCAAAAGGCATTAGAACTTTGGTAGCTGCTGCGGCAGAACTTGGAGATGTTATTGTTGTTGCACCCAACAGTCCACAGTCGGGCATGGGACACGCAATAACAATTCATGACCCATTAAAATTATACAAATCAGATGTTTTCCCACAAACTCTCGATTGTTATGAATGTTCAGGAACTCCTGCTGACTGTGTCAAATTGGCTAAACATTATGTTTTGAAAGGAAATCCTCCTGATTTAGTTGTGAGTGGGGTAAATCATGGAAGTAATACTTCTATTAGTATCTTATACTCTGGCACTATGTCTGCTGCCATTGAAGGTGCTATTGAAGGTGTGCCTGCAATAGGTTTTTCGCTGTGTGATTATGGCAAAGATGCTGATTTTTCGCATACAATTCCATATCTGAAACTTGTCATGCAAAAAGTTTTAGATAAAGGTTTGCCTACGGGTGTTGCATTGAATGTAAACTTACCTAAATTGCAAGAAAATCCGATTAAAGGTGTCAAAATTTGCCGACAAGCCATAGCACATTGGCAGGAAATTTTTGAGGAAAGAACAGACCCTTATGGCAGACCTTATTTGTGGTTATCGGGTAGTTTTGTCAATAATGACAAAGGCGAAGATACTGATGAATGGGCTATTGCCAATAATTATGTTTCAGTTGTGCCTTGTTTATTTGATTTAACAGCACATCATGCTATTTCTCAACTCAATGCAGATTGGCTATAAAATTAGCCATTTATTATGATATTTTTTAGAATTTATTAGGTTTTTACAACCTTATAAATTCTAAATTTGGTTTTTATTTTATTTTTCCTACCTTGTAAAATCTAATCAATCTATTATATTTTATGAAATTTTTTGCTACCATACTCTTATTTTGTAGTGTATTTGAACTCATAGCACAAACAAAAGCTAAACAAACAATAACAGAAAATAAAGTGGCGGCTAAAACAGAAGCCAAAATAGAAGTTATACCTATTATTGCACCACCTTCTGTACCTGTAAAACTACCTATTTGCTTTTATAAACGAATTGAAGGTATGGTTGGTAAACAAAAAGTAATAGAAATGGATTTGGTAAAAATAGACTCAGTTATCGAAGGTACATATTACTACAAAAATAATGTTACCCCATTAGAACTTAAAGGTATTGTTGATGCTATGGGAAATATTACAATTAGTGAATTAGGCAAATATGATATTATTAATAATAAATATCCTATTTTAGCTACTTTTAAAGGACTTTTTTATGCAGAAGGACTCATAAAAGGTACTTTAACAAGAATAAAAAATGATTCTATTTACCCTTTTGAACTCAAAGAGTTTTATCAAGCTGGAAGTGGGCAATTTGATTTAATTCGCAAGCAAAAGGTATATTCAGATTGCAATAATGGTGGCATGTGTGCAAAATTTACGGTTATTTATCCACAAATGAAAAAAGGTGCTGCTGTTGATAAAATTAACAAGCAAATTATTGCGGCTTTAATATCACATTATACAACTCGAAGTAGCAGAAAAGTTACAAATTTAGACGGGTTGATAGAAGATTTTATAGACCGTTATAAAGAAGAGGAGAAAAATTTTGCCCAAGTTGATGCAACTACAAAACCTTCATGGACACACTATAATGAAATTTTAGTAGTTTTCAATGCACATCATATTTTAAGTTTGCAATTTCGTACTTCAATAGCTGAAAGTGGTGAAAAACCTCCGGTAGAGTTAATAGAATATGAAAATTTTGATATGAATACAGGGCAATTATTAAAATTGGAAGACATTTTTATAAAAGATTATAAGCCAAAACTTGCAATAATTGCAGAGGAAATATTCAGAAAACAATATGGATTTGCAGCAAATCAACCCATGAAAGGTTTTACATTTAAAAATGGCTTTTTTGAACTTAACCATAATTTTACGCTTAATAAAAAAGGTATCATGTTTCGCTATAATCCCTACGAAATTGCGGCATACTCAACAGGTGCAACACATATTTTTATTCCTTTTGAAAACATTAAAAATTTAATTAATTGGAATAATGTGGTGGGTGAATTAATGAAAGAATAAGAACAGAAATATGAAATTTGGAATAAATAAGTAATAGGACAAAATAAATGTATAACAGACTTTAGTCTGTAAAGTGTTGATTATCAAAACCTTACAGACTAAAGTCTGTGGTACAAAATATACTTTAAATCTGTCTTATTACTTAAGTTAATTCCATTTAAGTACAAGTAACTAATTAATTAACAATATTGTACCACAGACTTTAGTCTGTGATGCTTTGATTATCAAGAGATTACAGACTAAAGTCCAATGCTATTAAGCTAAGGAAAGTGTTTTTTAGTGCCATAGGCACGAGATATTTATAGCAGTGCCATTTTTCCATTCTTCAAAGTGCCGTAGGCACAACATATATTTCGTGCCTACAACACTTTGAAGAGTTGATGCTCTCTTTTGCTATAAATATGTCGTTCCTAACGGAACTTTAAAACGTAATTACTTGATAATCAATTAATTATTAATGGTAC
>JAYTNF010000169.1:0-17869 GCA_043748455.1 Cytophagales bacterium
CCAACTTTCATACGTGCCACCTTCCCAATACGTCAAAGCACCATCATATAATTGCATCGTTTGCAATTTCTGAATAGCAGCTTGCACATTCTTTTTAGGATTTAGCAACTCTAAATTGCTATCTCCTATTGATTTTGCTATCTCTGCAAAGTAAATTTGAGGAAAAGCAGTCGAAGTTGTCTGTTCTACGCATCCGTATGGATATTGTACCAAATATGCCAAGTTTTTAGAAAACTGCACCGCAGGAGATTTCGAAATGATTAATTTCCCTGAAACAGAACTTTGAATATAGTCCGCAGCCAAGTCCAAAGTCGTATTAGTTTCAATAACTCCCGAATTAGAGGTTTTCAATAACGAGGTACTTGGACGTACTGTAATGTCTAAATTTTCCTTGAAACTTTCACCATTACTCGAAAAACTTACATTGACTTTTGCAGTACCAATAAGTTCTTTTGCTTTGATTTTAAACTTGATTTGTTTTTCTCCATTTGGCGAAATTACCACATCAGAACTATTCGCACTTGTTAAATTTATAGCACCCGAAACATCAATAGTTGCTTTTCCGTTGGCATCTTTTAAAGTCGTATTTGTTACGGTCATCGTAATATCAACTTCATCATTTGGCGACAAAAATCTCGGTAAAGACGTACTCACAATAATTGGGTCAGCAATAGTCATATTTTTATTAGCACTACCGAAACCTGCATTTTTATGTGCCACCGCAATAATTCGCACACTTCCCGAAAACTTAGGCAAATTAACCGTATAACGAACTTCGCCATTGCCATCAGTTTTCAAAGTTTTGCTCCAAAATGACAATAATTTTACCCTTTTATTTGCCAATGGATTAGTTCTTCCACTCAAATCATAATCATCTGCACCATAACTACGTGGCAAAGTTTTAATTTCTGGAAAAAGTCGTGGATACATATCATAAGCCCGAACTTCTAAGGCACGTTTTTGAAAGAAAAAGGCGTAAGGATTTGGGTTTTCATACCGTTTTTTCAACAAAATTCCCTCATCAATTACTGCAACTGTAACCTCAATTCCTGCTTCACGTTTGCCACATTGCACCACAATTTCTTGCTTAACTTCTGACCTCGTTTTTTCTACTGCCTTGATTTCCAACGGAATAACATTGTCTGGATTTTCAACTGTAACCGACTGAAAACCGTGTGCAACCGTTAATGGAATGGCAGTTTGCGTAGCCGATTTTATCAAAGTTGCGGTTACGTACATATTCGGTACATAATCATTTTCTATTTTTACAGAAACTTCCGCAGCTTTTTTGTCCGACTGAGCATAAAAATATTTTTTCACTGTTCCCTGTTCTATCGTAACTAAAATTTTACCTTCAAAAGGTGTTTTTAGTAGGAATTTTGCAGTTTCGCCAACTTTATATTTTGCTTGGTCTGCCACAATTTTAATTTCGCCATCTTTATCAACTTCAAAAGACGAATTTTCTGTACTTCCCCAACTATACGCATAAAAACGTGCTACAACGTAGGTTTGGTCGTTATTTTCGGCGGTAAAACGGACTTCATATTCCCCTGAACGGGCAGCCACAAAAGGATAATTTGTCGATTTTCCTTGCACACTTAGCATTTGTTCTTGCACAACTGTTTCTTTTTTCTGCGAAACATAGCGGAAATTATTGTTATAATCTCTTTCCAAAGCCGACTGCCAGTCATAACGAATAATTTTTATTTTACCTTTTACAGACGTTGCAGCTTGCCCTTTTCTGTTCACTGCAATTAACCCAATTTGAATTGGCGTTTTGGTATTGTGGTAATAATCAGTCATTTTGATACCATAATATAGGTTTTGCGTTTCGACTTCAAAAGTCTTTTTCGAAGTAACAGTTCTGCCTGTTTCATCAAAAGCAGTTGTGTAAACATCACCTGTCAATAAGCCCGCAAACTCAACTTGTGGCAATTCAAAACTTGCAACAATACCACCATTTGCATCAGTTTCTCCTTCCCTTCTTTCCAATTCTCCAATATTTGGCACACCACCATAAATCGTAAAATTGTAATCTTCTAAGCCTTTCGAGTAAAATTCTTTGCGATTTAAAGTAGCAGTTGCTTCATATTTTCGGCTACTTGCAGGAGTTCCAAACAAATTCATCACCACCGATTTTGCGATAACATTTTCGCCAGATTTATAAATTTCTTTGTCTAAATTTGTTGTAACTTTTATACGGTCAGGCATAAATTCCTCAATATTTATGTTTTTGGAATTGAGAAATATGTCATTCGATGTATAAACTTCGATGCTATAACTTCCTGTAACCGCAGCAGGAGGAATGGTTAAAGTGGTTTCAAAGCTACCTTGTTCAGACAAAATGCCTCGAAAAACCTTAAATTCATTCCCATCAGGCAATAAAACTTTCATTTTTATAGGAATTCCCGCAACAGGTCTGTAATCTTTATCTCTAATAATGGTTTTGATATTTGCAACTTCGTCAGGTCTGTAAAGTTCCCTATCTCCATAAATAAATGCTTGATATTGCCCTACATTTCGACCAGTTTCATTATCATAACCATTGAATTTTACACCACCAATTTCAAAACGGTTCATACCTACCGCAGCTTGTTTGTAGTGCATATACGTAAAATCTTTTGCACCAGCTTCTTGTGCAGTAATCATTGTTACGTTGAAATCAGGGATTTTTTTCTTCAAATTTTGGAAATATGCAACCCCATCAGCATCAGTTTTTGCAGTCAAAACCTCTTGATTATTTTCACTCACCAGCGTAACTTCTACATCTTTTAAGGCTTTTGTATCTATAATTGAGTTAGCAAAAACCCAAATATCGTTATCCGTAGCACGAGAAATTAAACCAATATCAGACATCGAAACCACCGAAGATGCACGTTTCCATTGGTCATCAACAGATTTTACTGTAACCACATAAATTCCTTTGTAAGTTGGCAAACGGTCAATAAAATCCATAGAAATAATTTGTCCGCCAGCACCTTGTGTCATATTTTTGGTTTCGTAATCTTGATTTAAAACTTGTGAACCATAATATTCCAAACCGCCATAATTATCAGAATAGTAATAATCACCCTCGCCATCTTCGCTGTAAGAATAATTGTAAAATCCCACTTTTTCACGCAAAAAGTTATTAATATTGTTATTGAAAACCTTATAAATCGAAACATTTACTTTTGCAATTCCAAAGATTTTTAAGGCAATATTTTTCTGTCCTTTTGAAGTTAGATAAACAGATTTTTCAGAAGCAAAGGCAATCGTAGGAGATAATTCACCAAAAGTTATGTATTGTTCAAAGTTTTCAGCTAATGGAGTTCCCAAAACACCTTGTAAGTTTTTTTGAATAATAATCTTATAACTTCCCTCAAAATCAAATTTTCCTTTCACATAAAAACCAAAATCAGACATTTCTATTTCTGTTTGTGCAATTTTTGGTTCTATTATAATCAGTTCTTTTATTTGTTTTGCAGTCATTCCAATAGCCTGATTTGTAGATACGTGAATGGCAGGACTTGTGCCTACGGTTTCGCCCATAACCTGCGTTATCTTAAAATCATTCGCATCGGGAACATCTGTTTCAAACTTCAATTCTTGGGCTTCATAGTCGCTATTTTGCAATTTTAATCCTTTTTTCACTGTAATTGCAGCAGTTTTGCCATCAAATTTCACATTTGGTATATTTGCAATGGCTAATTGTATTGTTGGCGAAACTTCTGTTTTATCAACTTTAAATGTAACAGCTTTATTATCAACCGTTAAATTAGTCAAATTTGCAACATCTGCGGGATTAACTTTGTAATTAAATTCGAGATTTAAACGAACTTCTGGGCTACCTTGTTGATTTGCCACCCATAAAGCTTGTGCATTTACAAGAGCCAAATAAGGCGTATGAAACTTAAATTCTTTCTCTCCTGCAAGGCTAAAATTTGGGCTTTGTGGAGGTAAGTTTTTTACCAATTCGTCATTTAAAGTACCTATATAATCTGTACTTGGTTTGAAAGACATTTCAGGCGAAAAAATCAAATCACGTTTAGAATTCCATTTAAACTTACCTTGAATTTCAGGCGTAAATTTAATATACTGTGTCGAAACCCATTTATCTATGAGTGTGTCGTGTGCTAAATCTTCCGAAAAACTAAATGTAAGATTTTGCTGTAAATTGATTTCATTTGTAAAATTTTTGCTCCTCAACTCAACTGTATCACCCGAAAATGGAGATTTACAGGAATAGGAAATTAGGAATAATGCCAATAATCCTACAAAATTTCTAAAAATTTTATAGGTTTTTGGAATAGGTTTTGACATAATTGTTGAAAAATGGGTTTTCATATATTGTTGGGTTTGTTATAAGTTCAAATAGATAACTTTCCAAAAGTAAACAAACTTTTGGAAAGTATTAGCTTAGTTTTAGAAAGTTTTTTTGGCTTATAAAAGTTACACTTTTTCTGGGGAAAGTGCAAAAAAGAGAGAAATTTATTTTTTTGTGGGAGAAATATTGGTACTACTTTATTTCACATAAAGTTGTATAATGTGATGCCATACACCTAATATTTCTTGTAAATCTGTATAAATTTTGTTGTCTATGTAAAATATGTTATTTTCAAAACGCATAAACTGCCAATCATTACTATTGGTTGCACAACCATACAAAACAGGAATATTTTTGCCTTCCATTTCATTAAAAAGTTTAGCTCCATATAATTGTGCTGCACATTGAGCAATGCCATAATCCATATCTTCATCTTTTGCCTCTACTAATGAAATTATAGGACTTTCTAAATAAGGTTTTCGAGGGGCAAGTACAAAGAAAAAATCACACTCACCCGATAAATTTTTATCACCATCAACATAAAGTTCTTCTCCCGAAAATAAAGTAATTTTGTCAAAATAAGCCTCTGCTACTTCGCTTAAAATAGGAGAAACTATTTTTTCAGATTTAACTTTTTCGTTAGTTAAAGGAAAGAAGTAAGCCTTTTGTAATGTCATTTTTAACCAATCACTTGGGGCAATAGGTGTTATACTTTCAAATAAAATTGCTTTTTCTGCATTTAAACCAAAAGTCTTTGTTACTTCTTTGAGTTTTTTGAATTTGCTATATCCCATAATTTTATTTCGTTTTTACTTTTCACAAAGATACAAAAATATTACACTTTTTTTGTGGAAGTGCAAAAAGAGAGAGGAATTTATTTTTATTGAACTTAAAAGACTATATTTGCTTACAAAACTATCAACATTATGGGATATAGCAATTACAAAAGCCTTAAAATGGCACTCAAAAGACTTAATTTAGATGAAATAGATATTAATCTTTTCCCAAGCATTACGCCTGTTGCACCGTCTAATTGGTTGATAGAAACTTTAAAAATAGCTAAAAGAATACCATTAACTAACGAAAAAAGTAAGTCTGAAAGGATAATTTCACCTATTTTAGCAGAAGCAGCTTTGCATTATGAAAGCCAGATAACACTATTTTCGGGCGAAGATTTAACCGTAGATACAGATAGAGATTTATCGGGTGCTTGCGATTTTTTCTTTGCCAAACATCCACGCAAAAGTGTGATGCAAGCACCAATTATTACGTTTGTAGAGGCAAAAGATGAAGATTTTGAGTATGGACAAGCCCAATGTACCGCACAAATGTATGCTTCATTGCTTTATAACGAACAAGAAGGAAAACCTATTCCTTTCGTATATGGTTGTGCGGTTACGGGTGATGTGTGGAAATTTTTGCGTTTGGAAAAAGACAAATTATATATTGATATTGAAAATTATTATGTGAATGATTTGCCTACTTTGCTCGGAATTTTTAAACAAATTATAGAAAAATATTTGTAGTTATTCAGGTGTGTGATTGTGGCTTTTAGCCACCAAAACCATATAACAACAGTAGACAATTTTATTTCACAGAGATAATTTCTACATCAATAAACCTACAACCGATATATCATCACGTTGTGGTTGTTCTTTTTGATGCTGATTTAAGGCATCTATCAATATTTGTTTTTGCTCATTTAATGCTGTATTTTGAAATGCTCCAAGCATTGTTCTTAGATTTTGCAAGCCTAAACGGTTTCTATTTGCATCATTTTGGTCTGTGTAACCATCAGTGCTAAAATAGATAACTTGACCTTTTTGTTGGGTAAATATTTGGTTATTAAATTTTTGTTTGTTGTTACTATTGCCTCCAATGGTAATTCTGTCGCCCGACATTTTAGTTATTATGTGATTTTCTGCATGTGTTAAATTTTCAAAATAATATATATATGTATGTGAGCCTGCAAAAGTTATTTCAATTTTTTGATGTGCTTGTTTTTCAAAAAGACATAAGCTAATATCCAAACCATCAGAGTTTTTGCCCTCATGTTGTCTTAATATCTTCTGGATACGAATATCTAAATTCTGTAAAATCTTTGCAGGTGATTCTATTTTTGCAATTTCTACTGCCTCATATAATAAGGTATTACAAACCATTGTAACAAATGCACCAGGTACGCCATGACCTGTGCAATCTGCTAAGGCAAACAAGGCTCGTTGGTAAGATTGATTGTCAATAATAGTATCTGATAAGTTTGTAAACCAATAAAAATCTCCACTTACTACATCTTTTGGTAAATAAATTGTGAAATGCTCTTTAAAAAAACTGTTTATTAATGCAGTATCAGGCAAAATAACTTGTTGTATATTTTGGGCATATTTAATACTTTGATTAAGTCTTTGTGTAGTATCTTGCAATTCTATGAGTGTATTTTCAGCACGTTGTTTTTGTAACTCGGTTTCAATATGTTGTATTCCTAAAGTTTCATTAATAGTTAAAAGTTCTTCTTGTTGTTGTTTAATTTCTTCATTTTGCACTTCAAGCATCATATTATTTTCATGAAGTTCTTGAGTTCTGGTGGCTACTTTTTGCTCTAAAACTGCATTTTGCTCTTGCACTATGACAAGCAAATCAGCTTTTGCTTTTTCGTTATCTACTTTCAGACTATTTATTTTATCAGCCAATGCCAAAGATAGTAGCAACATTTCGGCTGCCGAACCAAGTTGCATGGCTTGTAATGTGAAAGCATTTGCAGGTAAAAGCCCTAAATTTCCACTAAATTGTGCTATTACACAGAATAAAAAAGAACCAAAGGCATATAAATAAAATTTTGCAGGCTTAAAACCTTGTTTATAAAGTATCCAAGATGTATAAAGTAAATAGAAAGAGCTAATTAAAGCAATAGCATTTACTGAAATGCAGCTTGCAAAACGAAATCCTAAAAACCCTAATAAAGCAGAAATGAAATAACATAAAATTAGGAAAACTAAGATTTTATGATTTTTAGGAAGTTGCCTTTTAGTTTCGAGAAATAACACAGAAAATATATTTGCTAAACTGCCTGCAACTCCATAAATTCCAATAGTATAAGGATTAAAACTTTCAAAATTCACAAATAACAATGAAGCACTAATTCCTTTAAAATCTGCCAAAGTAATACTCAACATAGCTACATAAACAACATAAATTAAGTACAATTTATCTCTTACAGAAAACCAAATAAACAAATTATATAAAATAATGAGTAATGCAAACCCAAAATACATGCCCTGAGTAATATCTTGACGATAACTTAGCCAAGTCATTGTGCTTTCCTTTGCAATAACAAGAGGAATTGCTAATGGTTTTATACTTTTTACACGAATAAAAAAAGTTTGGGTAGTATTTTCTACTAAGTTTAATGGAAAAATAAATTGGTGACCTTGATGAAAACGTGTTTTGAAAGGCACAAGCTGACCAATATGAAATACTTTTGTAACTGTATCTGCTTGAATATGGTATAAACTTAGGCTATCAATATCTCCTTTATCTATTTCTAAAAAAAACTTTTCTTGACTATTATTTTTTAGTTCAAATTGCAACCAATAGGTAAAAGGAGTTATCTGAAAATTTGGTACTTCGTTAGTGCTTGCTTTAAAAAGTGCCTGTTTTTCAAGATTAATGACCTCTGTTATGCTAAACTGACCTTCTTTATCTTCCAAAATTTTACAATATTCTCCAAGATATTTAGGTAGATTAGGGTTTTGCAAATCTATTACAGTCTGTGCAAAAATAGTATTTGTGGAAAATAAATATAAAATAAGTAAAAAAATTAGTCTTAACATAACAGATAAATATATTAGTTGTTTTGGTTATTGTCTTAATTTGATACTAAAAAATTTAGAATGTCAATATCAAAATATAAATTTTTCAAAGGCAATATCTATCCATATTTGAATAGAGTAATGATGAATAGATAAACTGATTATGTTTTGTTGTAAAGTTAATATTATGTATGAGAATTGCAAAAAGAGGGGAAAATTTATTTTGTAATTACAGATTCAACTTCAAAATATAATTTTATCTTTGGTTAAATTTTAATATTTTTCCATATCTAAATTTGTAATTTTCAATAAATATCATAAATCATTTTTTAAAACATTTTTAGCCATGACAGATACCAACAGAGAACGGGATTTAGTTCTTGCCCCAAATGAATATGCTTTTATTTCAGACCAAACAAAAGGCAATATCAATGTTTATGTCGGACCTTACAAAACAAGTTTGGCAAATACAGACAGACCTGTAACTTTTGATGCAGAGTCGAAAAGATTTGAGAAAAAACTGCTTGAAGAAGCTACACAAAATTTTACCATTGCCCCTGAAGGTTGGTATGTGGTGCTAAAAAATCCTGCGAAAGACGGAAATCAACCCAAAACAGGCACAACAAACAATCTTATTGAGTTAAATATTGGTCGTAAAGTCAATATTCCAGGTCCAATATTCTTTGCTTTATGGCCTGGACAAATGGCAAAAGTTATCCCTGGGCATGATTTACGTTCAAATCAATACATTCTTGTACGAGTGTATGATGAGGAGGAAGCTCGCAAAAATTGGAAAAAAGCCGTAATGAAAACCAAAACGGTTGAAGGCGAAAGTAGTGCAAGCGAAGTGGTAAGCACCGCCGAAATTCCTGATTTAACGATTGGTAAACTGTTGATTATCAAGGGTGCAAATGTTTCATTTTATATTCCACCAACAGGAGTTGAAGTTGTTAGAGATGAAAATGATGATTATGTACGTGAAGCAATTACCTTAGAAAGGTTAGAATATTGCATTTTATTAGACGAAAATGGCAATAAAAGGTACATTCAAGGACCTGCGGTAGTTTTTCCTGAACCAACCGAAGAATTTGTGCAGAAAAATGGTTTACGTAAATTTCGTGCTATTGAACTCAATGAAATGAGTGGCTTGTATATCAAAGTTATTGCACCTTACACAGAAGGCGAAAAAAGTTATAAAGAAGGTGATGAATTATTTATTACAGGCAAAGACCAAATGATTTATTACCCAAGACCAGAACACGCTATTGTCAAATATGGTGAAAAAGAACGTCATTATTCCTTAGCAATTCCGCCAGGCGAAGGTCGTTATGTGTTGAATCGCAAGACAGGAAAAATATTTTTACAGAAGGGACCTGCAATGTTTTTACCAGACCCACGAGATTTGGTATTGGTTCGCAGAGTTTTATCGACAAAACAAGTACAATTATGGTTTCCAAATAATGCAGAGGCTTTGAGTTATAATATGAAATTAGCCGAAATGCAAAAAGGTGAAAGCAAAGATTTTATTGAATTGTCGAGCATAGAGCAGCAAAATATTGCTCAACAAAATATTTCGCCTGCACCACAATATCAAGAGCAGCGAAGTCAAATGAGAAAAAAAGAGACTGTTTCTAAGGAAATGGGTGGCGAAGAATTTAGTCGTGACCACAAATATACGCCTCCACGTATGCTTACTTTGGATACGAAATATGATGGTGCAGTTACGATAGATTTGTGGACAGGTTATGCGGTTTTGGTGGTGAGCAAAACAGGCACAAGAAAAGTGGTTACGGGACCTCAAACGTATTTGTTAGAATATGACGAAAATCTTGAAGCTGTGAGTTTGTCAACAGGCACGCCAAAAACCGAAGAAAATTTGTTAAAAACGGTTTATTTGAGAGTTTTGTATAATAAAATTTCTGATGTGGTTAATGCTGAAACTGCTGATTATTGCCAAGTTTCTATACAATTATCCTATCGTGTAAATTTTGAAGGAGAACCCGAAAAATGGTTTAATGTTGAAAATTACGTAAAATTCTTGACTGACCACATGAGGTCTGTGGTAAGAAATGCGGTTAAGAAATATACAATTATGGATTTTTATGCCAAAGGAATAGATATTTTGCGTGATGTAATTTTGGGAGTTGCTACCGAAGGCGTCAAACGTCCAGGGAGATTATTTGCCGAAAATGGTATGAAAATTTATGATGTTGAGATTTTGGATATTGTTTTGGGTGATGCAACTATTGAAAATTTGTTGATTTCTGCACAACAAGATGTAGTAAAACAGACTTTGAAATTGGTTTCAGAACAAAGACGTTTGGAATTTACGCAACAAAATGAAATTGTTATTCGTCAAATTGCCGAAACGCAGTCAGAAACAAGACAAAAAACAGTGGAATTGCAAAAAGCAGAAACTACCAAAAATTTAGAGTTAGAACTTACCAAAATTGATGCAAGTATTCAGTCGGAGTGGAAAAAAATCAATTCTAATTTGGCAAATCAAGAAGTATTTTCTAAAATTCAAGAAGCCGAATTATTGCGTAAGAAAGAAACTGAACAATTAGTTATTGATGTTCAGCAACAGAAATTAGCCCAAGAATTGCAAAAACTTAGTGCCGAAGTTGAGGCAGTTGTTAGCAAAGCAGGTGCAGTTTCACCAGATTTAATTGCAGCTTTACAGGCTTTTGGCGACAAAGCTCTTGCCGAAAAAATGGCAGAATCTATGGCTCCATTAGCTATTCTCGGCGGAAAATCTATTGCCGAAGTTTTTGCTAACTTATTGAAAGGCACGCAGTTAGCTAATATTTTAGGAAGTGGAAAAGTGGAATAGATATGAAAGTAAACTAAGTTAAAGAGGTGTGACTTTTTCAAAAAAATCACATCTCTTTAACTTACAGTTTATGCACAATTATCATCAATATTTCTATAAAAAATCTGTTCCAATGCCTTCTTATTTTTTATCTCCCTGCCGAAATCAAACATGCAAATATTCTACTTAACTAAATGTTATTATTTTTTTCATTATAAACAATTTTGTAAGAAATTAGCAGCATTAGCACTGAAAAAAACAGAATTGCACCACCCCAAAACCAATAAGGTAATAGTAAGTTTGATGCGATACTTCCTGTATCAGAAAGCATGGCTTTTCCGTCAATTTCTACTTTTTCTGTGAATAAATAATCTATCTGTTGATACGTGTTAAGAATGGCTTGAACTCCCAAAAACTGAATACTAAACTGTTTTACGGTTGCTGAACCTTTGAATGCAATCAGAGAAATCACAAAAGCAATAGCACCAATAACTCCCAAACCATAAGAACTACGCACCCAAATAGCCAAAGAAGTAAGTAAAGCCACAGAAAAAATAGAAAGTGTAATACTTGCAACTTTTGGATTTTTTCCTGATACCATGAATATAGTGCCAAAAATCGGCGGTGCAATTAGTCCTCCCGCAGCCACTAAGGCACTTTCTAGTTCTTTATTTACCAAAAGACCACGTATTGCTGTGTAAGCCAACCCAGAACCGTTGCTAAATATCTCCAACCTATCAAAATGACCACCAAGCATCAGGCTTGTAAGTCCATGCCCCATTTCGTGAAACCATGTGCCTAAGATAGTAAAAGGGTACAAAATAAGTCTGCCAAAGGGCAAAAACCAGATAATTATTGTAATAACTGTGGCTATTAAAAGCATCAAAAGAGACCTATCTTGTGAGGTGATTGCTGAATTTTTAGACATTTTTGGCTGTTTTTTATTGTTGTTGTATAAGTTTATGGAATTAGCAAGGAGCAATTTTTTCGTTTTCTTAGCTAAATTTTAGTTGATGTCCCTGTGTCCCTTTACTTTTATTACCATTTATTGCCATAGAACCTTTATGATTATTTTCTTTCACCTCTGCGTTATGGAATTCAAAATCACTGTGCAAAGTGTCCATTGATAAATACTTTATAATCCCTGTGGCTTTATTTCTTGGCTCGAATACAAGTCTATTATTTTTAGATTTCAAATAAGAATTACGTTTCCAACCATTTATTAAGGCAACTTTTTCGCCTAATAGTTGCTTTGTGTTATGATGCTCTGTATAAATTTCAGGTGAATATTTTTTACCATCATACTTAACTTCTGTATAAGCATCTAAAAATAAATTAGATAAATCTTTCAATGGAAGTACATTTGTAGTATCTATTTTCCAATGATTAAAATCAAAATCTGTTTTTAGTTTTATGCTTTCAACTTTTGATACAAGTTTATCAAAAACCTTTTTGTCATCTACAATACTTTGCACAACTGCATATAAATAAAAATTTTGTATATCAGACAAGTCTTCTATACTTTTTAGGGTTACAAAAGTTACTTTTTGATTATTTGTATCTTCTCTCAATATATGAATATTACCATAACGAGCATCACACTTATCAGAAATATCAATTACAAAAAATAATTCATCAGGATTTAATAGTTTTCGTTCACAACATTCTGCAATAGACGTTTTATTTATTGTTTCTTGATTTGAAAGGGACAGAGGAGAAGTATAATTAATGCTTGATTTTTGAACCGTATTTTCTTCCCAATCAACAAAACACCTTGTTTGTTGAGTATCAAACATAGCATTTATTTTTGTATTCAAATCTAGGTTTCCAACATTCAAAATAAGTAAATATTCTTGAATATCAAGCCATTTGCTCATAGAAACAAGCACCTCCTGATTTTGCTCATCAAGTATATCATATAAGTCAAACAGAAAATCCTTTTTGTTTTCAGAGAAACTTCTATCATTTAGAAATATTTGCATTTTTCTTTTTTTCCTTAAAAAGTTGATTAACATCGAGATTATACTGTTGGAAAAAATCATCTTCCCATTCTTTAATAAAACCGTCTTCTTGTAAGATAATTTCTGTTACTATGCTATTTTGTCCAAGTAAATTACGCTTAAAGAAAAATATTTTAGTTTTATCCAAATCTAATGTTTTCTTAGCAACAGCTAAACGAGCACCATTAAATATATGCTCACTATGTGTTTCACAAAAAATCTGCACGCCATTTTGTGCAGCCAAACACATTAATTCGGCAAGTTTTGACTGCCCTTTTGGGTGTAAGTGTGATTCGGGGTTTTCTATGATAAGTAAATCTCCTTTTTCTGCGGTTAGTAAAGCTAAAATTACAGAAAAAACATAACTCACACCAAAACCTACATTTTTAGGTTTGAAAGCTATGGTTGTATCTTCTATTTGGCTTTCATTGAGAAAACGAAACTTATATTCAACAGCTATTTTTGTGCTATCATTTTCGTCATAATCAGCTTCTACCATAATATTAGGGCTGATTTCACTTAACC
This sequence comes from Cytophagales bacterium, assembly GCA_043748455.1. GTDB lineage: Bacteria > Bacteroidota > Bacteroidia > Cytophagales > Thermoflexibacteraceae > JAAFKA01. The sequence goes on from JAYTNF010000169.1 coordinate 13,453, forward strand.
AAGCATTAATTTGGTCTTTGATTAAATTAGAAGTAGCCTTAGAGTGTTTTAAACTTTCGTGTGAAATCGGTGTTAATCTATTTTTTACAAAATATTGCCAAGCATATTCTCCTGTTTTACCAAAATCTTTATTTTCTAGTTTTTTATTATCTGTATTATATCTGCCTTCATCACTTATTCTTTCTGCTTTTAAGTATTGGAACTTTTTAGGCGAAAAAATAGCTTCTTGTTTAGTATCTGTTTTTAAGACAGAACTTTTAACTGAAACTTGGTTATTCTCCTTATTACTTTCAGAGTAACCAACAGTTTCAATATTTATTTTCTGTTCGTTAATATCAAAAATAAATTTAATAGAATTTTCTTTTTTATCAAATAAGAAAAAAATTGCATCTTTATATGTGCCAATATCTATATATTCTCCTTGCAGATTTATATTTTTTTCTTTTTTTGATAGTGTATCAGAAGATTGCCTAAGTAAAAGTAGACTTTGAATTACAGAAGATTTGCCAACACCATTCAAACCCGTCAAAATATTCAAATTTGCACAATTTATTTCAATGTCTTTTAAGGATTTGAAATTCTTTATGTGTATATTATTTATCATTTAGTAATTTCTTTTATAAGTTGTTCAATGGTTGAAAACCGAATTCGTAAATTTTCACGAGTATAAGGTTGTTCTTCAATAGATTGTGTAAATTTAGATATTTTATTAAGTGTAAGAGCAGCTTCTTTAACAATTTTTTTCCTACTTTTCAAAATCTCTTGTTGTTCTTTCGTAGCTATTGAAATAGCATAAGTCCAAATTTCAAAAATGGAATTAATAAAACCTGTATTTTGTCCACCTATCATAGCTTTGGTAAAAGCTATTTCACCAAAAATATAATCTATAACAAAAAGAACTTCTTTAAATTCTTCGTAATATTTAGTCATTAATTCCTCAAAAGCAAATATTTGTGTCATTGCGTCATCAAGTAATTCGGTACTATTGGTTTTTATGTCCTCGTAATGTGTCATTCGAAAAGCCAAATAACGCAAAGCTATTTCTCTATCTAACATTCTTTCTTTATTAATTTCAGATACAGGAACTACTTTTTCAAAAATTGGTGTAATCTTATCATCTGTAAATTTTGCCAACCAATTTGCAGGTTTTCCCTGATTAAGTGCATGGCGAATTTCTTGTGAGGCAAGACTCAAAGCACTAGTATTAATGGATTTAAAAATTTTATATTTAACCGTTTTTGGGGTTGGAGGTTCAATAATATAAGTTATAGCTTCATATTCCTCTATATTCCTTTGTGCAGAACGGGGAAGTTGGTCAAAATTTTTGCCTTGATATTGAGGTAAATAATATAATTCTTGAAGCAAAAAACTTTTATCTATGACAAACTGCTTAATAGCTGTTAGACGTTGAAGTCCATCTACAATTTGCCAAATATCTTCTTCTTCTGTCGTTTCTGTAGAGTCAAAATAAAAAGCAGGAATGGGTTGTTTGACAATTAAGGCTTCGATTAATCGACTTTTTGTATCATCAGTCCACAAACCTGATTTTCGTTGAAAACCTGTATTAAGATTAATCTCGTTATATTTTATACGTTTTAATATTTTATCCAAAGTCATTACACCTTGTCTAACATTAATTGTAAGTACATCAATAGGTAAACGGTCTGGTCTAAGACTTTCTTTTTGAATTTCTACAATAGTTTCAAAATTATCAGGAATGGTAATACTTTTTATTTTTTCTAAATTATTTTCTGCTCTTAATGCCTTTTTAAGTTCATTTTTTACATAAAACCTCCCTGCGTCATTCAGCAAAATTTGACGTAAATAAGCATTATTCTGACGAATAATTAGTAGTTTTTCTGATGGAATAACATTTTTTTCTTCTGTAAAAATAGCTAAGTTAAAAGTTTCACTATCAAAAATAAAATCCCCATATTGAAGTTTTAATAATTTTTTAGCAGTGTAATGTTTTTGAATATTTTTATAAGAAATATATTTAGTATTTTCAATAAAAATTTTATCATCTTTAAAACAGTCCGAATTTAAAAATAAATAAGCTCCCTCACTGTCATTATCAGTTAAATATTGAGGTAAAATAGGTATTCCCCACGATATATTTTCCGCTAAATCTTTAAGTTGCATATCAATAATATTTTAAGTTTCTCACAAATATACTAACATTCTAAAAACAAAAAAATAAACTTCCTAAGTCTTGAATAGAAAAATAGAACTAACATTTCTCAAAGAAATGTTAGTTCTTGTTCGTTTTATTTCCCCACCGAAACCAAATTTGCAAACAACCTGTATGCACCTATCACACCTGCGGGCAATTCTCTAAAAAACGACAAACCAGTATAAACATAATAACCTTTTCCATATTTGGCAACCAACAAACTACCATCTTTTGCAGGCTCACCTTTGTCATTACAACTCAATAAAGCCTCATAATTTACGTCCCATTTGTTTGGAAAATACAAACCTCGTTCTTGCACCCAACCTTTAAAATCTTCTTGTGTAATTTTATTTGGCGAATTAAAAATCGAATGTTCTGGTTTTAACATACGCATTTCGGCATCTTCTTCAGTAACTCTATCTCTCGACAAAGTTATTGGGAAAGGTGCAAAATTTGGCGTTACTAATTCTGTAAGTTGGTTGGCAGTGTTATATTGCACGATAACAGTTCCGCCATCTTCTACATATTTTAGGATTTTGTCTTGATATTTTTTGAGTAAATCATTCGTATTGTAGGCACGAATACCAAAAACAATGGTTTCAAAACTTGCCAACTTTATGCTGTCTTGCAAAATTGCTTCGTTAATCACCGTAACTTCGCAACCCAATTCTTTCAAAGCATCAGGAATTGCATCTCCTGCACCTTCAATATAACCTACTTTTTTTACTTTCGTTTGTACATTCATCAACAAAACTTTTGCAGTTGCCTTTGGAAATAAAGTTTGAATAGGAATATGTTTATAGTCAATACGAACTAAACTGTTGTCATATTCCACGCTATCAATAGTCAAAACTGCACGCATATTTATTGGTAACGGACTAAAGTCCGTTGTACTTGATTTTACTTCAAACTCAAAAGTCTGAATTTTGTCTTTTGTTTTAAGGTCAATATCAAATTCATTGCTTGATGTAAGTGCTTGATTATCAAATACTAAACGTAATTTTCCCTTAATATTTGCTTTTTGGGCTTGCACTGTTACAGCAATTTTTTCAGCTTTTTGATTATTAACTCCGTTATTGACTACGTAAGCTGACTGTGCAAAATTTACGGTTGCAGGTGGCGTAATTTCTAATCTACGATATTTTTCTCCGTCTATATCGTCTGTCCATTTGTGCAAAACAGGTTGAAAAATCGTAAAAGCTACCTCATTTATTTTGATAGAAAAAGCCATTTTTAAGCGTGGTGTATTTTCGGGCAATCCGATAACTTGCTGATTATCAACCATAAACATTCCTTTCTTTTCGGGTTCTATCAACCAATAAGGTTGTGAAATAGGTACTAACTTTGAAATTAAAAACTTGCCTTTGTTCTCTTGCAATACATTTTCTTTCAAATCAATAGCAATAGGTTTATCCGATAAAATCATAGGAATTGGCAACATTACATCATCGTGATAACGACCTTCGCCGATTAATTGCATTTGATAAACCACCACTTTTGCGTTGCTACTTCGTTTGATAATATTTGTAGTAATGTCTAAACTATCTCCTGCAACTGTTGAATAATTTTTAGCAAAAGCCTCACTCCAAACTCCCGCACAATTCAAAATAATACTTTGTAATTCTTTAGTTTTTTGTGTTTTCCAATAAGAATTAGGCAATTTTTGCATTTCTGCATAAATTTCTAGCAATAAAGAAACGGAATTTTCGGGATTTTCTATTTCAAATTTTTGATTAGCTTTTTGCAATGATTTTACTATTTTTTCGCTATTAGCTACATTATTCCAAGTTGTATTAATGTTTTCGAGTAGATGTTTGAGTGTTACATTATTATCACTTGACAAATTACTTTTTAGTAATTCCAGATACTCAATTCTTTGTCCACGCACCGCAGCTACACCAAAACCTTGACTTTTGTGTTGGCTGCGACTTTCGGCTGCAATTTCGCCATAATCTTTACCAAGCAAAACATTAAATTTTCCTAAATCTATTGGAATAAGTCCTTTTGTAAGTTCTTCCATTGATTTTTTAGGGTCATTTGGTGCAAAAGTTGGGCGTAAAGGTCGCCAATTATTCCAAAAAATGCGTTTTGGTTGCCACACTTCCACAAAAGCCAACTGTTCAGGAAATGCGTTTTTATCTCCTGCAATGCCAAAAGCAACCTCTGCCAAAATTGCCGAAGATGAATGATGTCCGTGTCCTGCTTCCGAAGTTTTTGGAAATCTGGTAATCATAATATCGGGAC
>JAYTNF010000170.1:0-10603 GCA_043748455.1 Cytophagales bacterium
GATTAATTTAACGATTTAATTGCTATTTTACAATGACCTTGCAGTTGAAGGCAACCCCCGCCAAGGGTGCGGTACAATTCACTACGCAACTTACATTATACAAATATTTTTAGTAACTATGATGACGACATTAATAATTTGTTTTGTCATTATCAAACTATATATATGCAAAAATAGATTTAACAAGCAAAATTACTTATTAAATCTATTTGGGATTGCAAAACCTTTGAAAGTTTTGTGGTATTTGAAATAAATAATTACAAATTTTATTTCAAACTCCCAATCATGTCTTCTGGTTTCACCCAAGCATCAAACTGTTCGTTAGTAACATAACCCAAAGCTAGAGCAGATTCACGCAAAGAAGTGCTTTCTTTATGTGCTTTTTTAGCAATTTCAGCTGATTTATAGTAGCCAATATGTGGATTTAATGCTGTTACCAACATGAGAGAATTTTCGAGATTGCGTTTCAATAATGGTGTATTTGGCTCAATTCCTATTGCACAATGTTTGTCAAAAGAATCGCAAGCATCGCCCAATAAACGTGCAGACATCATGATATTGAAAATTATCATTGGTTTAAAAACATTAAGTTCAAAATGTCCTTGCATGCCACCAACTGCCACCGCAGCATCACAACCAATCACTTGTGCAGCTACCATCGTTAAAGCCTCGCATTGTGTAGGATTAACTTTACCAGGCATAATAGAAGAACCTGGCTCATTTTCTGGAATTAAAATCTCGCCGATACCACTTCTTGGACCCGAAGCTAAAAACCGAATATCATTAGCAATTTTCATTAAAGCCACCGCTAATTGTTTAAAAGCACCTGATAACCCCACCAAAGCATCATGTGATGCCAAAGCCTCAAATTTATTTGGAGCTGTGCAAAAACTATGTCCTGTAAGGTTAGAAATGTTTTTTGCAACCAAAACGTCATAGCCACGAGGGGCATTTAAGCCTGTTCCCACCGCAGTTCCGCCCAGAGCTAACTCAGAAACATGGTCTAAGGCAAACTGTATGGCTTTCATGGCATAGTCTATTTGTGCCACATAACCCGAAAATTCCATGCCTAATGTCAATGGCGTTGCGTCCATGAGGTGTGTACGACCAATTTTAATAACATCTTTAAAATCTCTTACTTTTTTATCTAAGGTATTTCGCAAATGTTTTACTTTTGGCAACATTTCTTCAACCACATAGCTATACGCAGCAATGTGCATAGCAGTTGGGAAAGTATCATTTGATGACTGTGATTTATTGACATCATCATTTGGATTTAGGCTTTTTTTCTCGTCAAGTAGAGTTCCTCCTGATAAAACATGGCTTCTGTTAGCAATAACTTCATTCAAATTCATATTGCTTTGTGTGCCAGAACCTGTTTGCCAAACGACTAATGGAAATTCATCATCAAGTTTTCCTGCAAGAATTTCGTCACAAACCTTAGCAATGCTATCAGATTTATCTTGTGATAAAACTCCAAGTTCTGTGTTTGTCAAAGCTGCTGCTTTTTTCAAAATAGCAAATGCTTTAATCACTTCGATAGGCATGCGATGCCCTCCGATAGTAAAATTTTCTAATGACCTTTGGGTTTGTGCTCCCCAATATTTTTCGGCAGGCACTTTCACCTCGCCCATTGTGTCTTTTTCTATACGATAATTCATGGTCGAATTTATATTTGAATTTGTGTTTGAATTTATATTTGAATTTGGAGTTTTTGAAAGATTGAAATAATTGGTGCAAGTTAAAAAACTTTATTTGTTTTATTCAAAAAATATAATAAACACAGTAGAAATAAATTGTAAATAAATCATTAAAAATCGTTGTAATATTTTATTTGGTGATTGATGTACTTTTTTGTAACATCTTTTACCATAACGTAAATTTCTAATAACATTTCCTTAATATTCACTTAACACACTATTCCTACCTTTGCAGCATTAAAGTAAACAGTAAAAGACATTCGTCAAGACACACTTTACAACACAAAGTTATGCAAAAAATTCTATTATTTATAGTATTATTAGTAGTTTCAACTTGTTTATACGCACAAACAGGTATCATAAAAGGAAATCTCAAAGACAAAAACACTTCCGAAGGACTTGTCGGCGCAACAGTAATGCTTGAAGGCACAACCATTGGAACAAACACAGATATAGAAGGCAATTTTTCTTTCAAAGCTGCTGTTGGAACATATAATTTGATTATTTCTTATATCTCTTACAAAACTCAGAAAATAGAAAAAGTTAAAATTGAAAATAATAAAGCCTTGACTATTAACTTATTAATGGAAGAAGATAACAGTGCTTTAAACGAAGTTGTGGTTTTTGGAGTTCGAGAAACCAATACAAGTTCCGCAGTAATTAATGAAATGAAAAGAATGGAAACTGTTGCTGTGGGTGTTTCGGCAGAACAAATGAACAAAACTTTGGATAGAGATGCAGGACAAGCAATTAAAAGGGTTCCTGGTATCTCTATCATCGATGACAAATTTGTAGTTGTTAGAGGTTTGTCAGAAAGATACAATACAGTGTTGTTAAATGATGTAATTACACCAAGTTCTGAGGTTGATTCGAGGGCATTTTCTTTTGATATGATACCAACAGGAGCTTTGGATAAAATGTTAGTTTTGAAATCTGCAAGTGCTGAAAACCCAGGTGATGTGGCAGGTGGTGTAATCAAACTTTACACAAAAGGTTATTCTGATGAAAACTCAATGAATGTAAGTTTTTCTACAAATTATCGTTTTGGTACAACTTTTCAAAATGCTTTAACTCAAAAAGCAAGCTCAACAGATTTTTTAGGCTTTGATAACAGCCGCAAATTACCAACAAATTTCCCTTCTTATTTAGATGGTTCTTCGGCAGAAAGAGCAGATGCAGCAAGACTTTTGCAACCTTATTATGATGCAAGTACAAAATCCTTGTTGCCTGATATGCGTTTTGGTTTTTCGTTAAATCGTAGTTTTTTCATTAAAAATGTAAAAGTTGGTAATATGACAGCCATAAATTATAGCAATAGCAACCAATTTATGAACATAGAACGTAATTTATACGACCTTAAAGCAAATGACGATATAAAAGCAAATCCAATTTATAATTACAATGATGCCAATGCACAAAATAATGTACGTACAGGAATTATGCACAATTGGTTTGTAATGTTAAATCCAAATAACAGAATAGAGTTTAGAAATTTGTTTAACCAAATTGGAATTACAGAAAATGTTGTTCGTACAGGCGTAAATTTTGGAAATGGTTATAATGTAAGAAATTATGCTTTTCGTTACGAAAGTCGTAGTATTTATTCAGGTCAAGTGGCAGGTTATCACGATTTGAAAAATGACAAAACTAAAATTACTTGGGTAAGTGGATTTGGCTATACAAATCGTCAAGAACCAGATTATCGCAGAGTTCGTACACAAGGAAATGGAAATGCAGAAAATTATCCTGTTGCAATTCCACCAGGGGCAACCACTTTTGATGCAGCACGTTTTTATTCAGCTTTGACAGAAACAAGTTTTATGGGCAGAGGTGATGTAGAACACAAAATTAAATTAGGAAGTGCAAAAAATCAGGGCAAAATTCGTGCAGGTATGTATGTAGAACGTAAAGACCGTAAATTTAATGCACGTTGGATGTCTTATACAAAATCTCCTGTTGGTTTCAATGATAATTTGAGCAATGCACCTATCAATTCAATTTTTGATAACGCAAATGTAACAGGTATCAATAGTTTTACAATGGCAGAAGGCACAACAGAACAAGATGCTTACAAGGCAAATAATACACTTTTTGCAGCATATATTTCGGCTTCTTTGCCAATTACAGACAGATTTAATGCGAATATTGGCTTACGTGGCGAATTTAATGACCAAAGAATTATCTCTGCTTTGCGTGGTGGTGAGGCTATTAACGTAAAACAAGCACAATTTACACCAATGCCATCAGCAAATTTAACGTATAATTTAACTGAAAAACATTTGTTACGTGCTGCTTACGCATACACAATTAACCGACCAGAATTCAGAGAATTAGCACCATTTACCTATTATGACTTCAATTTAGATGTTAATTTACAAGGTAATCCAGATTTAAAAGCTGCCAATATTCATAATGTAGATTTGCGTTATGAGTGGTATCCAAGTGAAGGTGAAATGATTTCTTTTGGTGCTTTTTACAAATATTTCAGTAATCCAATAGAAACGCAAACAATTATTGTTGGTGATGGTCGTCTTTTCAAACCTTTCAATGCACCTTCGGCAGTAAGTTATGGTGTTGAATTAGACATTCGCAAATCATTAGGAACTTGGACACAAGCACCAGTTTTGAAAGATGTAAGTTTAGTGGCTAATTTGTCATTAATTCATAATCAAGTGAACTTAGGTGATGTTTTATCTGCTGTTGATAAAAACAGACCAATGATGTTTCAGTCACCTTATGTAGCAAATATAGGTTTTTTTTATAACAACGAAGCTGCAAAAACACAAATTAACTTACAATATAACGTCTTAGGTAAACGTATTTTCACGATTGGAGATGTTGTTTATCCTACACAATATGAAATGCCTCGCCATTTAGTAGATTTGGCAGCAAGTAAGAAATTTGGTAAATTAGAAGTAAAAGTTGGTATTTCTGATTTATTAAACTCGCCATACCGCATTATTCAAGACAGTGGTTCTCGTAATGGAACAATTACAGATACAGACGAAACTATTATTCAATATCGCAGAGGAACTTCGGTTTCGGTAGGAGTTGCGTATGGTTTTTAATTCTATACGTTAATTTTATACGTTGGCAATGGTGCTTTTCGCACCTTGACAATCGTATAAAATTAACTTTGGTGTCAAAAATACGATTGTCAAGGTGCAAAAGCACCATTGCCAACGTATAAAAAAATTACAAAAATAGTAACACTAAACATTAAACTACTTTTACTTAAAACAATGAAAACAATGAAATTATTTTCAAATTCATTTTCAAAAATGCTTTTAGTAGCTTTGGCTGCCGTAACTTTTGCTTGTGGTGATGACGTAACAACTACAACTGTTACAAAACCTACAACAAATACAGTTGTAGATGGTGCAACGCCAATAACTGTAAATACAAGATGGACAGCCGACAAAAGATATTTATTGAAAGGTTTTGTTCGTGTAAAATCTGGTGCAACTTTGACTATTGATGCAGGTACTGTAATTTTAGGAGATAAAGCAAGTACAGGAACATTAGTTATTGAACGTGGTGCAAAAATTAATGCAGAAGGTACTGTTACAAAACCTATTGTTTTTACGTCTGCACAAGCAAAAGGCTCACGTAGTTATGGAGATTGGGGTGGCGTGGTACTTTTAGGTAACGCACCAACTAACAAACCTACAACTACAAGTATTGAAGGTATTGATAATGCAAATTATGGTGGAACAGATGCTAACGATAATTCAGGAATTTTAAAATATGTTCGTATTGAGTTTGCAGGCGTTGCAATTTCACCAAATAACGAAATTAATGGTTTAACAATGGGTGGTGTTGGTGCTGGTACAACTATTCAATATGTGCAAGTTACACAATCGGGAGATGACAGTTTTGAGTGGTTTGGTGGCAATGTGAATGCAAAATATTTAATTGCACACAGAGGTTGGGATGACGATTTTGATACCGATTATGGCTTTTCGGGCAATGTGCAATTTGGTTTAGTTATCCGTGACCCACAAATTGCTGACCAGTCAAATTCTAATGGTTTTGAGTCTGATAACGATAATCCTGCAAGTGTTGCAGAGCCAAGAACTGCTGCAAACTTCTCAAATATTACTTTAATTGGTGCTTTGGATAGAGGTGTTGCAAGTGTTAATCCGCAATTTGGTCGTGCTGCACACATACGTAGAAATACTCGTACATCTATTTTCAATTCAGTTTTAACAGGTTATCCTGTTGGAATTCACGTTGATGGCACAATTACTCAAACTGATGCAGTAGCTGGTTTATTGACGGTTGAAAATACAACTTTGGCTGCTATGGGTAAAAATTTAGCTGGATTTTCTTTAACTGCGGGTTCAACAGGACTTCCAACAATAACAGATGCACCACAAACTATTTTTGAGTGGTTTAATGCTGCTGCAAAAAATAACAAAACACAAGGCAATTTGCAAGCTATTGGTATTTCGTCTATCAATATGTCAAATCCAATGACAACTTTAATGCCTGCTGCAAATTCTAATTTATTGACTTCGGGTAGTTTTACTAATGCAAGATTACAAAGTACAGCTTTTGAAAAAGTTACTTTTGTTGGTGCTTTTGGTACAAATGACTGGACGAAAACGTGGACAAATTTTGACCCACAAAATACAGATTATTAAGATAAATATGAAATATAATGTATGAACTATGAAATTAATATGTTGATTATCAAATAATTAACATATTAATTTCGTAGTTACAATTACCAAAGTTGTCAAGTTTTAAACCCACAGTGGAATGTTGACAACTTTTTTGTTTTAACACCAAAAATAGACTTTTGCAAGAAGTCTATTTTTTTAATTCTGAAATTTCTCTTTCCAAAACTGCAATTTTTTCGTCTTTTATAGTAATAATTTCATCTTTTGTTGCTATTACTCTATCTTTTTCAGATAACAATAATTGATAAATGGCTTTTATGCTTTCCATATCTTGGCTATAAAATGCCTGATTATTTACATTTTGGTTATTAGAATTATATTGCATATTCTTACATTCTTTTTCTAATAAATCGTCAACAGAAACCTCAAGCAATTTTGCAAGTTTTTCTAAGGCTTCTAATTTGATTTGTTGTTGTCCATTTTCTATCTTTGCATAGTTGCCTTGAGATAATCCTAAAAAATTGGCAGCAACTTCCTGTTTTATCTTTTTTTCTGTTCTTAATTTTCGTACTTTTGTGTGGTCGAGCATTTTGTTAGGTTTTTAATTATTTTCTAAATATTGTAAAATATTTTCGAATAATAAAATTCGTGTAACGAATAATTTATAACCTTCTATTCTTTGTTGTGCTAAAACTTTTTTCGACCTTTGCAACAACAAAACAGATGTAAGTTTTCTTACGGTTTTGGAGTTTAACATAAACCTTAAAAATAAATAAACAAAATGAAATCATTAAAAGAAAAATTTGGTAAATTTGAAATGAGTAAAGAACAAGTGAAAGCTGTGAAAGGCGGCGAAGCTACAATTGTAACAATGAGTGGGTGCCCATCATCATGCTCTGAGTATTGGGCTGGAGACTGTGGTGCAGGATATAAAGCTTGTTTAGCATCAGGTTGCCCTGATTTTGTAGATTAGTAATAATAGCCTTGTATTAAGTAATGTATAATGTTATTTTCGAATAACATTATACACTGCTTATAGTTTTGTTAAATTAACTTCAAAGTATCTATCGTTATGAAATTTCTAAAATTAATCATTATAATATTTTTAGTCTTTAATCAGACCAAGTTATATGCACAAGTCAAATTTGAAACAAGTACTTGGTCAGAAATCAAGCAAAAAGCTAAAAAAGAAAAGAAATTTATCTTTTTAGACTGCTACACTTCTTGGTGCAAGCCTTGTAAAGTCATGGAAAAAGAAGTATTTGGTAATGATACAGTGGCTAATTTTTATAACCAAAATTTTATTAATGTAAAGTATGATATGGAAAAAGGTATAGGACAAGCTTTATCTAATAAATATGCAATTAATGTTTATCCCACCTTATTGATTTTAGATTATAATGGACTTGAAATAACAAAAAATATTGGAGAACTCAAAACGCAGAAATTTATAGAATTTGGTAAAAATGGTTTATTGCCTAAAATATATAGAACTGCACTTGAAGCAGAGTTTAATAAAGGAAATAGAGAATATAGTTTTATTCTTTCTTACATTGAAAACCTAAATATTGACTTTAGTCCAAATGAAATGCTATTAAATGAGTATTGGAAAACTCTTAATAATGAAGATATTACAAACTCAAATCAGTGGTATTTGCTTAAAATGTTTGTTCAGACGACACAAACATTAGCTTACGAAACCTTAGAAAAGCAAGAAAATCATTTTGCTAATATATATACAAAAGATAGCGTAGATTATGTAAAATTTAATATAATTAGACGTGAAATTATGGAAATAGTTATGTCTAATAAAATTAAACCCGATAAGTTTAAACCTTTACGTGCAAAATTTACTAATTTAAAACATCCTAATAAAGATAATTTTTTGTTTTTAATTGATAAAGATTTTTATGAAAATAATGCTATGTGGGGGGAGTATTACAGTTTATTAAGAAATAATGTGGAGAAAAATGCTGCTTGGGATAATGCTAAAACATTGAATAGTTATGCTGCAACTATAACTAAAAATATGTTAGGCAAATCAGAATTAGAATATGCCAAAAAACTCATATTACGTGCCATTGAGCTAAAAGAAAATCAGCCTGTTTTTTATGACACACTTGCACAAATATTATTAAAAAATAATAAGAAAGTAGAAGCCTTACAAGCATCAGAAAAATGTCTTGCTTTGGCAAAAGCTGCAAACGAAGATACTTCTCTATATGAAGAAACCCTCGCAAAAATTAAAAACTCAAAATAAATAACTCCCAAATATTTTATGAAACTCCACCAGCAAAGCATTAAAAACAATGCTGAAAGTAGTCTTTTTGCCATTTTGCAAAACTTGCTTTCAGTTTTAGATATAAAATTTACAAATCTATACCTAAAAACAGCCCTAGAGCAGACAGATATTTCTTTGCAAAGTATTAAGCAAGTTCTCCAAACTTACAAAATCTCCACCCTTCCCGTAGAGTTAGGCACTTTACAATTACAAGAAATCCCTTATCCTGCCATTGCCCAAATCCGTAATAAAGATAGAGAGTTTTTTGTTATCTTACAAAAAATAGAAAATGAAACCATCACATACATACACACAGAAAAAGGCATTATTACAGAAGCTATAACAGATTTTGCGAAACTCTGGACAGGTGTTACACTGCTGATAGAAAAAAACGAAAATTCCGCAGAACCCAATTACAAGGAAAATAAAAAGCAAGAAATCATAGAAAACTTACGTCTTCCTTTGTTATTATTGGTTTTGGGTTTAGTTGTTGGTTATCAGGCTATGCAATTTACAAATATGCTAAATTTTGTATGGTTAGCTACAAAGTTAGTAGGCACAATTCTATCAGTTTTATTGTTATGGCAGTCTTTAGAAAAAAATAGTTTAATAGCTAAGTTGTGTAGTTTTAATAAAAAAACAGACTGTAATAGTTTGCTTACTTCGCCTGCTGCTACTTTGTTTGGTGTGGTTAGTTGGGCAGAAATTGGCTTTTTCTATTTTTGTGGCTCTTTGTGTTGGCTGTTATTTTTTAATACTAATCTATTAATTTTCAATATTTTAGCTTATTTATCTCTGCCTTTTGTGGCTTGGTCTGTTTGGTATCAGTGGAAAATAGCAAAGGTTTGGTGTCCTTTGTGTTTGGGAGTTGCTGGAGTTTTAGCAATAGAAACAAGTCTAAGTTTATTTACTTCTGAAAATGAAACTGTTGCTATTATCATATCACAAGGCTTTATCTTTTTTAGTTTTTTTATGACCTTTTTTATGGTTTCAGTAATTTATTTTTTCCTAAAACCCTTCTTTGTTTCAGCTACAAAAGTGCCTAAATTACAAAAAGAGCTAGCTATTTTTAAGAATAATTTTGATATTTTTAAGAATTTATTACACCAACAAAAACATATCAATCAAGAAATTTTGCCCCAACAAATTATTTTGGGCAATGTAGAAGCACCTTTGACATTGGTTTTTGTTACTAATCCAGATTGTCCGCCTTGCAAGGCAGCAAAACCAAAAGTAGATGCACTTTTAGAACAATTTTCAGAAGAATTAAAGGTTGTGATGGTTCATACGAATGTAGATAAAACATGGTGTAATGAAAACCAAATTTCTTTTACGCCAACCTTTTTTATAGCAGGTTATCAGTTACCCGAATTGTATAAAGTGGAAGATTTGCAATATTTTATAGCTGAAATGGTAGAAGAAATTGCAGTTTAGTTTGATAATGACATCATAACTTTTAATTTGTCATTCTGAGCCAAACTCAGAATGACAAATTTTTTTTATTTTTTCTTCTTATCTTTATCTTCTTTTGGTGGGTGCGGAGTTCGTGGAGCTTGATTTCCTCCACCTCTTGCCCGATTTGCCATGTTTTTAGCAATTTTCTGACGTTGTTGTTCCTTTTCGTCTTTGCGTTTTTCAGAATCCGATTTCGGTCTGCCATTGCTATTTAGGTCTTGTTTTTCTTCCTCAATCGCCAAAGAAGGTGCAGTAATTCCTTTTTCATTCATTGCCAAAATGGTTTTTACCTTTTCTGCCGCAATTGGATACCAAGTGCTTTCAGTATCATAACTAAACCATAAAATTTTCTTAAAAATATCAGTTTTCTGCAAATGTGCCAAACCACCTTCCGTCAATAAAGGTTTTTCAACTTTTGGAATATCAACCAAAGCATCAAGATAAGTTTCCAATTCGTAATTTAAGCAACATTTTAACCTGCCACATTGTCCAGAAAGTTTTGCAGGATTTAGCGAGAGGTTTTGATAACGTGCTGCGGCTGT
>JAYTNF010000171.1:0-5874 GCA_043748455.1 Cytophagales bacterium
ATGGAGAAAGTGGACAAGTAATTACTAAATAAATTAAGAAATAATTTGTAAAATTGTGAATTGTTAATTACATTCCAAAAATAAATATTTAATACTGTGTGGTCGAAATTAGGAAAACGTATTTTTGAGTTGTTTCATGAAAAAAAGGAGGAACAGCCCCAATTAAGCCCCGAAGAAGAATCAAAACAACTGATTAAGGCGGCATTAGCAGAATTAGAAACAGCTATTCGTAAACACGAAACTACGTTGTCTCAAACCCGTGCCAACCAGCAAGATATTCTCAAACAGTTGCAAAGCCATAAAAATATTGCAGATAGGTTATATGCAGATGCAGGATTAGCAGTGAAAAAGCACCAAGACTTGCAAGCACAGCAGTTGCTCGACCAAAAAACACAAGAAGACCGTCAAGTTGAACAATATCAAGTTTTATACAATAATATTACGCCGATTGTCAAACAATTAGAATCGCAACTAACAAATATGCGGTTGCAATTACAAGACATTAAGTCAAGGGAATTAATCATGACTGCACGTTTGCAAAATGCAAAAACGCAGAAAGAAATTGCTGAATATTTGTCTGAATTAGACTCAACATTAGGCGGAAGTTTGGAACATGAGCTTCTGAAAACGGAAATGGAGGCTGAAATTATTAATGGAATTAGCGAAAGTGATAAAATTTTGGCAAATACCGAAGGACAATTTATGTTGCAACAACAATTACAACAACTTGATAAAGAACTAAAAGAAACGGAAGAACGTGAGAAAAAGCAACGTGAGGCTAATCAAATGAAAAAAATTGAGCAAATTTTAGGAACTCCAACAGAAAAAGAGAAAAAAGCAGCAGAAGAACAAAAGAAAGCAGCAGAAGATAAACGCAAAAATTTAGAACAAGCTGTGTTTAATAATCCAAAGGAAAAAGAAATATTGCAACAAACTGAAAAAGAAAAGAAACAGCAAGTCTTAGAACAATGGCTCAAAACAAATGAGGAACAAAATTCTGTAAAACAAACTGAAAATGAAGAGAAAAGTAAGAGTATTCTTGACGATTTTTTTAATACCGAACCCAAAAAAGAGGAAAACAAGAAAATAGAGTCAAAAGATGACAAACCAAAAGATGATAAGCAAAAATTCTTAGATGATTTTTTCAAGTAAAATTGCCAGTAGCTATTGGGTGGCTTTGAGCCACCCAATAGCTACTTTATTAAAGCTATTCATTCAACAAATTTAAAGTATGACAAGCCACAATACCTGCGGTTTCTGTTCGCAAACGACTATTTCCTAAACTCACTCCTGCAAAACCCAAAGAAAATGCTTGTGTAAGTTCTGTTTTGCTAAAATCTCCTTCAGGTCCAATAAGTACACAATAATAAGTATTTGGTGTGGCTGTTTTGAATAAAGTTTTGGTATTTTCTTTATCCACATAAGCCATAAATAATTGCGGATTTATTGGTGTTTTTTGTGCAATTTTCTCGAAAAATTTTGTTAGATTTTGTATGGGATTGACCACAGGTAAATGAAAATTTAATGATTGTTTTATGGCTGAAATTGCTTTTTTTATCATTCTTTCATCATTAAAATAACTCCTTTCTGTATGTTCTGTATGCAAAAAACTAATTTCATCTACGCCAATTTCTACACATTTTTCTACAAACCATTCCATTCTATCCGCACTTTTTGTTGGTGCAATGGCAATATGAATGTAATGTTTGTGTTTTTTGGGATAAAAAACTATATTTTTGACCTGTAATATACATTTTTTAGGATTATCAGAAGTAATCATAACCTCTGCCAAGTTTCCTTTGCCATCAGTCAAATGTAAACTATCACCAATGTGCATACGCAACACTTTTAAACAGTGTTTTGCCTCGTCTTCCGATAAAAGAATGTCTTTTGAATTGACTAAATTTTCGTGATAAAATAATAGCATAGTTTTTAGTTTTTAGTGCTTAGTTTTTTTAATTATTTTGTAGTTTGCTGTTTATTTTTGCTACTTTTGTTTATGAAAGAACAAATTTTTGATATAGTAAGCAAATTAATTGAGGTTAATTTTCAATTATTTAAGTTAGAAATTCAACAAGAACTTTCTAATGCCATTGTACGTTTAGCAATTTCTATTATTTGTATTATTTTTGCAAATATGGCAGTTGTGTTAAGCAGTTTTGCTATTGCATTTTTATTAGGCGAATGGCTACAAAACAATGCTTATGGTTTTGCTATTGTTGCCTTATTTTATGTAGTTTTGACAGCCATTGCATGGTTATATAGAGAAGATATTGGAAATATGATTCGCATGAAAGTTCAGGCTACTATGCTTGAAAAACGTAAAGTTTCAGAACAAATCGCATCACAAAACAAAGTTATAGAAACAACGCAAGAATCATAATTTTTATTGTATATTTTATAGCTGCTACAAAAATATTCCAAAATATTAATATCTTTGCTTTAACCTAAATTATCTCATCAAACATGCTATTTCACAAAACATACCAACATCAAAGTTCAACCGAATGGGTTGTCATGGTGCATGGAGCAGGCAGCAATTCCTCTGTTTGGTTCAAGCAACTTAAAGAATTTGTTAAGCATTTTAATGTTGTAACGGTAGATTTGCGTGGACATGGCAAGTCAAAAGATTATCCAGAGAGAAGTACACGCAAAAATTATACTTTTGATGTGGTTAGTCAAGATGTGATTGATGTGTTAAATCACCTTAAAATACAATCAGCACATTTTGTTGGCATTTCTTTAGGCACTTTGATTATAAGAACTATAGGAGAATTAGATATTACCAAAGTTAAAACCATGATTTTGGGTGGTGCAATTACAAATTTGAATTGGTTTGGTCAATTAATGGTTGTGGTTTCAAAAATTTATCAGCATCTTGTGCCATTTTATTGGTTATACTTGTTATGTGCTTATATATTGATGCCAGGTAAAAGACATAAAGAAGCACGTACACATTTTGTGAATGAAGCAAAAAAGTTGGAACAACCTGAGTTTTTGAGGTGGTTTTCACTTACATTACGGGTAATGCCAGTCTTAAAACATTATTTCAAAAAAGAATTACCAATTCCAACACTCTATATTATGGGTGATGGTGATTTTATGTTTCTGCCGTATATTAAAGAAAAAATCATTAAATTTCATACCTATTCAAAATTAAAAATTATTGAAAAAGCTGGTCATGTCTGCAATGTTGAATCTCCTGAGATATTTAATGCAGAAGTGATTAAGTTTGTGAATGAAAATAGTTAGGAAGTTCTAAGTTCTTAATTGCAAGTTCTAAGTTGTTTAAATCATTGATAATCAATTAATTACAAAAAACTAAAAATACAATGTCTAAAAAATCGTCAAAAACTGGTTCAAAAAAACTCATTCGTTTTGATTGGGCAATAAAAAAGCTACTTCGAGATAAGGATAATTATGCAGTTCTTGAAGGTTTTTTGAGTGAGTTGTTACTTGATGACATAAAAATCGAAAGAATTTTAGAAAGTGAAGGCAATCAAGAGCATGAAGACGACAAATTCAATCGTGTGGATATTTTGACTCAAAATTCTAAGAAAGAGTTAATTATCATAGAAATTCAAAATACATACGAAATTGACTATTTTCAACGCATGGCTTATGGTGCTTCTAAGGCTGTAACAGAAAACTTGGGTTTAGGAAAATTGTATTCGCAAATCAAAAAAATAATTTCTATTAATATTGTCTATTTTGACTTAGGACAAGGCAAGGATTATGTGTATAAAGGTTTGACTATTTTTGAAGGTTTGCATAATAAAGATGTTTTGCAATTATCGAGCAAGCAACAAGCGGCTTTTAGTAAGAACAAAGTTTCTGATATTTTTCCCGAATATTATATAATTAAAGTTGGTCAATTTAAAGACAAAACCAAAGATTATTTAGATGAGTGGATTTATTTTCTCAAAAACAGTGAAATCAAAGATAATTTTAAAGCAAAAGGCTTAACAGAAGCTAAGGAGGTTTTAGATATTATGCGGCTAAATTCCGAGCAACAATATGGCTATAATCGTTATTTAGATTATTTACATTACAAAGCAAGTGAATTATTTTCGTTGCAAATGGAGGCAGAAGATAGAGTTAGGCAAGCACAAAGTATCGAAATTGCTAAAAATGCCATTATTGCAAATTTACCTGATACAGTAATCTCACAAATAACGGGTTTAAGTACCGAACAAATTAA
The DNA here is from genome assembly GCA_043748455.1 of Cytophagales bacterium. Classification (GTDB taxonomy): domain Bacteria; phylum Bacteroidota; class Bacteroidia; order Cytophagales; family Thermoflexibacteraceae; genus JAAFKA01. Next base: position 4,202 of record JAYTNF010000171.1, read on the forward strand.
AGAATTGCGAAATCAAATATTAAAAAATAATTAACCATTTTAATAACCAATTAATCTCATGAGAAAAAAAATTATTGCAGGCAACTGGAAAATGAATCTTAAACAACAGGAAGGAGTTTTTTTAATTTCTGAAGTTGCAAATATGGTAAAAGATGAAGTCAAAACTTCTACATCAGTCGTTATTTGTCCACCTTTTCCACATTTGGGCTACGCAAAACGCATGTTTCAACACCAAACAAATATCTTTTTAGGCTCACAAAACTGTGCTGATAAGGCTTCTGGTGCATATACAGGCGAAGTTTCGGCAGCTATGCTGAAATCTTTTGAGGTAGATTATGTGATAATTGGACATAGTGAAAGACGTGAGTACTATAAAGAAAGTGATGAAACCTTAGCTACAAAAGTGAATTTGACTTTGGAAAATGAGATGTTACCTATTTTTTGTTGTGGAGAAACTTTGCAACAACGCCAAGCAGGAAACCATTTTGAACTTATCCAAAATCAAATTACAAATGGTTTATTTCATCTAGCACCTGAAAAATTTGCAAAAATAGTCATTGCTTACGAGCCAATTTGGGCTATTGGTACGGGAGTTACTGCAAGCACAGAACAAGCACAAGAAATGCACGCAGTAATTCGTAAACATCTTGCCTCAAAATATGGTGAATTGGCAAATGATATTTCTCTTTTATATGGTGGAAGTGTGAAAGCTGATAATGCTGCTGAACTTTTTGCTTGTGCAGATGTTGATGGCGGTTTGGTTGGTGGTGCATCTCTAAAATCAAGAGAATTTGTAAATATTGCAAAAGCTATGTAATGAATATTGGTTGTTAAAATATGCCTAATAGATGTCATCTTTCGAAAAAGATGACATCTATTAGGCATATTTTAACAACATTTTCAAAAAAATTAGATAAATTATTATTACAACACATCATGAAAAAACATATATTTCTGATTATCATAAGCATTTTTTTATTCAATATTAGTGCTGTTTTTGCACAAAAATCCAAGAAACCTTCAGAAAAAATTGCATCAAAAAACTCAACAAAAGCATCTAAAAAAGATTTTCAAATTTTGCTTGGAAATTGGAGAGGTAGCTTGACTTATCTTGATTATTCGTCAAATAAATCCTATACAATGCCTGCTGATGTGAATATTAGTCAAGTTGCAGATTCAAAAACCTTTATTTTTTCAAATATATATCCTGATGAACCCAAAGCAAACTCTGCTGATACATTGGTAATTTCTAAGAATGGAAAAATGTTGAATAAGAAAAATGTTACATCAAAACGAAAACTTGATGACGGAATCGCAGAAGTTATTTTGGAAATTATCACCGAGATTTTAAGCGTAGATGGCAATGATAACAAACCTGCAATCATTAGACATACGTATTTATTGGGAAATAATACTTATACCAAGACAGAACATGTGCAGTTTGTTGGACAAAATAAGTGGATAAAAAGGAATGAATATAGTTATAAAAGAAAATAAGGAATGAATATGAAATATTATTTTGCACGAATGGCATCAACAGGATTTAATGTTGATGCTGTTATGGCAGGTGTGATACCTGAAATAATGCCAATGATAGAGGAAATTACAAAACCTTGTATGACATGAGACAAAGTTAAAGTAACTTCAAAATTTTCGGGGCTTGCAAAAGAAAG
>JAYTNF010000172.1:0-13921 GCA_043748455.1 Cytophagales bacterium
AGTCTGTGATTTTATCATAACTTTAATTAGCAAAATTTACAATAAACTTACTAAAAATAAGTGTTTTTAATGGTTTTCCAAATTGTAATTTTAGAAAATTACAGACTAAAGTCCAATGCTATTAAGCTAAGAAAGTTAAATTGCAATATTACTAATTACTTGATTATCAATTAATTATATTTTTTTTAGTTCCGTTAGAAACGACATATTTATAGCAAAAGTAAGCACCAACTCCCCCAAAGTGCCGTAGCAGTTCCACTGCGGGCAAAATATGTCGTGCCTACGGCACTTTGGGAAGAAGAATATACGTTTGCTATAAATATTTCGTGCCTAAAGACACTAAAAAAGACTTTCTTAGCTTAATAGCATTGGACTAAAGTCTGTGGTACAAGCACTACACAACTTACATTAAATAGTAGCAAAAGTCTACATAACAAACTCAAAATGAATTTCCATGTGTCAAACTTACTAACTTTCTCACAACTGCGGGCATTTTTTTTAAACCATTTATTGCAATATTTGTAAGTTGTTCATTTCCAAGAATTTTTTGTAACATTCTGCCTGCATATACACGTACCGCAAAATGCTTATGCCATGTTTTTACATACATAGTTTCGAGTTCTATTCTATTCAATTCCTTATCTAAATACTTGATTATTAATTCATTTAGTATTTTTGCCGAATGTAAAGCCATGCTCATTCCGTTGCCACAAAGTGGTGTAATTAAACCTGCGGCATCGCCTAACATGAGAATATGATTTTCTATGATTTGTTTAGATTGAAAGTTTATTTGTGAAATCACAAGGGGTTTGTCATATAATTTTTCATATTCCGAAAAATATTTTCTCAAAAAAGGGTTTTTCATCAACACATTTTCCTCCATTTCTGCAATTTTATTGTGATTGTCGTGCAAATTTTTTGCAGTGGTGAGATAACACAAACAAAAACGATTTTCGTTTGCTACTAAATCATCAACTTTTGAAATTCCGCAATAACCATCTTTAAAATTGTGCAATTCTATCAAATCATGAGGCAAATCTGCAACAACATGATATTTGACACCTACAAAATTTTGTGTTGGTGGTGGCACTTTCATCACAAAATTTCTCTGCAATTTCACATCAATATTTGTCCTTTTTCCATACGCACCACAAGTTATTTGTGCTTGATACTGCACATGATTTGCAGAAATAGTAAAAATATTTTCACCAAACTCAATGCTATCAACTTTGGTATTTTCTAATAAAACAACACCATGACTGCATGCAATTTTTGCTAATTGATTATCCAAGCTGTAACGACTAATACCAAAACCGCCTAAATCTAAGCTTTGGGTCAATAAATTGCCATTACAAGCCGAAATATGCAATCTATTAATGACAGGAACAGGAGTTTTTTCTGATAAATTCATAGAAACTGTTTTATCAACGAGTTCTATACCCAAACTTTTGACAAATTCCCATGATTCCATAGAAATATATTCTCCACAAACTTTGTGAAAAGGGTAGGTTTCTTTCTCAAATAAAATGACTTTTTTGCCACTTTTTGCCAGTAAAATTGACAAGGCTAAACCTCCTAATCCACCTCCAATAATAGCACAATCATATAACATAATCAGTTGTTAGTTTTAGTGTTAAGTTTTTAGTATTAAGTTTTCGGTGCTGAGTAAAAACTAAGCACTAAAAACTAAAGAAATTACTTCTTGAATTAAACTACTTTCATAACCTTTTGAAGCTAAAAAATTATAGAGTTTTTGTTTATCGGTTATACTTTTTAACTGTTCTTGTTGAGTTTTTTTTGTTGCAAGTTCAACTAATTTTTCGTAATACTCTTCGTTATCAATACTTTCTAATGCTTTTTGGATACAATAACTTGAAATATTGCGTTGTTGCAACTCATAACGAATTTTGATTTTGCCCCAATGTTTTACACGAAATTTCCCACCTGCAAAGGCAATAGCAAATCGTTGCTCACTTAAATAATTATCGTTAATTAAGAGTACAATAACTTCCTCTATTTCGTCTTCTGTGAGTTGAAAAGTTTGCAATTTCTCTCTAACTTCTTGATGACACCTTTCTTGATAAGCACAAAAAGATGCTATTTTAATAAAGGCTTGTTTTACGGTATAAGCTTGCATAAGGTTTGGAAAATTAGCAAAATTGGTTGCAAAAATAAAAGAAAAATAAAAGATAGTTTGTAATTCTCTGTAATTATTGCATAATTCTATAATTTTTAATAGTATTGTATGAGAAATGCTTCTCGTTATTTTTACAAAATAAAACACATTATGGCAACATTTACGATTGAAGGTACAATACAATTTAGAACCATAGAAGGTAGTTTCTGGGCAATGATTGACACACAAAACAAAAAATGGCGTTTTATTAACTTACCAGTACCTTTTCAAAAAGAAGGTTTGGTTACTGTACTCACTGTAAAACTTGTTGATGAGGCTGTTTCTTTTATTATGTGGGGCAAGCCTGTGGAAGTTGTTTTGTAGGTGCATAAGAAATTTTTGTACTTTTTTGATATTTAAGTTTGTTTTGTCATTCTGCACAAACTCAGAATGACAAAACAAAAATTGGTACTAAATATGTCTTTCTGCATGATAAGATGACCTCACCAAAGCCCCAGATTCCACATAATTGAATCCACGTTTGAGTCCTTCTTCTTTATACATAGCAAAAATATCTGGGTGAATAAATTCCGCAACTTCTAAGTGCATTTTTGTAGGTTGTAGATATTGTCCCAGAGTAAGCACATCTAAACCATTTTTTGCCAAGTCGTCCATTGCTTCAAAAACCTCATCTTGTGTTTCACCTAAACCAAGCATAATTCCTGTTTTTGTACGTTTTCCATATTCTTTTGTTAATCGGATTTGCTCTAAACTTCTTTCATATTTTGATTGTGGTCTAACTCTGCGATATAATCTTTTTACGGTTTCCATGTTGTGCGAAACAACTTCTTGACCTGCCTCAATCATACGATATAATGCGTCCCAATTATTTTTTACATCAGGAATCAAAGTTTCTATGGTTGTTTTTGGCGATAATTCTTTTATAGCAACAATGGTTTGATACCAAATTTCTGCACCTCTATCTGCCAATTCATCACGATTTACAGACGTAATTACTGCATGTTTTACGCCCATAAGTTGTATGGCTTCAGCAACTCTGCGAGGTTCATCTGTGTCATATTCTTTGGGTTTTCCTGTTGCAACAGCACAAAAAGTACAGCTTCGTGTACAAACATTACCAAGAATCATGAAAGTTGCAGTTCCTTCGCCCCAACATTCGCCCATATTAGGACAGTTGCCACTTTCGCAAATCGTATGCAGTTTATGCGTATCTACAATTTCTCGCACTTTTAAATATTCTTTGCCCACAGGCAATTTAACCCTTAACCAATTTGGTTTTGGCACTCGTGTTTGTGGTGCAGGCGTTGCGTTAAGAACAGGTAAATCTATCATAAGCAGTTGTAAATTTTTAATTGTAAGTTCTAAATTACTTAATTTAATAATCTATTTAATTTTTATTTTGCATAAAATTATTATACAAAAATAGCGAAAAATTGTAGTTTTCCAAACGTAAAATAATAGTGTTAAGTCCCAATGCAAAATTAATTGTATATTTTATTTTTATAACTTTTTGATTACCAACAACTTAAATAATTTAAAATTTACAATTTAGAACTATTTATGTTCTATCATGTGCGGCTGTAAAAAACAAAATAAAGTAGTAAAAGAACCAAGCAATTAAGCCAAAAACCAATAATACAAAAACCCAAGCAGTATTAAAACGCATAAATTGGTCGTGCAATGCCCAAACAGATACTAAAAAATAAATTAAAATCATGTTGCAGAAAAACATAATACCTTTTGTCCAGCCTTTAAATGTTTTAGCAAGACGTATGTGATGTTCTTTGTCTTGCAACCAAAAAGCCTTTTTTGGCACAAAAATATAGGGTTTAGGCAAATAAGCATACAAATTGCCAAAAGCCAATATTGCACTATTTACAACAATGGCAATAGCCAAAGACACATAAAAGAAGGTGTCTTTTGTAAAAGCATAGCCAAATTCTAGGACATTTTCCATCTGAAAAACAACATGACTTGGTAAGTAAATTTGTAAAACACAAAGCACTATCAAAAAGCCAAGCATGGACAATAGCCACATAAAACGAATGTAAATAAGAAGCATGAGTAATTATGAATTATGAATTATGAATTATTCTGAAATGTGAATTTGAAGATAATTATGAACTATGAATTATTTTGGAATGTGAATTTGAAATTAGGAAGGCAAAATTCAAAATTCAAAATTCAAAATTCATAATTATTTCAAACTAATAAGGTAAACGTATTAAAGCAACTCTGTTAGAAATCAATTTTACAGGTTTGCCCAAAAGTCTTTCTAAACCTTCTTGAATGTTAATGACTTCAAAATGGCTGACTCCTTGTTCCAAATCTAACAACATATCTACACTTGTGCCACTATCTTGTTGCGTAAATTCACCGAAAAAATAGGCACGTACCACAGGTTTTCGTCTAAGATAAGCATCAATTTTATCTATAAGTTCACCATGTTCTGCTCCATGAAGCATTTTTTTAAATGCAAAAGGTGTATAACTTAGGGCTTTTGTGAATAATTGTTGTTGCAGTTGTTCATATAAGGCTAATTTATCTTCACGATTTAGCTCACTTACAGATTTTTCAAGAGATTTGTTTAACATGGTTTTAAAATAGTAATATTCAAATAATTGAAGTTTTAAATATGGTAACTATTTGATAGTCAATGTATTCATTTCATATTTCATACATTATATTTCATATTTACTACTTACATTCTTAGAAACCGTTGGAAATCATGTTTTATTTTTTCTGTTCCATAATAAACTCTTTCTAAAAACAAGCCTGTTGGTGGCATTGTCAATTTTGCGGGTTCATTAGAATATTTTGCAAACAGCTCTTTTACTTGTTCCAAAGTCATGTTTCCTTTTCCTACTTCTGTTAGCACACCGATAATTCTTCTAACCATTTTCCACAAGAAATGTGAGCCAACAATATGAAAAATAATTAAGCTGCCTTCTTCATAAATATCAATAAACATCAATTCTACTTGTGTTGATTTTTCTTCGGGAGTATCATCAGAAAATGACTGAAAATCTTTTAATCCAACAAATAACTTGGCTGCGGCTTGCATTTGCTTCACATCAAGTTTGTCTTTTACCCACCAACTAAACTTTTTACCAAAAGCACTGCGTCTGCGTGAAATTTGATAAATATAGCTTCTTGCAGTTGCATCGTGGCGTGCATGAAACTCTGGATTGACTTTCTCTATTTTCAAAATATTAATATCAGAAGGCAATGCCTCATTCATCTTTTGACGAATATGGTCAGGAATTAAACTTGTCTGCACCTCCAAATGTGCTACCTGACATATTGCATGCACTCCTGCATCTGTACGACCTGCACCATAAAACTCCAATTTTTCGGTCTTAAAAATAGTTTGTGCAGCCGCAAGCAATTCGCCTTGAATGGTTTTTTGCTCTTTTTGTAATTGCCAGCCACTATATTTTGTGCCTTCATACTCTAAACTAATTTTGAAACGCATGGTTTTATAAATCTTATAATCAAATGTGAAATGAAATTTCTGAAATTTTAAATAAGTTAAGCAATGTGATATTTTATTTTGATTTTTGCTATTCAAAAATAAACATAAAATATCGCATTGCTTAACTGCAAAACAAAGATATGAAATTGATGTACTTTTTGCAAAATAATTACAAAAGTAAGTTAGAAGTTTAGGTTAATGTATTTTCTTTTTTCAAACTAAAAATATTTTTGCAAAAAATCTAATATCGTTATCTAACTCGCAAAAGCAAATGTCATAATTCCAAATGACCCAAAAAAGCCGATAATACTTCCTGTTGCAATTTCCAAAGGCGTATGTGCTGCAAGTGCCAAACGAGAAGATGCCACAAGTCCACTAAGCCCAATAGTTGCCAAAATAGGCACTAACAAATCATAACGATAATCATAATATTGCAAGGCAAATAAAATCCCAAGACTTCCACAAATTCCTACAACATGAATACTTATCTTGTGGTATAAGTTGATAAAAGTAGCCAAACACACCGTTAGAGCAATGCTAATCATTATAAAAGATATTAAAGTGCCTTGAAAAGTACCATAACTTAGCAATAAAGCTATGGCTGCATAAAATATTGTCGTAATTAAAAACGGTTTTCTCCGTTCTGCCTGCTCCTTCATTTCCAAAGATTCTATATGATGAAAACGCCATAAAAACCATGTTATGGAAATAGGAAAACAGCAAGTGCCTAAGAAAATAAACCCTAATAAATATAGTTTTAGCAAAGATGTCCAAACTATAAAGCAAGGAGTTAGGAAAAATAATACCGAAAATAATAAAGTTGGTATTAGTACAGGGTGCAATAAATAAGACGTAAATTTGGCGAAACGAATGAGCATGAAATAGTTTTTTGCAAAACTAACAATAAATTTGTAACGCAATTTCTTATATTCCGTTTTAATTAATAAAAAGAATTACAAACTGCATATTTACTAACTAACTTCTAACTATTTTTGTCATGAATCTATACAAAAGTGTAAAATACATGGTGGCTATTGCGGCTATCTTTTGGATTGTTTTGGGATTTGAAACTATAACTACTCTAAGTTTAAGTCATTTTGGTATTAATCCACGTAGTCAAAGTGGTTTAATTGGAATTTTGGCAGCCCCATTTCTTCATGCAAATATGGCACATTTGATGTCTAATACTGTTCCTTTTATTGTCTTGGGAAGTGCTATTTTATTTTTTTATCGCCGCATTGCAATTTCTGCTATGGCATTAATTTATCTTGGAACAGGATTTGCCGTTTGGCTTTTTGCACGTAATTCTTACCATATTGGGGCAAGTGGCGTGGTTTATGGCTTTGCTTCGTTTCTATTCTTTATTGGTGTTTTTCGCAGAGATATGAAATCACTGGCTATTGCTTTGGTAGTTGTGTTTTTATATGGTGGGCTTGTTTATGGTATTTTGCCATTATATAAAGGTGTTTCGTGGGAATCTCACTTATTTGGTGCAATTATGGGTGGAGTAGCAGCTTATTTATTGCGAAAATATAAAGAAATAGAAAATATTGAAAAAAATGCTACTCGTGAATTTGATGATTACAAAACAGGTTATCGAAACATGGAAAGTAGTAATTACAAATATCAATATAAAAGCTAAGAAATGATTATTTTGATACTGATATTTTATTGTCATTCTAAGTGGGCTGCCGCCAGCTTGGGAAGAATGACAAAAATTTGATGTGGAAAATCTATATCTGAACAAGTTGCAAATCAGACAGCAATTAAGTTTAAGATGTTTATAATTGCACAACTTTAGTATTTTGGTTGCGTTATTATAAGCATGAATAATTACAACATAAAATTAATAGTGATTTTAAGAAAGTAAATCCAAATCATACTTGTTATTACAATAAATTATATGAATTTTGCCTTATTATTTCTATTGTTTATTTAATCTATTTTCATTGTCTAATTATTTACAAAGATGAAAAAAAAACTTGTGAAATATACGTTTATGCTGGGTTGTGTAATATTACCAACTTTAGCACTTGCAGACCCAACGCCACCACCAGTGCCACCACCCGTTGAAAATGTGCCTATTGATGGTGGAATTTCTTTGGTTATAGCTGCAGGTTTAGGTTATGCTGCAAAAAAGTTACATAATACGCACAAAAAAAATACCATTAAGAATTGAATATCTTATGCAATTACTCAGCTACATAAAGCAGACTACCAAGCAAGTTAATCATACACTTGAAAAATTTGCTCAAACTATTAATGAAGAAACATTGGCTGTTTCTCAGCATCTTCTGCCCTTAATTGAAATACTCAACGAGGCTTCGGAAGGTGGGAAAAGGTTGAGAGCCATTTTAGTGGTGTTGGGTTATGAAGTTTATACAAATACATTTACAGAGGATATTTTAAAACCAGCTATTGCTTTTGAGATTTTTCAGACTGCAATTTTGGCTCATGACGACATCATTGACCTTAGCCCCACTCGCAGAAGCAAACCAACGGTTTATAAGCAGTTGGAAGCTACTAAAAATCACGCACATTATGGTGTTTCACAAGCTATATGCTTAGGAGATATTGGTATGTTTTTGGCAGTAAGATTGGTAAGTACAAGCAATTTTGACAGTGAAAAACGGTTAAAAGCTGTAAATTCTTTTGTTAATACCTTACTTTATACAGGTATTGGTGAAATGTTAGATGTCGAATTGCCTTATTTGCAAACAGTAAAGGAAGAAGCTGATGTTTTGGCTATTTATTTACACAAAACGGCACATTATACCATTACAGGGGCTTTGCAATTAGGTGCAACTTTGGGTGGTGCAACAGATGAATATTTAGCACATTTGGCAATTTATGGCAATAATTTAGGTATTGCTTTTCAAATTCAAGATGATATTTTAGGAATTTTTGGAGATGAGCAACAAACAGGAAAATCTACAGTTTCAGATATTGAAGAAGGAAAAATTACATTACTTTATTTGTTTGCACTCAAAAAAGCTACTGTTGCACAAAAATCATTGTTAGAAAATTATTATGGAAAAGGGCAAATATTGGAGGAAGAAGCCAATAAAATACGAAAATTATTTATAGACACAGGTGCTTTGGCTTATTGCGAAACTCAAAAAGAGGTTTATGTAGCACAAGCATTATCTCTACTTGATAATATTACACAAAATATCACGCATCAAACTTTATTAAAAGATTTTGCTAACTTAATGATACAACGTAAGCAGTAAGTTTTGTAAAATCTAAAAGGTATATAAGTTATTGGCTATCAAGTAGTTATAGCTATTATATAGTTTAAGTCACAACCAATAATGAAAATTTGTATGTAATCGGCAGAGCTCAAACTACGCATACTTTTGTTAGGAAGTATAAAACTTATTCTGCTTTAAAAGTGTATTCTATAAAGAAACTGAACTCTGTAAACGAAAATACCATTTCTTTATCATTCAATAAAGTAAACTTGGCGTTAGGAACAGTGGCACTACTTGAAGGTGTTGTATTGACTGTAATTGTCCCTTTTTTATCATCAACCACCCAAAAATAATTACCTCTTAATGCTCCATCTGGTGGGCAGTTATTTCCATTATAAATGTTGGCAGCAGGTGAGCCTCGCACAAATTCCCAAGTTAAACGGTAGTCGCAACTTGCTATTATACTTCCATTAACACTATAACCTGTTTGTTGCCATTTTTTAGATTTTCTACCTGCAATAGTGTTTTTCATTGACTCTTTTATAGGAATTGTAATCGTATTTTTATTGGCAACATTAAACATAAGGTTTTGAATTTTGATTGTTTCTAAATCGTCCCAATTATTTTTCAGTCCATATTCAGCACTTACATAAAATATATTGTTTAGATTTTTAGAGTTTTGTAAATCTGTGGTCTTTAAATCAACAATACCATATTCATTGGTTATTAAATTTGTTAGTTCTGAAAGAGGATTTTCATTTGCTCGCATATCAGCCTCTGAATTAAAAAAACTTACTTTAACCAAAGGCAAAGGTCTTCCAATTTCATCTACAATTAAAATTTTATAATCTGTGGGTGTAATAATTCTTTCGGAAGTGGAACATGAAACAATGGCAATAAAGCATGTAAAAAGGGCTATAATTTTAGTGAATTGTAACATCATGAATTATTTATATTTTTAGTAAGAAATTGTGAGTTTTTAATTGTAAATTCTAAATTTTATAACTTGTTGATTATCAAATATTTATAATCTTTAAAATGTCATGTTATTTAGTTTTTATTACTAATGTAAATTTTTACACAAAATTAGATTATTTTTCGTAATTTTCCACACTTTTTATAACTTTTGTAATCTATTAATTTCATACATTATATTTCATATTTATTAGTTAATTAGCAACTTTGCAAAAATATTTTTACTTTATCTTTTATGGACAAGTTAAGAGCAGCTATAACAGGCGTAAATGGCTACGTGCCAGATTATATTCTCACAAATAAAGAGTTAGAAAAATTGGTTGATACCAACGATGAGTGGATAACTTCACGCACAGGTATCAAAGAAAGGCACATTTTGAAAGGCGAAGGGCAAGGCACATCAGTCATGGCAATAAAAGCAGTGCAAGGTTTGTTGGCTAAAACAAATACCAAACCAGAAGAAATTGACTTGTTAATTTGTTGCACAACAACACCAGATATGGTTTTTCCTGCAACTGCAAATTTAATTACTGCTGAAATTGGTGCTAAAAATGCTTTTGGCTATGATTTGCAAGCTGCTTGTTCAGGTTTTCTGTTTGGACTTGTAACAGGTTCACAATTTATAGAAACTGGAAAATACAAAAAAGTTATTGTTGTGGGTGGCGATAAAATGTCATCAATCATCAATTATGAAGAAAGAGCAACATGTATTATTTTTGGCGATGGTGCTGGTGCAGTATTATTAGAACCATCAACAACTGGCAACGGATTAATAGACAGTATTTTAAAATCTGATGGAAAAGGTGCAGAATATTTATACATGAAAGCAGGAGGCAGTCGTTATCCTGCAAATGCAGAAACAGTAGCTGCAAAAGAACATTATGTTTTTCAAGAAGGGGCAACAGTTTTCAAATTTGCGGTAGCAAATATTTCAGATGTTGCGGAGGAAGTTATGAAAAGAAACAGTTTAACAAGTGCAGATATTAATTTTCTTGTGCCACACCAAGCCAACAAACGGATAATTTCTGCAACTGCACAACGAATAGGAATTTCAGAAGACAAAGTTATGCTCAACATTCATAAATATGGCAACACAACAAGTGGCACAATTCCGCTATGTTTGTGGGATTACGAAAGTCAATTAAAAGATGGAGATAATCTAATTTTGGCAGCTTTTGGCGGTGGCTTTACTTGGGGTGCAGTGTATTTAAAATGGGGAAAATAAGAATGAGATATGAAATATAATGTATCAAATATGAGTAGTGGTAAAAAATCTATTATAAGTTAAACACTTGAAAATCAATACTTTATGAAACACAAATAACGCAGATTTTAGGGGTAATTAAAGATATTTTTATATAAATTACATAAATCCGTGAAATTCAGCGTAATCTGTGTCATCTGTGTTCTATTAAGTTATTGGTAATCAACAACTTATATAATTATACATTTTTTATCATAACCTAATGTTACCTAAACAAAACCTATGAAAAGTCCAGAACTTATTATCAAAGAGGAACTTGCAAATGCCATATCACATGGCATTCCTGCTATATTTTGTGTCATTGGCACAGCTATTTTAATGCAATATGCACAAAGTATTGATAATATAAAGTTGATGCAAAGTTTTATGATATATGGTTTTTGTATCACATTTCTATTCACTGCCTCAACTTTATATCACAGTTTTAGAGAGGAAGTTATCAAGAAAAAACTCCGAATTTTTGACCATATTGGCATTTATTTGATGATTGCAGGCACTTATACACCTTTCATGTGGATAACTGTAAATAATATTTGGGGAACTGTAATTCTCATTGCTGTTTGGAGTATTGCTATTTTTGGTGTGATTTTCAAAATATTCTTTACAGGAAAGTTTGAAAAACTATCTTTGATAAGTTATTTAGTTATGGGTTGGTTATTAGTTTTTGGTGTAAAACCTATGTTAGACACTGTTCATGAAAATGGTTTGTGGTTGCTATTAGCAGGAGGTTTGAGTTTTACAGTTGGTACAATTTTTTATCGTTGGAATAAATTAGCTTATAATCATGCAATTTGGCATATATTTGTGGTTTTAGGTGGTGCTTGTCATTATTTTGCAATACTTTATTATAGTTATCCTTCAAAATAAATAGTAACATATATTAGCTATTGGGTGGCTTTGAGCCACCCAATAGCTAAACAAAATAATTTGTACATGAAAAATAAAATTACTGGAAGAAACCCACAAGAACTTGTAGAAAATGTGGATTTCTATATGGAAAATGGTCTTTTTGTCTTAACAGAAAAATACCATAAAGACAGAGGTTATTGCTGCAAAAGTGGTTGTAGGCATTGCCCATACGGTTTCAAAAAGCAACAGAAATAGAGATAAAATATTTCTTTTATACGTTGTCAATGGTGCTTTTCGCACCTTGACAATCGTATTTAAAGAACAATATTTATACAGGCAAAATATTTGAAATAGCACTTTCTTTCACAATTAAGCCAATCAATGCTTCAAATTCCGCCACGTCCCACTGGTCTATAATCAGCACACGAGTTTCGTCATCACTGATATATTCCCAAGACAACATTTCTGCACCTTCATCTTCTGCATCAGTTGTGTTTCTAAAAAACCCTGGTGTTTCCTTTTCCTTAATATAACGCACACCCTCGTAAGTAATTTCTCTTGGCGGTTTTTCGTTTTGTTGAATCTGCGTTTCCACATATTCACCCAATTTACTAAAACGCAATTTTTGCATCAAATAGCAAAGAGTTTCTTGATTTTGTTCTATTCGCAAATAACAGTTTTCGCTGGCAGAAGTGAGTTTAAACTCATAACTAAAACGGTTATTGCCCCAATCATATTCATATTCGTCTTCGACTTGCCATGTTTTAAAATCATAGTCAAGCATAAAACCTTTGCGAATATCAACAACCCTAATATTTGTAGGGTCATAATGCAAAGCTGGAACTTCAGGCTTTTTTTTCTTAAAGAAGTCAAACATAGTTTTGAGTTTTTAGTGTTGATTTTTTTTCTTTGTGTTCTCTGCGTAATCTTTGCGAACTTTGCGGTTGATTTTTAGTTTTAAATTTTAAGCATTTTTAACTAAAAAACTCAACACTAAGCACTAAAAACTAAATTTTTTTCTAACAAATATTTTGCAATCTGCACTGCATTTGTGGCTGCACCTTTGCGAAGATTATCTGCAACAATCCACATATTTAATGTTTTTGGTTGCGATTCATCTCTACGAATACGCCCTACAAAAACCTCATCTTTACCACTTGCTGTTAAAGGCATTGGATAAATATTTTGTTTTGGCTCATCTTGCACAATAACTCCTTCCGTATTTTCTAAAATTTTGCGAACTTCTGCCAAATCAAAATCATTTTCAAACTCAATATTCACCGCCTCTGAATGTCCACCCATAACAGGAATACGCACTGTTGTTGCAGTAAGTTGAATACTGTCATCACTCATGATTTTTTTGGTTTCATTCACCATTTTCATTTCTTCTTTGGTATAACCATTGTCTAAAAAAACGTCAATATGTGGCAATACGTTTAAATCTATGCGATGCGGATATGCTTTTGTTGCCGAAGTTGTTTCGTTTCCTGCTCTTTCTGCCATAAGTTGGTCGACAGCTTTTTTGCCTGTTCCCGTTACAGATTGATACGTAGAAACAACAACACGTTTAATTTTATATTTTTTGTGCAATGGATTCAACACAACCACCATTTGAATTGTCGAGCAGTTTGGATTTGCAATTATCTTGTCATTTGCAGTCAATTCATGGGCATTTACTTCTGGAACAATCAGCTTTTTATCGGGATACATACGCCATGCAGACGAATTATCAATAACAACTGTGCCAACAGCCGCAAATTTAGGGGCATGTTCCAAAGAAACCGAGCCACCTGCCGAAAAAATAGCAATTTGTGGTTTTGCAGCTATTGCATCTTCCATGCTACGCACAGGATAATCTTTGCCACGATAGTTGATAAAACTTCCCACCGATTTTGCAGACGCAACAGGGATAAGTTCTGTAATAGGAAAATTGTGTTCTGCCAAAACTTTTAGCATTTCGCCACCGACTAAGCCCGTAGCACCAACAATAGCTAATTTCATAGTAAAAAAATTAATTACAAATTATT
>JAYTNF010000173.1:0-5190 GCA_043748455.1 Cytophagales bacterium
GTAATAATAGTAATCAATATTTTTAATAAAAAACCAGCAGCAGTAACTGCGTGTATCTTTTTTGGAAATTTATAAGTTACTTCTGAAAATGTATTTTCATCGCAACGGCGAACCGTATTTTTACGGAAGTACTTATTTTCTAATTCTTCTGCTCAGGTATTTTTTCTCTGTAGATTTTTTTTAGTCACAGCTTTCAATTTTATTTGTTGAAATTCTAATAATAAATCCTTTATTTCTCCATTTAAATAGGCTGAATCACTATAAAAATGACTATTTGTAGGTCAATCAATGTTCATCACTTGTAATGCAGTATTGTCATGAATACTGCCTACAGTAAGACACTTTCTAAGTTTAAATACTTAAAATATCTGATAAGTGATAGAATAATTGATTAATTAAGTCCGAAATCCTATACGGAATGCTGCCTAGTAATATTTTATTAAAATTACTCTTATCTGGCATATTAAAACCTCAATGTTAATATATATAAACATAAGCTGCATGTTGATTTCCATAAAACATTTCGCAGAAATAATTACAATAGTAATAACTTAAGCATTACTAATTTTTCTGTAACTATTCATAAATATATTCTGTGTTTTTCAATCGGGTGGCGTACCACAAATCATCTATAAAGCAGTAAGTATATTGCAACAGTAAAATCTTTCATAAAGTTAATTTTGTGGCTTGAATAATTACAAAATTATACTTTTTGCAAAGGTTTTACTATTATATTCTACACAACTTACATAAAGAAATCCTATGTGAAACTTAGTATTTCTTAGTACCTATGTTTTAAAGTTCTTTTTAAAAAATTTGATGCGGAAAACCTGTATTTTCACAAAAAATAAAATGAAAAATTTTAATTTTTTGCTTATATTTGTATGTCGTTAAAACCTAAAATTATGACACTTGCCCGATTAGATAACGAAGTTTTTTTCAAAAAAGCCTTTACAGATGAAATTGTGTTTAAGGCTTTTGTTAAAGATATTGTGGGAATTGAAGTTAATCCTGATAAAATTGAAACAGAAAAAGCCTTTCAACCAAAATTGGGAAATATTAACTTCAAGTACGATATTTTTGCCGAAGACATCAAAAAAAGAATTGTTATCGAAATTCAAAAGGTGGAATATGACCATAATTTCGATAGGTTTTTGCATTATCATTTGCAAGCAATAACCGAACAACAACGTACTTCTGAGGATTATACTGTCGGAAAAACGGTTTATACGATTGTAGTAATGACTGCACCTTACAAAATAGACAAAAAAACAGGAGAATTTTATAAAGATGAGGTGCTTATTTCTGCCTTAAATCCAAAAAATCTCAAAGGCATAGAACGAAAAATATTTAATCACGAATTAATTTATCTAAATCCTAATTATAAAACAGAAGACACTCCTCTAAATTATCGTGATTGGTTAGATTTAATTTATGAGAGTATTCATAACCCAGAAAATCCTAACGTAAATACAAAAAATCAGGGAGTGAAAAGGGCAAGTGAAATTGTGAGTTATGAAAATATTAGCCCCGAAGAATGGGAAAATTCTAAAATTGAAGTCGGAAGACGTAAAGTAATTAAATTGAGTATTGAAGAAAGAGAGATGGAAATTGCAACAAATGCAATTAGAAAAGGATTTGATGATGAAACTATTTCAGATTTGACAGGTTTAAGTGTTTCACAAATTCAGCAACTAAGAAACAAAAAATAAATCAATTATGCAATTCGCAGACGTAAAAAATGACATTGCTTTTCGCAAAATATTTGGCAACGAAAACCGCAAAGAAAGTTTAATTTCTTTCTTAAATGCTGTGTTGGCATTTGAAGGGGAGCAAAAAATTATCGATGTAACCATTCTAAATCCTTATCAACTGCCAAAACTTAAAGGTGGTAAAGTTTCTATTATTGACATAAAAGCTGCCGACCAAGCTGGTAGAACTTATATTGTAGAAATGCAAGTTGGCGAATTAGATGGTTTTGCAAAAAGAGTTTTGTATTATTTTGCAAAATCATACAGTGAGCAAATCAAAAGAGGTGAGTTTTATAGAAAACTGAAACCTGTTATTTTTATTGGTATTTTAGATTTTGTGTTTACAGAAAACCTAAATTATATTAGTCGTAATCAAGTACGTGATGTGGAAACTAACGAAAGAACAATTAGTGATATAGAATTTACTTTTGTTGAATTGCCAAAATTCAATAAAGTTGCTAAGGACTTGAAAAATCTCACTGAAAAGTGGCTTTACTTCATCAAAAATGCAGAAAATCTTGATGTTATTCCCGAAGACATAGACGATGAAGGATTATTATCAGCTTACCAAGAAGCAAATAAATATAAATGGACAGTTGAAGAATTGGAGGCTTACGATTACGTTTACATTCGTGAGGAAGACGAAAGGGCAAGGTTGGATAATGCAGAAAATAAGGGGAAAATTGAAGGGAAAATTGAAGTTGCTAAAAAACTTATTAAGCGTAATCTTTCAAATGAAGATATTGCAGAAGATACAGGTTTAAGCATCTCACAAATTCAACAATTACGCAAAGAAAAATAACCATAAATTACAAAAAAATGGGAAAACCAACAGGATTTATGGACTTTGAAAGAGAAGCTCCAATAAAAAGAAAAGTGGAAGAAAGATTACTTGATTACCAAGAAATAGAGGAAACTTTATCGGAAGAAAAGGCAAAGAAACAAGCAAGTCGATGTATGAATTGCGGAGTTCCTTTTTGTCATAGTGGTTGTCCATTGGGAAATATTATTCCTGAATTTAACGATGCGGTTTATGACAATAATTGGGAATATGCTTATGAATTATTGACTTCGACCAATAATTTTCCAGAGTTTACAGGCAGAATTTGCCCCGCACCTTGCGAAAGTTCTTGCGTTTTAGGAATTAACAAACCTGCGGTAGCCATAGAAGCCATAGAAAAATTTATTATCGAAACAGCTTTTGAAAAAGGTTATATCAAAGCAAATTTACCAACATATAGAACAGGCAAAAAAGTTGCGATTATAGGTTCGGGTCCTTCGGGTTTGGCAGCAGCAGCACAACTCAATAAAGCTGGACATTGGGTAACAGTTTTTGAAAGGGCAGATGCTATTGGTGGTTTGTTGCGGTATGGAATTCCCGATTTTAAATTAGAAAAAAAGATTATTGATAGACGTTTGGAGGTGATGCAAGCAGAAGGAATTGTCTTTAAAACCAATGCAAATGTAGGCGTAAATATCCGTACAAAGACCTTATTAGAAGAATTTGATGCTATTGTGCTTTGTGGTGGCTCTACTGTGCCTCGTGATTTGCCCATAAAAGGTCGTCATTTAAAAGGTGTGTATTTTGCAATGGAATTTTTGAGCCAGCAAAATAAACGCAGAACAGCTATTGATTTTCAAAGTAATTTGCAAGTTGATGTAAACAAAGACCATAGCGGAACTTCCTACTTGAATGGCGTAATTTTGGCAACTGATAAAAATGTATTGGTAATTGGTGGCGGAGATACAGGTTCAGACTGTGTGGGAACTTCCAACCGACAAGAAGCAAAATCTGTTACGCAGATAGAATTGATGCCCACGCCACCCAAACAACGTGCAGAAACTACGCCTTGGCCTCAATATCCGATGATGTTGCGGACTTCGACTTCTCACGAAGAAGGTTGCG
Organism: Cytophagales bacterium; assembly: GCA_043748455.1. Taxonomy (GTDB): domain Bacteria; phylum Bacteroidota; class Bacteroidia; order Cytophagales; family Thermoflexibacteraceae; genus JAAFKA01. Next base: position 3,658 of record JAYTNF010000173.1, read on the forward strand.
AAAGAAAATGGGCTATTCAAACCAAAGAGTTTATTGGAGATGAAAATGGCAACCTTAAAGCCTTAAAAATTGTAGAAATTGAGTGGAAAATTGAGAATGGAAAGATGAGTTCTGTCGAAATTCCTGATACTGAAAAAGATATTCCTTGCGAGTTGGCACTTTTGGCAATGGGTTTTGTAAATCCACAATATAGCGGAATGTTGGAAGATTTGGGCGTGGTTTTGGACGAAAGAAATAACGTAAAAGCACAAAATTACCAAACCAATAACCCAAAAATTTTTACTGCGGGAGATATGCGGCGAGGACAATCCTTAGTGGTTTGGGCTATTTCCGAAGGTCGTGAGGCTGCAAGAGCAGTAGATTTATTTTTGATGGGACATACAGAATTAGAGGCAAAAGAGGTGTCGATGTTAAGTGTTAATGTATAATTACGAAATTATTAAACCTAATTATTTTATTAAATACTATAATTTGTACTTAAATTTATTTTGCAAACAATTTATCAAATATATTGTTTTAAGGTCGTACCAAACAGATTCAAAATGAAAAAATATTTTTGTGTTTTCTTACTAATAATTTTTAATTCTTGTGCTACTTTAACTTCCAATACAATTATCAAAGCAAATGATAGTTTTATTTTAGGTAATAACCCACATGGAACTTTTAAAGTAAAATTAGAAAATGTATCTAAAAACAATTTAGAAATTTATCACGCACCCATCGCAGGTGGCAAACATTCTACTGTTATTATAAAACCTAAGGAAAAAGTAAGCCTGAAAGTTGATGCAAATACTGCTTTGTTCATTCAAAATAAATCTAATGAGGAAGCTTCTGTAAATTTGAAAGTAACAGGAGATTTGGAATTGTCTATGGGTTATCAGAAGTAGGTAATTTATATTGTAATAAAAAAAACCTTTTGGAAAGTTTTATACCCTCCAAAAGGTCTTTTTGACTACAACAACTCAAAAATCCTTTCCATAGATGTTGAAAATTCAATTTTCTCTATTAAATCATCAATTTTTATACGTTCTTGTTCGGCTGAATTGCGATGACGGAGTGTTACAGTATCATCTTCCAAAGTTTGGTGGTCAACAGTAATACAAAACGGAGTTCCTAACAAATCTTGACGTGTATATCGTTTACCAATAGAGTCTTGTGCCTCGTAAGTAATTTTAAATTTAGATTTACATCTATTAAAAACTTGCATAGCTTTTTCGGGCAAACCATCTTTTTTAGTTAGCGGAAAAATTGCAGCCTTAATTGGTGCAATTGCAGGATGAAAATCTAAATATATTCTTCTTTTAGCTTCATCATTTGCGTCTAAACCCGTTGTTTCTGTATAAGCATTGCACAAATGAGCCAAAAACAAACGGTCAGCACCTACGGAAGTTTCAATTACAAAAGGCACATAATTTTTGTTAATATCATTGTCATAATATTGCTGTTTCTTTTTTGACAATTCTTGGTGTTGTGTCAAGTCAAAATCTGTACGAGAGTGAATACCCTCCATTTCTTTGAAACCAAATGGAAATT
>JAYTNF010000174.1:0-3724 GCA_043748455.1 Cytophagales bacterium
GGTCGAAGACCTTGACAATCGTAAGTTCACGTTTTATTACGATTGTCAAGGTCTTCGACCATTGCCAACGTATAGTTAATAGACATATGAAAATTTTAATCATTGATGACGAGGAAGAGCAACGTAACCTCACCAAGTTATTTTTAAATAATTATTGCCAAACGGTTGAGGTAGTTGGTGAGGCAAATAGTGTGCAAACAGGCATTATAGCTGTCAAACAATATTTACCAAACCTCATTTTATTAGATATAGATTTAGGAGATGGAACAGGTTTTGATTTGTTGCAAAAAATAAAGCCTATTACTTGTCAAGTAATTTTTATTACTGCCTACAACAACCAAGCTGTCAAGGCTTTTAGGTTTAGTGCTTTGGATTATTTGCTTAAACCTCTTGACCCTGAAGACTTGGTGGCTGCCATTCAAAAAGCCCAGCACCAACATGCTACATCACAACAACAAACACAATTAGCTGTTCTATTTAGTCAAATGCAACAAAGTGATGTGGTAAAAAAAATAGTTTTGAAAGACAGTGAAAATGTTTATGTTGTAGAAATAAATAATATTGTGAGGTTAGAAGCAGAAAAAAACTACACTACTTTTTTCTTGGCAGACCGTCAGCAAGTAGTCATTTCCAAAACCATTAAAGAATACGAGCAACTTTTGGAAGGAAAAGGTTTTTTCCGTTGCCACCAATCTCACCTCGTAAATTTGAGTTATTTGGCTCGGATAGACAAACGTGATGGTGGTATGTTAATTATGAAAGACCAGTCCATAATACCTTTGGCAACACGCAGAAAAGAGGAATTAATGCAGTTATTGGAAAAATTATAAAAAGGTGTTAATAAAAAATCTACTAACTAACAGTTCTTTAAGAACTGTTAGTTAGTAGATTTTTTATTAACACTTAGAATTTACAATTACTAAATATTATTCATCTAAAAATTCTCTAAACATTTTGAAAAGATTTTCATTCATTACTTTGATAGCATCTTCGTCCCAAATCAAATTAATAGAACCTTCTGCAACTTTTTCAGTATTGTTTCCATCACGATTTCCGTAAACAGTAGCAGTCAATTTATAAGTTTGTCCTTTTTTGAAGTTAGCTTTGTTTTCATACAAAACTTTTGCAAACGCATAATCTAAAATATTTTCAGATGGACTCCATAATTGCACGCCATTATTGATACAAAACTTGTTTTCTGCTTCTTTTTTCTTAATAATTTTGTTCCATTTTGATTCGCTGTTGCGTAAAGCTACTCTGTCGGCTTTAATTCCGTTCATTTCATACACTACATTTCTTTCACAGTCTTCGCCACAGCTTGTTGTCAAAGGCATATCTAAATAAGCACCCCAATACAAAGGTTTTCCCATACTTTGTGATTTGATAAATTTTGTTGGGTCTTCTGTTGGTTTGTCTAAATACTGATAGTTAAAGACGTTAAAATGTGGTACAAAAACTACTTTTCCTACATTTTCTTTATAGGCTTTGTATTCCATTAATCTTTCTTTCAATTTTGCAGCATCTTTTTTTGCACCACCTTTATACATTCCATCAAATTTTGCTTTGGCAACATCTTTGTCCCAGCCTTCTAATTTGGCTGCATCTTTTGCATACACATCTTCTGCTTTTTCAGAACCGTCTAATCCCTCTTTGTGTGTGCTTGCATTGTGCATTTCCAAAAACATTCCTTTTTCTACTTCTACTAACCAAATTGAGTGAAAATCATCTGTACGAAACACACGACCACCCATTTTTTTAGTCATTATGTCATTCAAATTGAATTTCATAGTCAAACCATCTTTATTGACAAAAATTTCCATTTTGTTTACAAAATTTCCACCTTCTTTTTCAGTAAACTTAATTTTATAAGTTTTTTGCCATTTTTTGCCCATACCTTGTGGAACTTCGCCACCAATTAAGCAATTATAAGCACCTGATGTACCACTTGCATCTTCAAAATCTTCTTTATAAGGGTCTGCGGGTTTGCCACCTTCTTTTTTCTCTGTTGTGCCATTGGCTGCATTTGCTAATTTTTCTTTTAGCTTGCCAAATTGTGCGTAAGAATTTGTACTTACACCAGCTATTAATAAAGCTGCGGTTAAAGAACTTCCGATAACAAATTTTGAAATTTTCATATATTTGTTTTTGATGTTAATATGTTAAAAAAATTAGGTTTATTATTTGGGCTTTGCAATATGTTACAATACCGAAGAAAGTTTAATTACTTTTCCTTTTATATCACTTGTTACCGCAGTAACAACTTTGCCTTTTTTGCCTTTGTCCGACACGTATAAAGTGCTGCCTTCTTCCATACAAAACTCACGTTGAATACCGTTATTCATTGCTGAAGTTCCGTTACCTGTGTGTAAAGTGATGCTACTACCTGTGTCATTTTTCACTTTGAAACAAACTTCTCCTTTGGGATTTGTGAATGACGAGCCACTTACAAACAAAGAGGCTGCTACGAATAATGATGCTAATGCTTTCATAAAATTAATTTGGTTTAAATATTTTAAAATTAAATTAGTTTAACTTTTTTATTTTTTTCGTAATTCGTAATTAAATTTACCAATCAAGACTTACTGCTTGTTTGTTTACTTGATAACGACCATTATTGCCAATCGTACCATTTAAAGAAGGTCTGTCTTTATTTTTTCCATTTGTTCCGCCATTGTTTACTACCGAAATAGCCAAACCACTTACCGAAGGGTCTTGATTTAGTGTAACATTCCCACCATTTCCGCCATTTCCAGCTTTTCTGTCATCACTACCATAGCTACCTTCACCACCAGAAACATTAATACTTAAAGCTGTACCTGCTGCAATTTTTAATTTATTTAAAACTTCGCCTGTGCCTCCGTCTTGAATTTCTACTTTGATAATATTTTTTCCGCTTAATGTTTTTCCACTTGTTGCGTTAATTATCAAGTTTTTGGCATCACCACCTCTGTAACCTGCTGATACATAGAGATTTACACGACCACCTTCGCCACCACTATAATTCAATTTGATAGCTTGTGAATATGGCAAATCTAAATTTGCAGTTGCTTTAATATTTGCATCGTGTTTTGCAGTTGCGGTAATTAAAATTTTGTCATTTGGAATTTTATCTGAATCTAACCAAACTGTTACTTCCTCCTCGCCAAATTCTGCACCTTCTACATTAATATTGAAGTCGTCCCAAGGAAGTTTACCACCTAAATTGCTTGTTTTCAATGTTTTACCATCTGCTAATTCGGCTTCAATACCATACTTTACTTTTGACAAATGTCCTAATGAAGTTGGGGGAGTAATCCACTTTACAGTTAATTTTTTTACAGTTCTTCCTTTTATAGAGTTTGCTAATTTTTCAGCATTTTCGGCTGCTTGTTTTTGTGAAACAATGGCTTCTCTTGCATTTTTTTGGTCTGCTAAAACCGTACTTTGATTAGCTTCTATTTTTGATTTCCATTCATCGTGTGTGCCTGAAACTGTGCCACCGTTAGGAACTAAAATATATTTGATTTCGGCAGCAGCACTTTTCCAATTATAGTAAAATACCTTTCCGTCAAAAAACAACACTCTTACACCTTCTCCTGTAAAATATGCGGGGTGATTTGCTAAATCAGGTTTGTAAGTTTCTACAATAATTCCCGACCTATTCAATACCAATTCTGTAATTATTGTGTTACCTCCGCCATCTTGTTTGCTATCTTTTGTGAATTTTACGCCCCAAGCCTTGCCA
>JAYTNF010000175.1:0-11916 GCA_043748455.1 Cytophagales bacterium
AATCGCAGCCTAAAATTTTGAGAAATAAATTGAAAAACGAAAATTAAACGCATAATATCTTGGCTGTACGTTTTCCGATTTTTTTATCCCAAACCTTGTGTGGTCTACAAGATAGAATATAGTTTTAGATAAATGCAATTTTGTGGCTTTTAAAGGTGAATTTAAAGCCATAAAATTTATTAACTCTCAAAAAGTCATATATTTGCCCTAAGACAAAAATTGTAAACAAAACTCATGCAAAACGGTACTTTTTCATTACTCATTGATTGTCCCGACCAAATTGGTTTGGTATATCGAATCACAAATATATTATTTAACAATCAACTCAATATCATTAGAAACTCTGAATTTGTAGAAAAAGAAAATAATCATTTCTTTATGCGAACAGAATTTTCGGGCGAATTATACGAAGAATCTGTTTTAAAGCAGCTCAAAGCTGCATTACCGACAGAAGCAGTAATAAATTTATCATTGAAAGTAAAAAAAAGAATTGTAATTTTAGTTACAAAAGAATATCATTGTTTGGGAGAATTATTGCTAAGAAACCATTTTAAAGAAATGAATGCAACTGTTTTAGCAGTTATTGGTAATTACAAAACTTTGCAACCTATTAGTGAAAATTTTGGTTTGCCTTTTCATTTTATCACTCATGAAAACAAAACTCGTGAGGAACATGAGCATGAAATTAAACAAATTATAGATGGCTATATACCTGATTATCTGGTACTTGCAAAATTTATGCGTATTCTTACACCAGATTTTGTGGCTTCTTATAATAATAAAATTATCAATATTCACCACTCATTTTTACCTGCCTTTATAGGTGCAAATCCTTACAAACAAGCCTATCATCGAGGCGTAAAAATTGTGGGTGCAACAGCACATTTTGTCAATAATGATCTAGATGATGGTCCTATTATCAAACAATCTACCATGCACGTTGACCATAGTCAAACCGCATTAGATATGGCACAATCGGGCAGAGATGTAGAAAAATTAGTCTTGGCTCATGCCTTAAACTTGGTTTTTAATGATTGTGTATTTGTGAGTGGTAACAAAACTATTATTTTAGATTAAAACCTTATGAAAACTTTAGTTTTAATTCGCCATTCAGAGGCACAAGATGCAGAAGGCAGCATGAAAGATTATGACCGTAATTTGACGACCTATGGCATACAAAAAGTAATACAATTAGCACAAGAATTGCAGAAAAGGAGTTTTAAACCAGATTTTATTCTTACAAGTTCGGCTGCACGTGCATACACAACTGCAAAAATTTTGGCAGAACAACTTGATTATCAAATAGATAATATCAATAGCAATAAAAATTTATATGAAGCACCAATTCGTGATTTATTTGAAGCTATTGCAGCATTGCCACCTGATTCAAATAGTGTTATTATTGTAAATCATAACCCTACTATTAGTTTTTTAATTGAATCATTAAACAAGAAAAAAGATTATATAAATCTACAACCTTGTGGGGCTGTATGTTTTTGGTTTGATGTTAATAATTGGAATGAAATTGATTTACATTCGGGAGAAATAAATTGGTCTAAATTGCAATATGTATAATTTAATAATTATTTTAAATTAGTTGTGAAGATTGCACAACTAATTTAAAATAACAGTAATTAAAATGTCAGCCTATAAAACGGAATTGGCAAAAATCCTTGTTGATAAGTATTGGTAATTTCATTAGTACGGACATTATAACCTTGTTGAAATAAGTTTTGATTGCCCGTAAAGTTTTGCAAATCAATAGCTATTTCATGGGTTAGTTTTTTGCGATTGATTTTGAAACTAAACTTCAAATCAGTTCTAAAATACGCAGGATTTTGCAAAGAAAACGCATTTTTTCGGTCATAAACTGCACCACCTTGCTGTTTTGAAGCCACAATGTCAATCGGCGTGTTGTAATTTCCACCTGCTGTGGTAACTTTCCAACTAATTGTGAAAACATTATTTTGTTTGCCAACTTTAAAATCTTTTCCTGCCAACAAATTCACCACATAACCACCATTAAAAGGTGTATTTCTTTCTATATTATCACTTCCTTTGTATTTTGAACTAAATATAGACGTTGTGAATAGGAAAAAGTATTGTTTTGAAAAAGTTTTTTCCAATGTCATTTCCACACCATAATTTGTTCCTGTACCTTTATTAATCAAATTACCTGTATTAATGGGTGCAAAATTTGCTCCTTCTGTTAAAATAGAATAATCACTTGGATATGATTGAATTGGTGCGTCAAAAATAGATTGGTAGTAAGTTTCGAGCTTTAAACGCAAATTTTCAGATAAAAATCTCTCATAACCGACTACAAAATGATGACTTTTTGTAAATCCTAAATTCCGATTAGTCTGTGAATAGGAACCATCTGCATTTTGAGTTTGGTAAAAATAGACTAAAATTGGTTGCAAATTACTATGCAATCCGTAAGCAACACTCACCGAGCCTTTGCCTTTTGCATAATTTAAACCAACTCTTGGCTCTACTGAACTTGTATTGCTCAAACCATAAAACATAGCATTTATGCCCGAATTTAAAGTTAAATTTTGTGTAATTCTATACTTCCATTGGGTATAAACCTGCAATAAAGTTGTGTTTTCTGCACTATTTCGCAATATTTTGGCTTTAGGAAACAAATTTTTTGCTTGTAAATCAAAACTATTAAAATCAAAAATACTACCTATAATTACTTTGTGTTTTGCATTAAATTTATGATTTATAGACAAATTTATAGATTGTTTTGAATTTATAAATCTTGCCTCCGAAGATGGAATTTCACTTTCAACTTGTTTCAAATCTCCATTTTTATAAATCACAGTATCCGAAAAAAATTGCTGATAAGTTCGAGAACCCGATAATGTAAGTTTTGCGTATGTTTTGCTATTAAATTTGTGTTCATAAGAAAAAGCACCAACAAAACTTTCAAAATTTGGTCTGTTATTGTTGTCTGTATCTCCATAAGTTCCACCATTTGCAACTACATCTTTTGCCAATAAAAGTATTTTGCTTTTTCCGTAAATTGTCCACGCTGAAAAATTACCTTTTTTACCAACAGGTATATCAACTTTTGCGGTAAAGTCTTGATATTCAGGAGTTCCAGCAATTTTAAAACCTGCGGATTGCATCAAACTAAACAAAGAATAACGATAATTTACTAAATAAGAAGCCTTAGATTTTTTAGAAAAAGCACCTTCTGCACCAAGTTCTACGCCATTAAAAGCAACTTGCCCTAAAAATTCCGTTTTTTCATCATTCCCTTTTCGCAATTTTATATCAAATACAGAGCCTAATGCGTTGCCATATTCGGCAGGAAAGGCACTTGTCATAAAGTCTGATTTTGCTAATAAATTGTTATTCAACATGGAAACTGGACCTCCCGAAGTTCCTAAACTTCCAAAATGGTTTGGATTTGGAATATTTACGCCATCAAGTCGCCAAAGTAATGAGGCTGGCGAATTTCCACGCACTACAATATCATTTCTGCTGTCATTTGCACCACTTACACCCGCAAAGTTTGCTGCCATGCGGCTTGGGTCGCCAAGACTGCCCGCATATTTCAATGTTTCAGAGGGATTAAAAGGTCTTGCACTTAAAGTTGCCAAATCATTATTTGTAACCGTTGCATCTTCTGTACGTTTGTAGGTAACTTCAACTTCGGTAAGGCTTGCCAAGCTTTCTGTCATCGATAAATCTAAGACAACTTCTTTACCTGCATTCACAATTAAATCTTTCAACATAATATCTTCGTAGCCTATGTATGTGATTTTCAAGGTAATACGACCAATTGGAACTCCTGCTAATCGAAATCTGCCTTCAACATCTGTTACAGTTGCAATTTGTGTGGGCATATTTAGTACTTGCACTGTTGCACCAATCACTTCGGATTTTGAGGCTGCATCAGTGATTTTCCCTCTTACAATTTGCGTTGTGCCTTGTGCAAAAATTGATACATTAGACACAAAAATAAATAGGGAAAACAGAAACAATTTCAAAAAATTGAAATTAATTAAATTAGAGTTCATTTTTCAGTAGATTTTAAGTTAGTAAATATCTGGTGCAAAAGTATCTAAGTTATTTGGTTAAAGTTGTTGATTTTTGTCAAGAAAAAGGTTATCAAAAAAAAGATGTCATCTTAAAAAAAAGATGACATCTTAAATTCTAAATTAGACTATAAGTTTTACCACCACTGTTTTAGAATAGAAACTTTTAGAATAAACTGCACATAAGCTCCCAAAGCTACAACCCCTAATAAAATTCCTAAAAATAGTCCTGACCACAACATTATGCTTGCTTTTCTATTTGCTTTTCGTTGCATTTCCGCATAACGCACTGCATTAAGTAAGGGAACAGGCTCAACTCCTGCTTCTTGAAGTGTGTTTTTTAAGGTTTCTTCTTGGCTTTGCAGTTGTTCTATGTATTTTTTCATTGCTGTTAGTTCTTCGCCTTTTTCACTTACTTGTTGCTCTAACTTTTTGGCAATAATAGTTCCTTCGGTTGAAAATAATTGCAGTTTTTCCACATAATTACTAAGGTCTTCATCACTAATAATATCAGGAATATTGATTTTCTTTTGTAAATCTACATCTTTGCGATAGGTTTTATCAATATAATCGGCAGTATCTTGTGAAAAAATAGCCCTCAAAAAAAGATAAATAAGTAAAATAAGAAATAGAAAACAAATGCCAACATAGATAGCAGCAGTTTGATTTTCGCCTAAAAGGTTTCGGAAGTCTTGAATAGTCATAATGATTTTATATTATATTATTGAGTAATTTTGTTTAAATAATATATGTTTTTAAATGTTATAAAATTTGATAATTAATCTGTTATTTTCAAATTTCATAGCTATTTTTTTATTTGCCCAAATAAAAGTCCCTTTTTAGGTGTGATTTTATAAGCAGGTTTATTGCTTTCTTCAATACCAAATTTTGCAGCACGTTTTGCGACTTCTGTACGTTTACCTGCCAACATATATTCAGATTTTAACGTGGTGTAGTCTAAACGTAATTCATCTACTTCTGATTTTAACTTATTGATTTTGCGTATGTTACGTTCTGAATAGTGTGTATTTGCTATATAGATAATACCAAAAAGAGCTACATATAAAAAGTAAGGTAGTATTCGCATAGAAGGGTCTGCACTTTGTTTATTAAACCAACTAAAAATACGAAAACTTCGTTTTGGTGTTGGCTCTGGTGCTATATTTTTAGGTCTATTTTGTGCCATTTTAGGTTTATTTTTATGCAATGTTATTTTACAGCAATTTATACAAATTGGGCATAATTTCCAAATAAATTTATGCCAAATATTATATTGGTCATAGTTCAAAGAAAAATAAATATAATCTCTAATTATTTAGCTTAGAATCATATTAATTTTTATGATTTTTTCAGAATAGCTATACATTAGCCAAAAATTTACGTTAAAATATTTGTAAAGTATTGAAACATTGCTTTGCAAAACGACCTATGAAAATCTCAATTAATATTTATTTTTTGTTATGTATATTATTTTTTCATAATATATATGCACAAGACCATGCAGAGGGTATCAACGCCTATGTTAAGGCTGCAAATTTAGTAAAAGATAGACAATATCAAGAGGCGTTGCCATTTTTTAATATAGCTATTGCCAAATCTCCAAAAGATTATGCTTTTGTGTATGAAAAAGCTAAATGCTTAATGAATCTCAAAGACTATCAACAAGCCATAAAATGTTTTGAAGCAAGTATTGTATTAAATGCTACAAATACGGAGAGTTATACGATGTTGGCATATAGTTATCAACTTGATAATCAAGTGGATAACTCATTAAAAACTTATAACAAAGCCTTATTAGTAGAAAAAGAACCTGCAAAAAAATTAGATATTCTATTACGTATTATTACTTTATTAACAAATCATGGCAAATCTGTTGAGGCTAGAACTTATATTAATGCTGCAAATCAGTTGCATATTGAAAATGAAACACTAAAAATGTATGCAACAAAATTGGCTGATGTTCACAAAGAAAATTTAGATGATTTGTATAATATTGCTTTTGCACATTATAAAGTATATGATATTGACAGAGCAAATCAAGTTGTTGAACACATTTTTAGTATTCAACCTGATTATAAACCTGCACATTTATTAAAAGGAAAATTAGCTGATTATGAAACAGATAAATCAGTTTTTATTAAGCAGTTACAAAGTTCTATTACCCAACTTAGCAACGAAAAATATAAAATGAAATTGCTAAAAGATTTGATAGAAGCTGAATTTGAGCAAAAAGATTATGCTGCCACAATAAAATTTGCAGATAATGTACTACAAATCAATAGCCAAGAGCATGATATATTGTTTATGAAAGCCTTAGCTTTAGATAGGTTAAAAAGACCTCAAGATGCTATCAAAATTATGCAAAATTTAGTGAGTATAGATTCTATTGACGAAATAACCTTGGCTAAATATAATTTTGAGTTAGGTTTATTAGGAAAAGAAGTTAAAAATAATGACTTAGCTGCAATATCTTTTCAACATGCAAATCATCATTATTTTAAAGATGCTGTACAGGAAGAATTAGAAAATTTGAGATAATACTTTATAAATGTATGATAACCTCATTGAAGGTTATTATACATTTTATTACTATAAATATTTTATGTTGTTTATTTCTCTAAAAGTCCGTCAGATAACCATTTTTTGATAGAAGTTATCTGTGCATCTTGCATCTTCATGCCTCCTTGTGGCATAAAACCAGCTTGGTTAGATTGTCGTTGGATTCTATTCAAAATCAGATTTACCCTATCTTTTGAAGTGTTGTAATTAGACAAATCACTATGACAACTAATACAGCCATTGTTTGTAAGAATAGCTCTTATATCTCCTTCAAAAGTAGTTTTTATAGGAATATTTGTTGCAGTTACCGTTATTGTGTAAGCATTATTAAAGATTACGGGAGTTATTGTAGCATTTGTAGTCGCAACATTAACTGTATATGTACCTGTTGCAAGTGTGGAAGCTGCTGAAATTACACCTGTTGCTGCATGAATGGTAATGCCATTTGTGCTTGGATTTGTGGTTATTGTGTATGTAATTGGCGTTGTGCCTGTAATTGTTGGCACAACAGAATTAGCACTTGTATTCTGTGTAAGTGTCAGTGTATTGGGTGTATATTTTAGATTTGCTGGTGCTGTTACAATAGGTGTTGCAGATTTTACAATCACTGTTATAATTTCTGCAAAAGTATTACTTCCGCCTGCATTTTTTACTGTAACACTAACTTTATAGGTATTTTCAGGTAAATTATTCGCCACACTAATAATTCCTTCATTATCTATACTCAAATCATTTGCTGTTGGGTTTGAAGTCAATGAAAATGTAAAAGGTGCGTCTCCTTTTAGTGTTGGTTTTACAGATTTTGCAGTTTGTCCCACAATAATTTCAATAACTTTTGAACTATATGCAAGGTCAGAAGGTGCTACAATTATAGGTTGTGTTGGTTGTGGCGTATTTTCTTTTGTGTGGGTACAAGTCCAAAATAGCAAACTAAGACAAAATATAATGCTTAGAGATGTGATATATTTAATTTTCATATAAAGTTATGGTTTAAATTTAGGTTTAAATTAGTGTTGCAAAGGTCTTTTTTTTATCATACCACCCTTGGTATCTTTTACGCTATTCATGACTACAAATGCGTCTGAATCTATTTTTTCAATTTCTGTGTTAAGTTTACTAAGTTCAAGTCTTGTGATAACGGTATAAATAATATCAGTATTTATTATTTCTCCTTGTTTACCATAACCTCGTTTGCCATTGTAAATAGTTAGACCACGCCCCATTTTTTTTATAATCATCTGCCGAATAGCTTCACTATGTAAAGAAATAATTGTAACACCAATATATTCTTCAAGCCCTTCTATAATAAAATCCAATGTTTTTGAAGCTGATAAATAAGTAACCATAGAATAAAGAGCTATTTCAACTGATAAAAAATAGGCAGACATTGAAAAAATTACTACATTAATTATAATAATAATATCTCCCATAGTTGTCCCAAGTTTGCGGCTCAAAAAAATGGCGAGGACTTCTGTTCCATCAATTACTGCACCTCCTCGTACAGAAAGTCCAATGCCTGCTCCAAGAAAAAAGCCCCCAAAAACAGCTACAAGCAAGTTATCGTCTGTAACATTTGGAAATTCAACTGTTGCAACACATAAAGCAAGCCCAGTAATGGCTAAGGCAGTTTTGATAGCAAATTGTTTATTAATTATAATATAACCAAGTATAATAAACGGAATATTTACTGCAATCAGCAATATGTACAATGGTATTTCAGTCAAAGCTGAAATGAGTAAAGAAATTCCTGTTGCACCACCATCAATAAAATGGTTTGTCATTAAAAAACCTTTGAAGCCAAAAGATGCAGAAAAGATACCTGCCATAATTAAGAAAAAATCTTTTATAGCACGTTTTAGTGAAATCTTAAACTCACGATAACCTTTTGCTAATTGATAGTTAGAATATTTTTTATTAGCATCATTATTTTGAGGTTTTAATATCGTTTTTGTAATAATTTTTGTCAAAAATGAATGCATAATTTTAAAAATTTGTTTAAAATTAGAAAAGTTACTAAATTTTCATACCAATTATTGTAATATCATCTGTTTGTTTGGTATCTTGTTTCCAAATCTCAAAAACGGTATCTAGTTTATTTTTCTGCTCTTGTATTGGCAATAAGCTAATTTCATTTAATAAAGTTTTGAAATGACTTGTCATAAATTTTCTATCTTCTATGCCTCCAAATTGGTCTTGAAAACCATCAGAACACATATATAAGGTAAATGGACTTTGAATTACTAAATCATGAGAATTTTCAACATTATTTTCTATATTTTGTTTTGTTTCGTTTAATGTTTGTGCAATGACTTCTTGATTTATAATAATATTTTGGTTTGTAAATAAATATAAATCTGCTTTAGCTTTTTTACGTTTATATAAATTAGTGTTACCACCTATTGGTTTTTTGTCAGCTTTTAGGGTGTGAAAAATAGTTTCATTAGGTCTGTGTTCTACCAGATACGCAGGATTCATTGCCCCAGAAAATTGCAGTTTAGTTACTTGCTCATGCTGATAATGTAATGAAACAATAGAAATATCCATACCATCATTTTGTGAAGTTTGGTCTTGGTGCAAAGCATTTCGCACACCAATATCCAAAAGGTCAAGAATTTTATGTGGTTCATGAATTTCTTTGTCGTGCACAATTTGTTTTAATAAAGAATCACCAATCATTGACATAAAAGCACCAGGAACTCCATGACCCGTACAGTCTGCCACAACTAAAATAATCTTTTTGCTATTCAAACTTGTATTTACGTTAGGTTTTTCGGCAAACCAATAAAAATCACCACTTACAATATCACGAGGTTTGAATAATATAAAACTTTTAGCAACAGACTTTTGTAAATCTTTTTCAGATAATAATATTGCAGTCTGAATGCGTAAAGCATAACCAATACTATCATTAATTTTTGTATTTTTACCATTGATGTCTTCCAGAGTTACTGCAAGTTCTTCGGTAGTATTCAATATCTCTTCGGCTTGTTCTTTTAAAAGGATTGTCGTTTTTTTCCGTTTATTAGTAGCTCTGATAAATAATATCACTAAAATTAGAATAATAACAGTAATAATTGCTGCCGCATAAATCATAACAGTACGACTTTCACTTTCATTTTTTAGGGCAGCCAAACGTAAATCTTGCTTTTCTTGATAATACGCAGACTCTATATTAAGAGTTTGGCGGGTTCTTTCTTGGCTAAGTAAACTGTCTTCGTATAATAAATATAGCTTTTGATTATCAAAGGCAGCTTTTAAATCTTTTTTTGCTTGGTAAGCCTGAAAGATAATAAAGTAGGAGTCTTTCCTGTACTCCATGCTTCCACTTTTTTTCAAGAATACTAATGCCTCTTTTGCTTTATCTATTGAAATATCGTATGCTTTTTTGTCAAATTCTATTCTTGACACTTGATTGAGCATGTTAGCAAGCCCACGCAAATCATTAGTTTCTTTAAATAATACTTCTGCTTCTATTGCAACTTGTAAAGATTCTGTAATACGTTGTTGTTTATAAAGAATTGTAGATATAATTCCCAAAGAACTTGCAACATTTCCTTTATCTTTGATTTGCCTGCGAAGTGCCAAAGCTTTATAATGATATTCTAAAGCCTTTGTATAATCTTTTTTATTATAATAAATATTTCCTAATGTATATTCGCAATAACCAATACCTCGATGATCTTTGATTGCTTCAAATTGTGCCAGCCCTTGTTGTGTATATTTAATAGCTTCTTCATAATCTCCTTGCCTATTATTTACATCGCCAATGCTTTGCAAAGCATAGCCTAACTGCTCATAATTTTTAATTTCTTCTGATATTCTGGCAGCTAAGAAATAATTTTTTAAGGCTTTGGTATAATCTCCTTGATTGCGGTATAATACGCCCAAGTAGGTATAGTTTTTTGGCTGACTTAGTTTATAATTAATAGCAAGAGATTGTTCAATGGCGGTTTTTCCATATAAAATGGCAGTGTCAATGCTGGAGTTTCTATACGCCCAACACAACTCAACCAAGATTTTTATCCTCGTTGTGTCCTTAGCTACCAGCGATGCCTGTATCAAACTATCTATTTTTGCTTTGCGTTGTGCAAAACTATTGGTACAAGTTGCTAATAATAGAAATAATATAAAAAGTGTCTGCTGCATAAAACTAACAACAAAAATATAAACATTTTAGAGAAAATGAATGTTTATTTATAAATTTGTGAAAAAATACTTAAAATCTTACTTAAAATCTATTTACAACTTGCTTTTTATGAAAAATTATCATTTATCTTTAATGCTTATGGTCTTATGTTTACTTAGTTCTTGCGAGGATGTTGTAAACCCAAGCATAAATTCCTCAAAACCAACATTTATTGTCGATGCTTTTTTAACAAATGAACCTTTGCCTCAAACCATTCGTCTGACCCAAACTATTGGTTTTTTAGATAATTCACAACCACAACCTGCCGTTTTAGGTGCTACTGTTCAAATTACGAACTCAAATAAAGAGA
Source organism: Cytophagales bacterium (assembly GCA_043748455.1). Lineage (GTDB taxonomy): Bacteria > Bacteroidota > Bacteroidia > Cytophagales > Thermoflexibacteraceae > JAAFKA01. Next base: position 11,108 of record JAYTNF010000175.1, read on the forward strand.
TTTTTATATTTACAGACGAAAAAAGAGATGGCAACTACACATGGAAACCTAAAACCCCAACACAAAATTTAGGAGAAATTGGTACATCATTTACACTCATGGTTAGCAATAATGCTGAAACTTTTAGTGCCACCTCACAAGTTAAAAGAACTGCTATTTTTGATTCATTAGGTTATGAATTTTTAGCAGAAGGTAAAGAAAGGTCAAATGCAAAAGAAGGTTATTATGCCCGAATTTACTCAAAAAATCCTAATAGATTTAGTAAGTTTTTTGGCAAATATATAGATTCGCTAGGCAACCCTATTTTTGCTCGTGATAATATTGGCGTGGGAGATTGTTACCGCATCAAAACTTATCGCAATGATACGCTATTTATGAAACCCCAAGAACTAAATTTGGCTTATGACGCATCTTTTAGCAAAGGAGGCAGTACAGACGGGACTTCGTTTATATTCCCAATTCGCAGTGCAACAACACGTGCAGATGTTCCATATAAAGTTGGAGACAAAATTCAAATTGATATAATTTCTTTAACCGAAGAAACTTTTGATTATCTGAATAGAGTGCAAGTGCAACAACAAAATGGCGGTTTGTTTGCAAATCCACCCTCAAATGTAAGCACAAACATTATTAATATAAATCCACAATCAAAAATACAAGCATTAGGTTGGTTTTGCGTATCCTCAAGAATCAGTAAAACTGTAACTGTAAAAAAATAAAAAATTTTGTAGTTTTAAATAATGTAAGTTGCGTAGTGAATTGTACCGCACCCTTGGCGGGGGTTGCCTTCAACTGCAAGGTCATCATAA
>JAYTNF010000176.1:0-12163 GCA_043748455.1 Cytophagales bacterium
AATGGTCGAACTTTCTATTGGCTTGTAAAAGATGTAATGGCAGTGATAATAAAGGAAAGACAGATGTAATTTTGAGTGAAAGATATTTGCCACATATTCATAATACATTCTATTGTATCCAATATTTAGAAGGAGGTTTAGTAATTATTAATCCCAAAATTTCTATAACTTCAGTTGAGTATAGTAAAGTAAAAAAGTTAATAGATTTAGTAGGATTAGACAAAAATCCCAAACATCCAGATTATAAACCAAAAGATAACAGATGGGAATTAAGATATGAAGCTTGGGAGTTAGCGGAAAAATATTTAGATAAATTTACCAAAGAAACAACAAATGCAGATACAATTATAGACTTGGCTTTATCGAGAGGCTTTTTCTCTATTTGGTTTACTGTTTTTCAAGCTCATGATGACGTAAAAAAAGCCTTAATTGAGAAATTTATAGGAACTGCTGCTGAATGTTTTGACGCAAGTAACTATTATGCACCAATAAAAAGAACAACAGAAATGTAAAATTAGTAGTTTTATTATGATTTTATCGTAATTTATTTAGTTTGAAAGAAATTGAAAATACAATTAAATTTAGGATTTTGGATTAAAAAGTTTAGATAATGAAAATAAATAAACTAACAATACAAAACTTAGTAATGTTACAAATAGATTTTCCGCATCAAAAGTTTTTCGTCATTCTGAGCTAAGTATGCGGCAATTTTCAAGAATCTGAAATATTGATTTTTGACTTAATAAGGTTAGATTTTTAAGAATTGTCGCACACTTAACTCAGAATTACAAAAATTAGTTTATTTAAAATTATAGCTAATTTATGATGTTTTATGAGTTTTGATGCTGAAAACCTATATTTAAAGTGTCTTAGCCTTAAATATAAATAAAGTTTTTAAATGTAACTACTTCTACTTATTGGTGTTATGTCAATAAGATATTAACATCAAAATTTTAGAACATTGCAAATTCAAATCATAGAAAATGAAAAAATATTTATTTTATTTTATTACTATACTCGTTATCAACATATTAGGTTCTTGCAAAACTTCAAAAGTTGGAGATAGTAGTTCAGATAATGATACCAGCAAAGCTGATAATAAAACGCAAGTAATTATAGGCAAATGGCAAGAGACTTGGGATAATTCAAAAACCTCATCAGATATTTACAGCCTAAAAGTTGTAGGTAAACAACTAATAATTGCTTGTGCAACGCACAAATACGAATTTCAAAATATCAGTTATCAAAATAATTTACTACGCTTCAAATTACTGAACACAGATAAATACATTGGTGAAACATATATTATTGATTATGAATTGACTTTTCAAGCTGAAAAAAACATTTTTGAAGGTAAAGCAAAAACAAATAAAGGCTCAACAGCAAAAATTTTGTGGCAAAAATTTTAGAAATTTGACATGATGCTGATAATATAGTTGGTTTTTCAAAAATCATTAATAGATGTAATCTTGCGAAATATTGCACCATTCAAAAGATTACATTTATTAATGATTTTTGAAAAAAATTATTTTACTATCTTAGTTTTTAGAAAAGTTTGCAACACTTCCAAAGCTGTTTCCATGCCTCCTTTATTGTTTGGAACTACAAAATCTGCCTCATCTTTACTTGGTTCTATAAACTTTTTGTATGTTGGCATCACATGATGCTCATATCTATATAGCACGTCATGCAAATCATAACCTCGTTCTATATTATCTCTAAGAATTCTGCGTTTAATTTTCATGTGTGATTGTGCCTCTACAAAAATTTTCAGGTCAAGATGTGAAACAATATCAGAAAAGTAAAGAGCAAAAAGACCTTCGACAATAATAATAGGAAGTGGGTGAAATTCTAAAGTCTTAGGAATTTTGTTGGGATTGTTAAAAGTATATTCTTCTCGATAAATAGTTTTTCCGTTATGTAAAGCCTCAATATCTTTAATAAATTGTGCAAAATCAATGGCATCTGGCAAATCAAAGTTATGTATGCCATTGTCATCGAGTCTTTGCTCGTTTCTTGGACGGTAATAGTTATCTTGCGAAATTAAACAAATTTCTGTGGGTGCAAAATTTTCTATGAGTTTGTGCAAAAAATACGTTTTGCCAGAACCACTGCCACCTGTGATTCCAACCATGTAGGGCTTTTGTATCATTCGACAAAACTAAAAAAATGAATAGGATTTTGCAAAAAAATGTTAAAACAAGTTTGATTATTTTTCAAATAACCGAAAATTTAAAGATAAAATATATAAAACTATTTTATAATTGAAAATATAGCTTAGACTAACAAAGTTGCAGCCACATAAATGCGGCTGCATAATTTATTCCCATTCAATAGTTGCAGGTGGTTTTGAACTAATATCATAAACAACCCTATTAACACCTTTAACTTTATTAATAATTTCGTTAGAAATTTTTGCCAAAAATTCATAAGGTAAATGACACCAATCAGCTGTCATGCCGTCCACACTACTCACTGCACGCAAACAAACAACATTTTCGTAAGTTCTTTCGTCTCCCATCACACCAACAGATTGCACAGGTAGAAAAATTGCACCTGCCTGCCAAACACTATCATAAAGATTATCTTTTTTCAAATTGCTAATAAAAATATCATCAACTTGTTGCAAAATAGCTACTTTTTCGGCTGTAACATCTCCCAAAATTCGAATTGCCAAACCTGGACCTGGGAAAGGGTGGCGTTTGAGAATCAAATCTGGAACTTCTAAGGCTTTGCCAACCAGACGAACTTCATCTTTAAACAAAGTATTCAAAGGCTCAACGATTTTTAGTTTCATCGTTTCAGGCAAACCACCAACATTGTGATGAGATTTTATGGTAACAGAATGTCCACCAACAGAAACAGACTCAATAACATCGGGATAAATTGTGCCTTGTCCCAACCATTTTACATCTGCTATTTGCTGAGATTCAGCCTCAAAAACCTCTATAAAAACTCTGCCTATTGCTTTGCGTTTTTTTTCAGGGTCAGAAATATTTGCCAAAGCTGCATAAAATTCATTTTTTGCATTAACACCTTTTACATTTAAACCTAAATGTTTGTAAGAATCCAAAACTTGCTCAAACTCATCTTTTCGCAACAAACCATTATCCACAAAAATACAATATAAATTTTTGCCAATGGCTTTGTGCAATAAAACTGCCGCAACTGAAGAATCTACCCCTCCTGATAAGCCTAAAACTACTTTATCATTGCCTAATTTTTGTTTTAAATTTGCAATCGTTGATTCCACAAAAGCTGCAGGTGTCCAACTTTGTTTGCAGCCACAAATGCCAACAATAAAATTTTCTAATAATTTTTTGCCTTCTGTGCTATGCGTAACTTCTGGGTGAAATTGTATGCCATAAACAGGGAGTTTTTTGTCTTGAAAAGCTGCAACTTTTACGCTGTCTGTGCTTGCAATAATTTGGTAGTCATCTGAAATTTGTGTAATTGTATCTCCATGCGACATCCAAACTTGAGAATTTATTGAAATTCCTGCCAATAAAGCACTTTTTGTGTCTATGAAAGATAAATTTGCCCTTCCATATTCTCTAATTTTAGAAGCCAAAACTTCGCCACCTGTTTTTTGTGCCAATAATTGCGACCCATAACAAACACCTAATAATGGAACTTTTGATGTAATTGCTTGAATATCAATGCTTGGTGCATCAGTTTGACGTACAGAATGTGGACTTCCAGAAAGAATTACACCTTTTACTGTGCTATCTATTTTTATGTCGTTTTGATAAGGTTGAATTTCAGAATATACATTTAATTCTCGAACTCGCCGAGCAATAAGTTGTGTATATTGAGAACCAAAGTCGATAATAAGGATTTTTTCAGTCATGGGTTTTAAAACATGGTAATTATTTAGGACATTTGCCTTAGGCAAGTGAATTTGGGTATAAAGAATCATTATTAAGCACCAATATAAAATTAATTGTAGTATAGACTTTAGTCTGTGCTTTGATAAGTGCTTAATAATAAATAATCATAGACTAAAGTCTATGTTACCAAAAATTAGAACTATTTATCACTTTTTTTCAAAGAATTAAGCATACTCATTACGTGTTCTTTTGCCTCAAACATGCCTTCATAAACTGCTAAAATTTGATGTTTAGCGTCTAATAAATAAGTAACTCTTTTACTCAAACCTAATAAACCACCAATAGCAAAAATATTAGAATCATATTTTGCTAATATCTCACCTTTTTCATCTGCAAGAAGTTCAAAGGGCAAATTATATGCTTTTTTAAATTTTAAGTGTGATTCTACCGAATCTTGACTAACTCCAACAACACTTACTCCTAAGTTACGAAATTCCTCAAAATGGTTGCGAAATTCACAAGCCTCTGCCGTACAAGTTTTGGTGAAATTTTGGGGATAAAAATACAAAACACATGGTTTGTTTGCCATATTCTTGGATAAAGTAAACACGCCACCTTCAGATGAAGGCAGAGAAAAATCGGGGGCTTTATCGTTTATTTTGAGTGCCATTTTTATTTGCTTTTATTGTACAACAAACATATAGATTTATGTTTTGTTTTTACAATTTTACTATCAAAATAATTACAATTATGCAATAGCCTATAAAAACAAAACTTTCCAAACTATATAAGATTTGGAAAGTTTTTGGGAAGTATTTTAATTTTATTAGTTATTTTTTCACTGTATCAGGTGTTGTTGCTGGTGTTGTTTTTGGGTCATTAACAACTGGTGCAGGCGTAGTAGCACTTGTACCACCAACATTTTCTATATTTGGGCTACTAATACCTGAATTTACATCAGGTTTGATAACATTAACCACCAACGCTAAGGCAAAAATAAATACACCTAAACCCCATGTTAATTTTTCTAAAAAATCTACGGCACGTTTTGCACCCATGATTTGTCCAGCACCTGCAGCACCTGCTGCCAAGCCACCACCTTTTGCGTTTTGTGCTAACACTACTAACACTAAAAGTACGCAAGCAACTAAAATTAAACTTATTAATAAGGTCGTAATCATTGTCTAAATTGCTATTGTTTAAATTTCTTAAATTTTTAAATTTTCTATTTGAGTTGCAAAGTAACTACTTTTTTCGGGATATTTCAAAGCTAAATTCTCATAAATTGAAATTGCCTTAGTTTTTTTACCTTGACGTGCATAAATTAACGCCAATTGTTCAGAAACAACAAATATTGAGGTGTCTTTTGATGTCCCAAACTCTGAAAGGTCGGTAGCATTGCCTTCTTCCATGCGTTGTCTGTCTATATTCAGTTGTGGGCTTTCACTCAAAAACTTATCAATCAGCGCTGATTGGTCTTTTTTCTTTTCATCATATAACACTTTTTGCTGCTCTACATTTTGCTTATAATTCCAAAACTCCTCGACAAAACCCTTGTCAGAAGTAAATAATTTCTGTGAGTTTTCTGGCATAGCATGATATTGTTCAGTAATCCATTGGTTTTTTTGGTAATTAAAAATATCTGTACCAAAACGACTATCATCAAATTTTTGATAGGCTTCGTCTAATTTTTCCATTTTGTCATATTCAGCAATATTTTCAAGAATGTTAAAATCATGATGTTCTTTTACTGCTTTTTGAATATCCTCGGCAAAAAAAGTATCTGGGTCATCAAATTCCAATTTTTCATCAGAGATTTGAGAGTCATAATTTTCATAATTTTCTTCATTCATGCTTTCAATAGGCTTTTTACTATTGAAAGTTTCCGCATTTTCTATTGGCGGTTGCAAATATACATGATTAGTTTCGGTTATAGAATCATTTTCTGCGAAATTATCAAAAAAGTTTTCTGTCTTAACTTCTTGATTATTAGCAATTAAAACGGTTTCGTTTAAAGTTTCGCTTGCTACCAATGGTTTTATATAAATCATTTCAGGCTCAATAATTTCGTCTTCTTTCTTATCAGTTGATAGATGACTTATTTTTTCTATGCTGTCATTATATAAATTATCATAATTAAAAAACTCATCACTTTCATGTGCTACCACATCAAGTGTAATGTCTTCTAAATGGTCGTTTTCAGCTATATTATGAAATTCACTGCGGTCAAATTCATCATCAAATGCAAAAGCATGTTCATGCAAATTGACATGATTTGTTTCTAAAACTACAGCATTACTATCAACGGTTTCATGTTCGTGATGTGTATTTAAGTCAAAAACTTGTTCGTTTTCATGGTCAAGTTCTTCTATCTGATGAAATTCGCTGCGGTCAAATTCGTCATCAAAGGCAAAAGCATGTTCATATAAATTGAGGTTATCTTTTTCTATTTGTGCCAAAACTTCCTCTTCTTGCCCCACTTTCTCATCTTCTCTTAAAAGGTTTTTAGCTTCCTCAATAGCAGATTTTGCAGCAACTTTACTACTTTCTGGCAAATCCTCTATTAAATTATCAAAGAAATTTACAGGTTCTTGTATATGATTTTCAGTAGTTTTTAGTCCTAAATTTTCTTCTACTAAAACTGTATCTATTTGATTTACAGATTCTTGTAAATTATTTTCTGATATAATTTGACTTGTATCTTGATTTGCAACTTCGTTTATGACTTCATTTGAAATTCCACCCTCAATTTCATTTGTAATTTCATTTGTAATATTTGTATTGCCATTTATATTATTGTTTTCTGTTTTTTCATTTTCATAATATGTATCTGAATAGAGTGCATCATAATTGATAAATTCATTTTCATTATGACAATCTACATCAAAAATATAATCATTATCTTCATCATTTTCGCCATATTGATGAAAACCTGTGCTATCAAATTCAGTATCAAAAACACTTGCATATTCTGCCAAATCAATTTCCTCTTGAGGGTGATATAAAGTTGGTTCTACATCATCAACAGTATGCAAATTTCCTGCACCATCAGCAGTTGTATAGGTGCTATCATCAAAAGCATCAAAGAAATTACTTGTATTAACTTCTGTTTTTTCAGTATTTTCTTCAAACTTTATTTCAGGCACTTCAATATCTTCAACCTTAATTTCTGTAACAAAATTTACTTCTGGCGATGCAATACTTTCAACTTTAACCTCCAAGCTATTATCTGAACTGTCAATAGTATCAAAGAAATTCGAATTTTCTATTTGTTTGTCTGAAATTTGTTTTTCCGAATTTGGACTTTTCTCAATGGACTTTTCTACAACCTGATTTTCTATATTTTCTACAACTTCTTTTCCATCATCATTTGTAAATATTAGAGGTTTTGTAATTTCATTTTCTGTATCTTGCCATTCTTGAATATTTGTGTTATTTTCTATATTATAAACATGGTTATTTTCAACTTCTTCGGTTTGCCTATCCGTTGCTATACTAATTTCATTACTAATTTCTAACTCTGTTGTTTCTTGAAACAGAGTTTTTTCAAAATCATGTATTTTCGTATAAGATTCGGTAGTATTAAAGTCTGGCAAGGCATCATATTGACGCAAATCTTTTTTACCCTCTTCATAAGATTTTATGTCAGTTTCTGAATGACTTTGTGAATTACTTTCACCAAGTTTGTCAAAAACATTAATATCCTCGCTATCTAATTGCAAATCATTAATATCAGTTTTTCTATCTGTCTCATTAAAATCAGCATCAATTAAACGTCTTAATACTTTTCTATCCAAAGTTCTCACTGCTGCCCGTGTTATATTATCAGTTGTTGGCGTAGTTTTTGCGTTTAGCACAAAAGGTGATTGAAAATAAGGATACAAACGCATCATAGCTTTAATTTCGCTAAGTTGCTCACTTTCAAGTATTGTGATATTGGATACGAGTCGAATAAAGTCGGTTTTGTTCATGATTGATGAAGTTAGTAAACTTAATTATTGCTTTTATTGCTAAAAACCATTTTATTTTAGTGCATAATGTCAGCCATATAAACTGCAAATTACAACAAATTGCTTTCTGATTTATTATGAAATTATTACAAAATTATAATTTATTGGCAATATAAATTTTTTTATACATTGTTTAAATATTTTGTGAGTTTTTTATTTTAATAAAAGACTAATCAAAAATTAACCTCGTCATCAAAATATGTTTAAAATTGCGGAGAATAGCAATAATTTTTAGCAAATCATCTTTTTCCGTGCATACAAAAGTAGGGGAAGTGCAATAATCTTTGCCTTCTAAAATCACAAATTTCCAGTATTCACCAACAATTTCTATCCCATACAAAGGTTTTAGAACTTTATTTTGTGTTTGTCCAATAAGAAAAGCCTCAAGAAGTTGTGCCATTGGCTCTCCTGTTGGATTTAGTTTTGGTTTATATTCCTGAAAGTGAAAATATGGTTGTTTATGCACATTCAAAATTCCTTTTGCCATCATAAAATCAGATTTTACTTTCAAAAAAATACCTTCTACGGTTGCAGAAATTATTTTATCGAAATAACCAATAACACCTTTTTCGTCAGTCAATAAGCCCAAATCCAAAATATGTGTGATAAACTTCATTTTAAGGTCTTCCTCACTCCAACCCTCCAAATCATTAATGGCTTGTTTTAACTTTCGGTCAAAAATACCTTGTTCTACTATATCAAATATAGGATTTTGTACATCAAGCCATTCTTTCATCAACGGAGTTTGGTATTCTTTTATCCTATTTAGATTAAAAGTTTCTATCAGCATTGCCTCTTTCCACTGTTTGCTTACTTCCTCCTCTGTTTCGTTATTTTTTTTAGTTTTTGCCATAGTTATATTATCATTATGTAGTAAATTTAACAAAATTAATTGTAAAAGTCAATTTCATAGCTATTCCTTATACAGTTTTCTTAGCAAATTTCTCTTTCCACCTCTCAAAAACTACAATATAAGAATCAAAATCAAACAAACGTGAGTCATTGCGAGCTTGCCATAAAAATACACAACCAAAAATTAATAAAACAAAGTTTGAAGTCCAAGCTGCTATGGTAACGTCCATAAGTCCTTCATGTGCATAACGCATACAAGTTAGAGAAATGGCATAATATAACAAGAAAAATGCAACAGAAATGAGTGTTGGCAAACCTAAACCACCTTTTTTAATAATAGTTCCGAGTGGTGCACCAATGAGAAACATCATAAAACACGAAACTGCTAAGGTAATTCTTGTCCACATTTCATAACGAAATTCTCTTGCTTGTTTCCACGTACTTTCTACCCTACTATGATTTCCATCTGTAAAAGATTGTAAATTACGAACTTTTGACAAAGCTCTGTCATATAAAGCCGTAGCATCTGTGGGTGTAATAATGTTTTTATATTTGAGATAATCTTTGGGCAATGTTTGTAATTTTAATAAAGAATCATAGATTTTTGGCGTTTGAATTTGTCTTTCTGCCGAAAATTGAAAATCATGATAAGGTCTTAGCATATCCATGGTTTGGGAAGCTACTTTTACGGCTTCTAATTCTAAAGAATCTGCTTCTATTGACAGTGTAGGCACATCTTTCATGACTTTATTGTGCTTAAATAATTCTTCTGGCGTTTCTTTTAAGCCCAAATTTGTCATATCAATAACAAATTTTGCCCGATTAAATTCATCTCTAACAAATTCTTGTTTATTTTGATTGACATTGCTTTTTTCTGAAAAACGAAAACCATGTTTTAAATCTATCACCAAATACGTATCATTTTTAATAGTTTCCATTGTTCCCGAATCCGACAAAATGACATCAACATTGCCACGATTGCTGCTGTGGTCATAAATCATTAAACCATACAAACCTTTGCCTCCATCTTTATCTTTTCGTTCTATTCTGATGCTATAATTTTGCAAACCATTATAAAAACCTCCTTCTTTCAAATCCATAGTTGGCTTTTTTTGCCTCACATCATACATTAAACTAAATGCTTTAAGATTGGCAACAGGCACAACATAATTATTAAACAGCAAAGCCAAACAAGAAATTATAAAAGCATAAATTGCAACAGGAATTAACAAACGTGGCAACGAAATTCCTGCACCTTTCAAAGCTGTAATTTCATAATGTTCTCCTAAATTTCCAAAAGACATTAACGATGACAACAATACAGCCAACGGCAACGATTGTGGCGTAAGCACAAGGGCAAAATACGAAAACAAACGGGCATAAACTTCCCAGCCCAAGCCTTTTCCGACCAAATCTTCAAAGTATTTGGACATAAAAACTGTAAAGAGAATGAATAATACAATGCTAAATGTTAGCAAAAAGGGGCCAAAAAATGCTTTTGATACCAGCTTATCTACTTTTTTCATAACGCAAAGCTAATAGGTTTTTTGTAGGTTTTATAGGTTTTTGTAATTTTATGGGAAATTTGACATTTTTTAACCTTAGAAATGGTGTAAAGATGTCATCTTTTGAATGGTGCAACATTTCGCAAGATAACATCTTTACACCATTTCTAAGGTTAATCATTTTTAAGCATAAAAACAGTTAAATATTTAGCTTTTTAACAAAGTTTTTTGCTATTTGCGACCAAATTATTAAACAAAAATACAAGATTATTATGTACACAAGCATTTTACACGTCCACAAATTAGTTGTTATTCTATTTTTATTGCTATATGTTGTCAAAACTTTTTTGTTACTCAATAACAAACAAGAACTCCTCGAACAAGTAAAAAAATATACAAAAATAACAGAAATAATTATTAGTTTCACATTCTTAGCAACAGGACTTTATTTGCTCATTGTAGGTGTAGAAACGACAAGTATGTTTCAATGGATAAAATTTGTAGCTGTTATTGCCTCCATTCCTTTGGCAGTTATTGGTTTCAAACGCAATAGCAAACCTTTAACAGCACTTTCATTGGCACTTATTTTTGGTGCTTATGGTTTGGCAGAAGTTAATAAATCTCGCCGAGTAACAAAGAAAATTATTGCAGAAAATATTATTGCAGAACCCACACAAGCCAGCTATGACATGAATTTACATGGCAAAGCTATTTTTAATAATTACTGTATTGTTTGTCATGGAGAAGACGGAAAATTAGGTTTAAACGGTGCAAAAGACTTAGCAATTAGCACTTTGACAGATGAGGAAGTAAAAAAAATCATTCTAAATGGTAAAAATGGTATGAGTCCTTATAAAAAAGTACTATCAGAACAAGAACTTACCGCCGTCATGAGTCACGTAAAAAGTTTAAGAAAATAATCTATTTGTCATTCTGAGCTTGCGAAGAATCTGAATTATTGATTTTGACACCACAAAGTCAGATTCTTCGCAAGCTCAGAATGACAAATTAATTCAAATATCAAAATTTAACTCACTGAAAATGAATTTATTAGCAATTATGTGGGACATGAGTCCTGAAATATTTAGTTTTTGGGGTATTACCATTCGTTGGTATGGAGTTTTGTTTGCACTCGGTTTTATGACAGGGCAACACATTATTTACAGTATTTGGAAACAAGAAGGCAAATCTCAAGAAGACCTTGATTATTTGTTGCTTTGTATGGTTATTTCTGTGGTTTTAGGTGCAAGACTTGGGCATTGTTTATTTTATCAACCTGAATATTATTTGGCAAATCCTCTTGAGATTCTGCAACCTTGGCATGGTGGATTAGCAAGTCATGGAACAACATTTGGTATTTTAGCAGGAATTTGGCTTTATACACATTACACAATGGATTTTAGCCCATTTTCTATTCGCCAACAAAAACGAGAAGGGCAAAGTTTTCTATATATTTTAGATAGAATTGTGCTTACTGTGGCTTTGGGAGGTGCTTTTATCCGTTTGGGAAACCTCATGAACTCTGAAATTATAGGCAAACCAACTGATTTGCCTTGGGGATTTATATTTTTGAAAAATGGCGAAAATTTTGCTCGTCACCCGTCCCAATTATATGAATCTATTTCTTGTATTTTCCTATTTTTATTCCTATATTGGCTTTATAATAGAACCAAAGAAAAAACGCCAGAAGGTCGTATTGTTGGTACATTTCTAATTATATTATTTACATTGCGTTTCTTTTACGAATATTTGAAAGAAAATCAAGTAGAATTTGAACAAGGAATGACTTTTAATATGGGGCAATTACTCAGTATTCCGCAGATTTTATTAGGTGTTGTATTTTTATGGTACTCAACACGGCAAAAGAAAACAACTTAAAATGTACCACACTCTTTAGGGTGTAAGGTAAAAAATAAACACAACTTTTGGAAACAATTCCATTGTGGGTTAAACTTTCCAAAAGTTA
>JAYTNF010000177.1:0-15925 GCA_043748455.1 Cytophagales bacterium
AAAAGTTCCTGTATTAGTGCCATCTCCTACAATTAAATTACCAAAAGTGAGAGCTATAGGTGGTGCTGCGACTTGCGTATTAGCTCCTGCATAATTATAATGTACTGTAGAAGTGGCATCAAAAGTGCCAAAAGGAAGATTAAATGCGTAATTAGCTGCATTAATAAGCTCTAAAAAAGAGTTTGCTTCTAAACTGAAACCATACGTAGCAAAAACAGCATTACCATTTAATATTAATTTTGCACCATTTTTTACAGTTAATTTGCCATGTGCAATTGGAGTGGTAGCTATAATAGTTTTTGCATCGGCTACAGTTCCTTGTATTTCCACTTCCCCAAAATTGCTACCGTTAATATCAGTAGGAATATTGTATGAAGTATTACCTTCAAAAACAGTAATAAAATCATCTGCTAAATTGCTCAAGCCTCCTGTTACATTTACAAAACTAACTCCTTGTATATTTATACCTTGTGAAAAACGCAAATAACGGTCAGGGTCACCACCCGAACCTATTGATTTCACTGTTAATAAAGGCGTATTGGTATTGAAAGTGCCAAAATCTACTATACCCCCATTATCAACTTCTATAATGGCAGCATTTACATTGCCGACCGTAATACCGTCAAATTTAAGTGTAGCACCACTTTCTACAACAAATTTTACATTTGTGCCAATAGTGCCTCCGTCTAAGGTTAAGGTATTCCCTGTTTTTACAGTAACTTCCACATCAGTTAAGCCTGATGGAGAAGTGCCAAGTAGTGTGCCAAGACAATTATCCCAACCTGTGGTACTTGTCCAGTTTGTGCTGTTAGTGGTACAGTAGTTGGTTGTGCTTAATATAATAAACTCGGTGGTAACAGCAAAAGGGAAATTTAGTGTTTGGTAGTCAGTAGTAGGTATAAAAGTTGTGGCTTGTGGCAGCCAAGTTCCTGCATTACGAATAGCTATTTTTGATAGCCCATTCAAAATACCTGCTTGTGGACTTAAAAAAGTAACATCTGATGATGTAGTTCCATTATTCACATACCAAGAACCTACGCTGCCTACATTTGGCAAGGCAAACAAAGAACCGCCAAAACTTACCTTTGAACCCATAATAGCAGCAGATAGTTGTATTGGTTGGTAGTTTAATGCATCTCCTACAGGAAAAATGACACTTCCTGATACTCCGCTTTGTAAATAACCCATTCTTGGATTCATATAAACATAGCTATTAGGATTTCCTGCCGTAGTAGTATTTAAAGAGAACTGGTTATCAGCTATAAAGACTTTTCCATTTGTAAGAGTTAATAGATTGGCAACTGAAACATCTGTACTTGCAAGCAAACTTATGCCTTGTCCATTGTTAATAGTCAGGTTGTTAAAATTTGTAGCTCCACTAATGGTTTGGGCTGTGCTACCGTTGAAGATTACAAGCCCTGTGCCTGTACCTGTATTGACATAACCTGAAACACCTGCGTTATTTATCCAATTTCCTTTAAGGTCAATATTTTGGTATTTGCCATCAAGTACGCCATTGATAGCCAAATTATTATTGACTATAATATTTCCCTGCAATTCTCTCGTACCTCCTGCATTAAAGAAAACATTATGATAAGTAGCAGCCTTAACTGCTTGGGTACCAAAAACATCATAAATTACTGTATTTGAATTTGCAATAGCATTAAGATTGCAAGCTATATCAGCCAACCCACCATAAGAAAGTGTAGAGTTAGCAGCATTTTGCCATGTGCCTGTACCTGTTAAATTGCCATTGATATATGTATAAGCATTGTTTGTAACTGTGTTATTTCCCACACTGATACCACTATTAGCACCCAAAGTAATAGTTGTGGCAGAGTTTAAGGCTTGATTGGCAATAAAATTGATAGCACCCGTAGAGATGAGGCAAGTTTGGTTATTGGTAATGCCACCACCAAAGTTATAAACACCAGAAGTTTGAGTAGTGTTGATACTTCCTCCTGTATTAATGGTTACTAAACTGTTAAAAGTATTTGTGCCTGTTCCACTGTTATCTATGAAACTACCTGTAATGTTAGTTGTGCCACTGACAGTAAAATCATTTGCACCTACATTAAAAGTACCTGAGCTAATGGTTAGGTTTTGATTAACTGTTGTATTTCCAGATAAGGTAACTATCTGTCCAGTAGTTACATTAATTTGCAAGTTTGGGTAAGCATTATTACCTACTATTCCAAATAAGTTCATTGAGGGGATTGTATAAGTTGTACCTTCATATACTATCGTAGCCCCCGTTTGGTTGGTAAAGTTGTCAGTAGTAACAGAGGGCAGAGTAATAGGGCTAACCGTTGAGGTCATACGGATTTTGCCACTGCCTGTGGTAGAAAGATTGGCAATAGTTCCTAAATCTGTTGTTAAAGTTCCAAAATCTAATTCTCCATTTACTGTTAAATTTGCAAGTCCTATCGAACTTAACCCTGTTGGAGCAGTAATATTTACTTTGTGTGCTGCCTTAATTATCACAATATCTGTGCTTGCATTTGGTTTGCAACCACAACCCGCACCTGCATGTGTATTTGTTATATCTGTTGACCAAGTTCCATTGGCTGCCATATCATTCCAATTTGCACCTGTTGCAATAGTAGGAGCATTATCTCTGCTATAGTATACTGTACCCGACAAAGGCACAAAAACACCATAAATGCCGAAGGCAGGAGAAGACAAATTTATGCTATACCCACTACCCGAATAAGTGCCTAAATTAGCACTCCAAGGAGCATTATATTTTTTTAATTGTGCAGTAATTCCTATTGCACTACTTTCATTTATTGCACTTCCCCAAGAGAAAACTGCACTACTAAGTGTACCTGTACCTGTTTGGCTTATTTCCCATACAGGTTTTACAAACGGTAAACCAAAGCCTGTAATGGCAGGATAGCCATTTGCTCCTTCTGCTTGTACTGTAAATTTCAAAGTTTCAGTAGTTCCAAAAGTATAGCTAAAACCAATAGGGGCAACATCGCCACCCAATGTACCTGTGGGAACTGTACCTGAAAAATTTGAAGTAGTATTAGTAATATTAAAATATCCTTGTGTGCCACTTGCCAAGTTATAAAACCAAGATGATGCACCTATGGTACTTGTCCCAAACCCTGCTTGAGTAATATTAAAATCTAAATTATTTTGATTGATTTTATTCCTACTTCCCAAAATAAGATTATTACTCACTGTTACAGCACCTGTCATTATTTTATCGGCGATAGAAGTTTGGTTAGCAAACTCTAAGTTTTGATAATTTGCACCTATTATTTGTTGCGTACCTGTTTGTCGGTTGTATCTTACAAGAGAACCACTTGTACCTGCTGTAAGTGTAGCTATGACGTTATTTTGCCCTCTGAGTTCCAAAATATGGGTAGCCCCTTGCAAATCTATTATTCCATTACCACTCACATCACCATTTACGATTACAGTTTTTAATGTGCCACCAAAAACAAAAGAAGTTCCTACACCTGTTATTTTCAAATTGCCATAAGTAGTTGCAAATGCGGTTTGGGCTACGCCACCATAATACTCTACTGTAGAACTAATATCTAAGGTATTTGTCGCAAAGCTCGAAGGAAAATTATTTGCCCCTCCTACTTTCAATAAAGCATTGGCAGCTAAGGTAAATGTGCCTGTGCCTGTTGGTGCTGGAGTTGCAGCAGGAATATCTACGCCACCTGCGGTAGTGTTGCTAATAGTCAAATTATTAAAAATAGAAACAGATGAACCTCCAATAATTTGGGCTGTTGTGCCATCAAAAGTTACAAGGTTTAAATTACTTACTGTGCCTGTTGCATCATTTGTCCAATTACCTTTAATAAAACGAGAGAGAGAGTTAAAATTCTTATCCCCTGTCCCCGAAAATTGTATGTGGTGAAAAGCAGCAGTTAAACCTATATTTTGAGTAGTTCCGTTAAAATGGACTGTATTAGACACACCTGTAAACACACAAGTAGAAGTAGGTGCAGAAATACTTGCATAATTTAATACACTATTTGCTGCATTATTTCTAAAAGTACCTCCTGCAAGGTTAAACCCTGTCAATCCTGTTAGGCTAAGAATAGTGTTGTTGTTGAAAATAGTACCTACTCCCAAAGATAAAACAGCACCTATTATAACCCCATTAGTTGCATTATTAGCTATTGTTTTCCCTCCTGCTACCGTAATATTCGCAGGAAAATTGATAGGGCTTCCATTACCCGAACCTTTAATCTCAACAGAAGCAGTACCTATAATAAAATTAAAGGCAGTTCCACCTGCAAGTGTAAACGTACCGTTTACATCTAAACTATTGCTTAGGTTTATAGTGTTATGGAAACCATTATTAAACGTAGTTCCTGCTTTTATCTTCAAATTTCCACCAATATTTAAAATTTGTGCAGTACCTGCAGCACTATTTAAAGTACCTGCATTGATAATCAAGTCTTTAGTAGTAACAGTACCTGTGGCAGGTAATGATTTTGTGCCTCCATTTATCGTTACATTAGGGTAATTATTAACATTGATACCAAAATTTGCGGGAATACTGTAATTACCTCCGTCAAATTGAACAATAGTACCATTTGCACCACTAAAACCAATAGCAGAAGTAATAAAAGAAGCACCCGAAACAGAAGACATAGCTAATGTATTAGTTGCAACTCCATTACTACTCAAAGTAGCAATCGTAGGATTTTGAGTGCCTAAATTTAAAGTAGCACCATTGTCTATACTCACACTGCCCACATTCACACTTGGCACATCTATGGTTACAGTAGTTGTCCCTCCTGTGATAACAACATTATCACCAATAGCAGGAGGTATGTTTCCTTGCCAAGTAGAATTTGCCGACCAATTGCCAACTACGCCAATATTGGAAGTAATAGTTTGTGCAGCATTAAACACCGTAAAAGTATTGTTAGTTGTTGGCATACTATAACTCGTAATAGTAGCTGAAGGTGTAGTAACCGAAGAAGTCCCCAAAGGCGTAGGTGTACCTCCGATATGTACTTTAGCTATTGTGTTATTAATGCTATTCGCAGGAGTTTCATTAGCAGTTGCACCCCAGTTTAAAGTCATTGTGCTACTTGCTACATTGGTTGGCTTTATCTCCCAAGCAAATTTTACGCTACCCGAATTAGGAGGTAAAGCAGGTGTATTGATAACTCTTACCGTAGTAAGTCCCAGACTACTTGCAGGATTAAGGGTAACAGGTGCATAGTCTGCAGCAGCAGTAGATAGGGCAATAGGAAAAGTGAAGTTAGTTGCTACTGTTGCTTGCAATGTGCCACTACTGTTAGTAACAAAACACCTACCTGCTGCTGGTGTTGTTATGGCACCACTCAACACAAAGCTATTTGCATCTAGAATAATGTTACCATTCGTAAAAGTTACGTTAGCAGCATTAACAGTTTTTGTAAGGGTTACATTGTTAGCATTATTAACAGTGAGGTTATTAAATGTAGTATTTGCAGAGCCACCAATGGTTTGGGTAGCTGTGCCTGAGAAATTAACAATACCTGAACTATGACCAAATAAAATCCCCATATTATTCACAAAATTACCTTCCAATGTTGTATTAGTTGCTGCCCAGTTTAGGTTTCTGCCATTGGTATTTTGTATACTAAATATACCCTTCACTATTGTTGCGGCTGGATTGATACTGGTAGTATTAGCAGTCTGCCCCGCACAATTCCAGGTCAAATTACCAAAAGTTTGAGAAAAATTAGCAGCAGTAGGTGTAGCACTTATCATACCTGTTATATTGCAGTTAGAAATAGCCCCCCAAGTAGCCGTAGGGATAGCACCACCATCTCGAGCGTGGTTATAAGTTCCATTTATTGTAGCAGTGGTTACAGTCAAATTTCCGCCATTTACATCAATGGTAGAAGCTACTGAGGTAGTTAATGTCGTAATGGGATTAGTATTCCCATTAGTCAAAATCAATCTGCTTGTACCTTGCAGGTCTATGGTATTGGTTAGTCCAATATTAGCTGTGGCAGCTACAGTTATGGTATGTCCTGTTTTTATAAATACATTTGCATTAGCTATACTGGTGGGAGAGCAGCCACAATCTGGTCCTCCGTCTGTGTTAGACCAAGTATTGGTTACATCTGCCCAGTTACCTGATGCACGACTATAAAAATTACCCGAAGTGAAAACCGTAAAATCACCACTTGTTTGTGGGGCAGCATTAGTAGTAAAAGTAGGGAAAGTGCCTGTAGTAGGTTGTAATATCCAATTTCCTGTAACAACTTTATGTATTCTACCTGATGCGGTGGCTGTGCCTCCTACATTGGTAAAACTAAGATTTGTAGCTGTTGGTGTTGTTATTTTCCACATACCTGCAGCAGGGGCAGTGCCTGTGATAGCAGGTGTAATAGCTGCAAAACTGACAGATTTAGTGCCAGCTATACTTGCCACAAAAGTAACTTCTCTTCTTCCACTAGCATCACCAACAGGATAGACAAAATTAGCCCCTGTTCCTGTTCTTGAAAAGAGGCTGCTTCCTGGTGTTTCTACCCAACCCGCAGCACCCGAAAGTAAGTTTGTACCTTGATAAGTCAAGCTATTAGGGCTTGTTAATACTATTCTACCACTTGTGAGGGTAAAATTTGTATTGACTGTTACGTTTACGTTTGGAAATGTTACCGCTGTATTATTGATAGTTAGTTTATCAAAAGTAAGAGCAGTAGTAGAAGTAATTGCTTGTGTTGTTCCCGAAAATATGACTGTTGCAGTGCCTGTTGTAAAACCTGACGAGCCATTAATCCAATTCCCTTTTAAATCCAACGTATTGTTATTTGGATCTAAAGATTGATTGACTAATAAATTTCCGTTTACCGTAGTGTTTACTCCCAAAATAGCAAAACCAGAGGCTGCATTTAATTGTAGATGGTGGTAAGTTACAGCTGCCAAACTTCTTGTCGTATATCCACCGCCACCTATATATTCAAAAGTATTACCTGCTGCATTTACATTAAAGTTTGTAACATCTGGAGCATTGGTAGAAGTATAAACCAAATAACTGTTCAGTGCATTGGTAAAAGTTCCCAATCCTCTTAGTTGACTTACTCGCAATTTTCCGTTTATTCCTTTGTTATTTGTTAAAATAACACCTGTAGCTATAGAAACTCCACCCCCGCCGTCATTAGCATAGAGTTCTACATCTCCTGTGCCTACGCCTGTAAAGGTTACGTTGCTATTGACAGCACAACTGCCATTACCTTGTCTGCCAAAAATCATATTACTTGTGTGATTATTGGCAACAATAATAGCACTATTTTCAAAAACAATTTGCGAACTTACCCCTACTCCTCCCAAGTTAAAATTTGGGACGACATTTTCATTGGTAACATTACCCCTAAACCTAAAAGTAGAAGTATTTGCACCTGTAGCTGTAAAATTAGCGTTATTAATAAATGTACCTCCAAAAATGGTTGTGCCTTGGTCTGCATTGTCCGTAATTGTACCACTGTTTACGGTATTTCCGCCAATAGTTAAGTTATTTGCATCTAAAAACAGAGTGCTACCTGTACTCACAGTTAAATCTCGACAAAAAGCCCCTGCCCCCGTAACATTATTTGTAATGTTGTGATTTCCTGTGCAAATAGTAACATCTGTCAAAGAACCAGGAATAGTAGTAGCTGGAACAAGACTACCACAAACCGTTGTCCAAGTATTAGGGTCATTCCAGTTTCCCGTTTGGCGAGAGAAAAGTGGTGGTGGTATTCTTCTGTTGATAGTAAATTCCCTTCCATCACCTTCTCCGCCATCAGAAGATGCTACAAAATCCATATAGCCATCTCCATTAAAATCTGCTGCTGCAAAAGAGCCACTACCCGAAGCATTGGCAGAGGTAAGCACAATGGGAGTGTTTAACCCTGTACCTGCATTATTGATAAAGATTTGCGGATTGCGTGAGGAATTGGCTCGTGTAGAAAGTACATCGTGAAAACCATCACCATTCAAATCTACGGTGGTGTGTCCTCGTGGGTCAGTAGCAGTTATAGAGCTTGCTGCTCCCAAAGCACCTGAACTATTTTGCATCAAGGATAAAGCACTACCAAAATATGGACTAATAACAACATCTGCTTGTGTATCACTTCCTGTAAAATAACCTACTGCCATAGTACCTACTGTAGTTCCTGTTGGATAATTTGTTGCAGCACCAAAAACCCCTCCTGTATTCAAAAAACGAGCAACATCTGAGCCTATCGAAGCTACAAGATCCACAGTACCATTTTTATCTATATCAACTGCCTCAATAAACTCTGAACTATTACTTACAGTCGCCGAACCTGTAAATCCACCACTTCCATTACCCAGACGAATTACACCATTACTATTAGTACTATTAAGCACAATATCTAATCTTCCATCATTGTTATAATCGGCAACAGCCATATTGGAAGAGTTAAAACCCATTATTGTCTCTACAGGTGCAGTAACAAAATCTCCTAATCCATTATTGTTTAAAAAAACTTGTATGGTACTACTCGACACACCATTTAAAAAAGCAATATCTAAATTTCCGTCATTATTAAAATCTGCTACAAAAGCTTTTTTCATAAAAAGTGAATTTGTATTACCCTTATAAACGGGTGCATTAAACCCTGCACCATTATTGATAAGAATAGCAATATTATCTGTTGCAGTATTATCATCAAGCCCTATGGCTATATCTGGTCTATTGTCATTATTAAAATCTCCGACAGCTACAGCCTCACCAGAACCTGCAGAAGTTAATTGCACTGCCTCGTTTTGAAAAGAAGTAGCAGTAATAGGCAACACAGGAGTTTGCAGCGTAAAATACTGCGAATTTGTGCCTGTAACTCTTAAAGATGAGGCTTGTAAATTATTTCCTCTATTCACAACTGTAATAGGTGCTACGGAAGTAGCCCCTGCGGGTACAGTAACCACCAATTGTGTTGTTCCTGTAATACCTGTAATAGTGGCTTTTGCCCCACCAAAATAAACGGTGTTGTTAGCCGTTGTCGCATTAAAACCTGTACCAACAATAGTAACTGAACTTCCCGCTAAGCCACTTGCAGGAGTGAAAGAAGTTATCGTCTGCCCTATGACCCTCTCCCCTACCCCACCGAGCAGCAACAACGAAAGCACAAGAAATTTGAAATTTAATTTTTGAGGAAATAATTTTTGTAGAAAATTCATAGGAATTATGTTTTGAGAACTGAAATACTTTTGAGTTATTGAATATACAATTTTTGAGAATATATCGTTAGTTTTCATATTTCTTTGATGATGTTTTGAATTTGTAGCATAGAATTTAGTCTGTGCTTTTGAATATATCATAAACTTAGGGTGTGAAATCACAGACTAAAGTCTGTGATACATTTAAAAAGATGTAAGTTTTTTAACACTTTCTAACATTTTATTAAGTACGCAAGGTAGCAAAAAAAGTTTTGATTCGCAACAAAAAACTCAGATGAAATTCTTAAACGCAAAAAACACCCTAACATTTCTCAGAGACATGTTAGGGCTGATGGCAACTTATATTTATTAAATTTCCTCAAACACTTTTTGTAAATCTATTTCTAAATCAGGGAATAAAGTAGGGCTAATTATTTCGTTTTCCATATAAATACCTGCTATTTGGTAGGTATTATCAACAAGCAAAAATTTTTGTATCATTTTTTCGTTAGGAAAGACTATCCAATATTCACCAACACCATTTTCTTGATACAGTGCATATTTGTCTTTTAGGTCAGTTTTAAGATTACTATCCGACAAAATTTCTATAATAAAGTCGGGAGAACCTAAGCAACCTCGTTTGTCTATTTTGCTTTTATCACAAATCACACACAAATCAGGCTGCACAACCGTATAAATTTCTTTATCAGCAACCGCAGATTTTGCATAATTATACAACCGTACATCAAACGGAGCAGTAAACACTTTGCAAAGCTTGCCTCTGCTGTCTAAATAGTTTTTGAGATAGCTAAATAATTCGCCACTCACTTCTTGGTGGAAAGGATTAGGGGCAGCCATTTTTTGAATATAGCCTTTCAGCAATTCTATTCTTTCTGTAAATTGCCAAGACAAATATTCGGCATAACTATATTGCTTTGTCAAATCTAATTCTGCTAAGGAAGTAATCATTTGTAAAATAATTTTGCACAAAGATACTAGAAAAGTAGCAAAACAAAAAAGTCCATAAACTTTTTAGCCTATGGACTTTTTTAAAATAATTGTAAAAAATTATGAATTATGACATATAAACTACAAAGTAATTCATAATTCATAATTCATAATTATTTTTTACATCATTCCACCCATTCCACCACCCATTGGAGGCATAGCAGCACCACCTTCTTCAGGTTCTTCAGCTATAACACAAGCAGTAGTCAAAAGTAAACCTGCAATAGAGGCAGCATTTTCTAATGCCAAACGTGTTACTTTAGTAGGGTCAATAATACCAGCAGCAAACATAGCTTCGAATCTGTCATCACGAGCATTATAACCGTAATCATCTTTTCCGTTTTTCACTCTGTTTAATACTACTGAACTTTCGCCACCTGCATTCGCCACAATAGCACGTAAAGGAGCTTCTAAAGCAGCTTTTACGATTTGAATACCTGTAGTTTGGTCTGCATTATCACCTTTCAAATTTTCAATAGATTTTACAGCACGCAATAAAGCAACGCCACCACCTGCAACAATACCTTCTTGCACTGCAGCACGAGTTGCGTGTAAAGCATCATCAACTCTGTCTTTTTTCTCTTTCATTTCTACTTCCGTAGCAGCACCAATGTAAAGAATAGCTACACCACCTGACAATTTGGCAAGTCTTTCTTGTAATTTTTCTCTATCATAATCAGATGTAGTTTTGTCCATCTGTGCTTTGATTTCAGCCACACGACCCTTGATAAGTTCAGCTTTACCTGCACCACCAACGATTGTAGTGTTATCTTTATCAATGATTAATTTTTCTGCACGACCTAAATATTCGATAGTTGCATTTTCCAATTTGAAACCTCTTTCCTCAGAAATTACAGTTCCGCCTGTCAAAATGGCAATATCTTCTAACATTGCTTTACGTCTGTCGCCAAAACCTGGTGCTTTAACCGCAGCAACTTTCAATGCACCTCTTAATTTATTTACAACCAAAGTAGCTAATGCTTCTCCATCAACATCTTCAGCAATAATCAATAAAGGACGACCAGTTTGAGCAACAGGCTCAAGAATTGGCAACAATTCTTTCATTGAAGAAACTTTTTTATCGCAAATCAAAATGAAAGCATTTTCTAAATCTGCGTCCATTTTCTCTGTATTTGTAACAAAATAAGGAGATAAATAACCTCTGTCAAATTGCATACCTTCTACAGTTTTTACTTCTGTGTTAGTACCTTTTGCTTCTTCAACAGTGATAACGCCATCTTTACCTACTTTATCCATAGCACTTGCAATCATATTTCCGATTTCAGAATCAGAGTTTGCAGAAATTGTAGCTACTTGAGCAATTTCGTTAGAATTTGCAATAGGACGAGATTGTATTTTCAAATTTTTAACAACTTCAATCACAGCTTTATCAATACCACGTTTCAAATCCATTGGATTTGCACCCGCAGCCACATTTTTAATGCCATGTGTAAAAATAGCTTGTGCCAAAACTGTTGCAGTTGTAGTACCATCTCCAGCACCGTCAGCAGTTTTAGAAGCTACTTCTTTAATTAATTGTGCACCCATATTTTCGATGCTATCTTTCAATTCGATTTCTTTTGCGACTGTAACACCATCTTTGGTTACAATTGGAGAACCGAATTTTTTATCTATAATTACATTTCTACCTTTAGGTCCTAATGTTGCTTTAACTGCGTTAGCTAAAGTATCAACGCCTTTTTTCAATTTTTCGATAGCCTCTGTATCGAAAACAATTTTTTTAGATGCCATTTTATGAATTATGAATTATAAGTTATAAATTTACTTAAAAGAATGTATCATACCCTTTAGGGTGTGATTTTGTAGCATAGACTTTAGTCTGTGCCTTTAAATTTAAAGGATAGCAAAAATATCTGCTTCTCTCATAATTAAGTATTCTTTGCCTTCAACGGTAATTTCTGTACCTGCATATTTGCCATACAAAACGGTATCGTTTACTTTAACGGTCAAAGGTTCGTCTTTTTTACCTGTACCGATTGCAATTACTTTACCTTTTTGAGGTTTTTCTTTTGCATTATCAGGAATATACAAACCGCCAGAAGTTTTTTCTTCTGCTACTGCTGGTTCTACCAACACTCTGTCTGCCAAAGGCTTAATTTTTACGTCTGCCATTTTCTTAACTGTTTAGTGGTTATATGATTGTTTTTGAAATTATAAATTTGAAGAACAAAACGATAAATAATTCTAAGTTTTAAATTGTAAGTGTTAAGTTTTGCAAACTATCAATAATTAAATTACTATAAAATAATATAATCTATCAATTTGTAACATAACTTATTTCACTTAATTATTTAAAACATAGCTAAGTTTTATGTTCTGTATATGAAATAGCATTTTGTATGCCAAGTGGAAAAAGTGGACTTATTAGGCAGTTTTTTTGAATTTTTGACATAAAAACTGACAAAATTGTCAAAAAAACAGTAAAAAACTGACAAAATTGCCGAAGATTTATAAAATATTGCAAAATAACTCAAAACAAAAACACCTTTCAAGTCCTGAAACTTAAAAGGTTTTTCTTGTATTATTTTATCATATTTGTTATTCTTTACTTTGCTCAGAATGACAAATTAACAGTTTTACTATCACATTGAAACTAAAAAATTTTCCAAATTCTCAAAATTATTAATAACTTCTCTTTCCATAAAATCAGGAAGTTCGATGTTTTCTATAAACAATTCCTCCTCTAACAGCTCTGCCCATGTTTGCATATACAAAATTACATCTGCACGCACATTATGACTCATAGCATAGCGTTGTTCTTTTGGTAATCTTCTGAGTATTTTCTTATCCGAAAGTTTCTCTAAATGTTGTAAATCTGCTGTTGTAAAACCAACTTCTAACATTTTGGTTATCATGGTATCCATCGGAAGTTTACTTGCCGAACAATATTCTGCAGTTTGTTCCGACCAATCTCCCTCACGAGTACGTAAGGCGAGGGCATGAATTTCTGCCTCCGACATTTGCACAACTTCTTGGGCTAAATTACCACAATTACACTGTCCCATGTGTCCCCATTGATATTTTGCACCTTTTTGTAGCTTTGTTACTGTATTTCTCAAAGCCTGAATTATTTTTGGATTTGCAGTTGCCATATTGATAGATTTAAAGTTACAGCAACAACGAATTGTATAAACAAAAATGTTTTATAAAATTAATATTTATTTTGTCATGCTGATGTCCCAATTTGTCATTCTTCGCAGGCTCAGAATGACAAAACCGCAAAACAAATAATCAAACCGTTAGCAAAGTTATCTAACCTCCAAAATTTCATAATCAACACCTTCTTTCTCACCTAATTCAGTTTTTTCTGCTTTAAAAGCAATTATTGCTTCCTTTTCCAAAAGTTCTAAATTTTGACTTGTTGTGTATATAGTAACTTTTGATGGAAAGATTTCATTAGTATGTAAATTTTTGTAACTAACAAAAAAGACTGTAGGAACTATATATGACCAATCAACACCATATTTTGTATCTTTAAGCAAAATTCCTATTTCCTTAGCTTTTTCACGCAACATATCTACTTTTGCATAATCTTTATTGAGTTTTGCATCTTTATAGATTTCCAAAAGTACTGACAACATTTGATTTTTTGCAGATGCCATATCATCTTTTAAACCTAAAACCTTCTCAATAAAAGTGATGTAAGTTTCTAACAATAAATCAAAAGTTTTTTCGTCTAAAAGTTGTATTTTATGTTGCTGGCTATCCAAAGTATTTATCTCTGATAACATAGCAAATAGCACCGCAATAGCCATAGCAGTATTAAAATCATCGTCCATAGCTGCATACAACTCAATAACCAATTTTCCTATTTTTTCTGATACTGCAACTGCGGATTTATCTATTATAGTATCTGCAAAAACAAAATTCTTTTTCTTCTCTTGTAAATCTTTGGCTGTTTTTAAACCATTAATAACTTTAATATATCCTTTTTGAGATGCTTGCAAAGCATTATTTGTAATATCCATTGTGCTGCGATAATGAGTTTGCAACATAAAAAACCTGAAATTCATGGCACTAAAAGGTTGGGAAAGCAAGACATGATTTCCACTAAACAACTCAGCAGGTAAAATCGAATTTCCTACTGATTTGCCCATGCGTTGCCCGTTTACAGTTAGCATATTTGTATGCAACCAATAACGAACAGGCTCTGTGCCATAAGCACCAACCGACTGTGCAATTTCGCACTCATGATGTGGAAATTTCAAATCCATGCCGCCGCCATGAATATCAAATTTCTCACCCAAATATTTCATACTCATTACCGAACATTCGAGATGCCAACCTGGGAAACCTGCACCCCAAGGCGAATTCCAACGCATAAGATGTGTAGGCAAGGCTTGTTTCCACAAAGCAAAATCTTCTGGATTTCGTTTTTCGTCTTGTCCGTCCAATGTGCGTTGTCCTGCTAACAATTCATCAATAACTCTGCCCGATAATTTGCCATAATGATACTTTTCACTAAATTTTTTCACATCAAAATAAACAGAACCATTAGCCTCATAGCCATAACCATTGTCTATAATTTGTTGTGCCATTTCTATTTGCTCCACAATATGCCCTGTTGCAGTTGGCTCTATGCTTGGCGAAATATTATTAAGTTGTTGCATCACATCATGAAAACCATTAGAATATCGTTGCACAATTTCCATGGGTTCGAGATTTTCTAACTTTGCTTTTTTGCCAATTTTATCTTCGCCCTCATCAGCATCGCCCACCAAATGCCCAACATCTGTAATATTTCGCACATAACGAACCTTATAACCTAAATGTGTTAGGTAACGATAAATAATATCAAAACTTGTAAAAGTTCGGCAATTTCCTAAATGCACATCACTATAAACCGTAGGGCCACAAACATACATGCCCACAAAAGGCGGTTTTAATGGCTCAAAAATTTCTTTATTGCGTGTAAGTGTGTTGTATAATTTGAGATTATGTGGCTTTATCATAAAATTTTATAAAATTTATTGCTTTTAAAGAACATATCATAGACTTTGGTCTGTGATGAAAATAAGTGTATCATTTAATATTCGTTATAATTTATATTGACAAATATTTTGCAAATTGACAAAAATTTAGTAATCTACAATAGATTTAACAAAATATATAAGTTTTCCGCATCAAAATTTATAAATTACTACAAAATTATTCATAATTTTTAAAAACTAATTTTGTCATTCTGAGCTTGCGAAGAATCTGACGTTATTACGTCAAAAACCAATAACTCAGATTCTTCGCAAGCTCAGAATGAAAAATTTAAAATGTCAGTATCAAAATTAAAAACTTAGAATTACTTATGAATTTTTTACAAAAAGTTATTAAAAAAATTAGGGCTATCAATTCTCGGGCTTCAAATGTACGTTATGAATTGGCAGCCAAAGGTATTACAGTTTCAGATAATGAACGTAAACTTTTGGGTTTGCGAAATATAAATAAAGGAAAAAGATGTTTTATTATTGGTAATGGCCCAAGTTTGAATGAAATTGATTTGACATTATTAAAAAATGAATATACTTTTGGAGTAAATGCCATTTATACAAATCATGAAAAGATGGGATTTTATCCTACTTATTATGTGGTAGAAGATTTTTTGGTGGCAGAAGATAGAAGCACAGAAATTAATGCTTATAACAAAAGTGATATTAAATTTTTTGGTAATTACCTCCGTTATTGCCTAAATCCTGATGAAACCACAGTTTTACTAAATGTATTATTAGATTATAGCGAATATGAAAATTTCCCACATTTTTCACAAAAC
>JAYTNF010000178.1:0-20481 GCA_043748455.1 Cytophagales bacterium
AACACTTGAAAGAAAAGAAGGCATTTGGGAAAAAAATATGTTTGTACACCGCCAAACAACTTGCAGGTTATACAATAAAATGACCGTAGATATACTGGAAAAAAAGTTTGGAATTAATAAAGAGTAATATAAATACTCTCTTTATCAAGTTAAAATTTTATAAAGAGAGTGTTTATATTCTACCATATTACAAAATTACACCTGATTTTTTCACCACAAAAAACAAACTTTCTACTTAGTTTTAAGAATAACTTAGCTTTCAGAATTTAGTAAACCTTCAATTTCTATTTTTAAGTTAGGCAAATGATTAATTACAATGTCCCAAATAATAGCATCATCAACCGCATCGTATGCGTGAATAATACGATTTCGCAGACTAATTAACTTTTTTGCATAACTCAAATTAATATTTTCATTTAATTTCAGTAAATAATTAGTGGCTTCGCCCGCAATTTCTAATTCTCTTTCTACTCCTCTTCGCAATAATTTATTTTGTTGATAAACCGCAAATAACCTTTTGCCTTCTATATAAGTTTCAATAGAATTTATAGCAGTTAAAATATCACTTAGGTATTTTTTAGCTTCATCAGTCATAAATCAAAATTTTGGTTTTTTCTACTACTTTAATAAAATAGGGGTTTGACAAAGTTGCTAAACTAACTATATCTACTTTGCGGTTGAGCAAGTTCTGTAATTGTTCTTCTAAATCAAACAAATTATCAGCATAACCATCAAAATAAGGACTTTCAAAGCCAACAAGAAAATCAATATCACTGTTTTTAGTAAATTTATTGGTACACACAGAGCCAAACACAAATAATTTTACTACTTTGTGTTTGCGACAAATCTCACTTACTTGCGTTAATTTCTTGCGTAAAAGAGGCTTGATAGCCAATATTTGTTGTTTTTCGTTTTGCATAAGCTAAGTATTGCATAAATATACGAAAAAATTATCTCTTTTGTTAAATATTTCCTCTCTTAAATAGGACTTATTTAGTTTTCTACACAAATCTACTAATTTTTTACCCAACCACAAACTTTTTCCCTACTTTTGAGAAACCTTAAAACCCTTATAAAAATAATAGAAAAACAGTTTTATTATCTTGGTATTTTGCAAAAATGTCGTGATAAAAGATTAACTTTGTAAGTATAAAACCACAAAAGCTATGCAAACTCAAAGATTAGATAGAACTAAAATAGCTATTTTTAACTTAGGTACAGAACCTAAAAATTATATTTTTTGGCTTCAACAAACCGCAGAAAAACGAATTGCTGCCATAGAATTTTATAGAAAACAATATCACAAAGACTATGGAACTCAATCAAGACTTCAAAGAGTTTATACAATTATTGAACGAAAAGCAAGTTGAATATTTGGTTGTAGGTGGTTATGCGGTAGCTTTTCACGGTTATCCTCGTTACACAGGTGATATTGATATTTGGATTGCCATTTCAAAAGAAAATGCAGAAAAAGTGATGCAAGTTTTAAAAGATTTTGGTTTTGGCAGTTTAGCTATTTCAGAAGAAGATTTTTTGAAACAAGATTTAGTAATACAATTAGGTTATGAACCCATTAGAATAGATATTTTGACTTCTCTTACAGCACTTTCTTTTGCAGAGTGTTATGATTGTGCAGTACTTGCAAATTTAGATGATTTATTGGTAAAATTTATAAACTTAGAAAACCTCAAAAAAAATAAGTTGGCAACAGGACGACAAAAAGACTTAGGAGATGTTGAAAATTTGCCCGAAAAATAAAACTTTTTCCCTACTTTTGATAAACCTTAAAACCCTTTATCAAAATATGAGAAAAACACTTTTATTAACCCAAAACCAAACCTTCTGACTTATAAGCCTCAAATTTGCCATCATCTGTTAGCAAAATAAGATTTTCGGCAATACTTTGCGAGATTAGCAACCTATCAAAAGGGTCGTTATGATAAAAAGGTAAAGACAATATTTTCAATAAATGTGATGTGTCAATGGGCATTATTTCTATGCCATCTTTCTTTACTTGCTTTATAATATTGGGCAGAGTTTGAGAAAGTTGTAGTTTTTGAATACTCATTTTAATAGCTATTTCCCACAAACTAACAATACTTATAGAAATATTATTAGTGGTATTGGCAATAATAGCTTGATATTTTGGCGATAATTGTTTATTTCCCTCCAAAAACCATATCAAAATATGGGTGTCAATTAAGTATTTCATACCATATATTCTTTAAAATCCTCCAAAGGTTCATTAAAATCATCTGCCATATACAAAACCAAACCTTTCATAGCTCCAAATTGCCTTATTTTTGGTTCGGGTTCTTGCTGAGCTTTTTCCCAAATAGTGCTAATTTCTTGCAAAAGTTGTGTATCATTCAAGGCTATTATCCAAGCAATGAGTTGATATTTTAGTAGTTCAACTTCGGTATTTACTGTATTATTTAGCTCTGTTGTCATTGTTTTGCTATTTTAGTACATAGACAAATCTATTAATTTTTTACCAAAAATACAAATTTTTCCCTACTTTTGAGAAACCTTAAAACTTTTATCAAAATATGAGAAAAACACTTTTATTGAGTTTGTTATGTGCTACTAATTTGTTATTTGCACAAACAAAACCCAAAACTTCTATTTCAGAAGTTCCACAAGCTACGAAATCCGAACTTCGCCTCGAAAGTTTCAAACTTCGACAAGAATTAGCTAAAAATTCCTTAGTAAGCAATGTGCCATTTCGCAATGTGGGACCCACTATTATGGGTGGTCGTGTGGTGGATATGGAAGTAAATGCCGAAAATCCTAACCATTTTTTTGTTGCCTACGCATCAGGTGGTTTGTGGGAAACCAAAAGTAATGCTACCGAATTTACGCAACTCTTTGATAATCAAGCAGTTATGACTATTGGAGATATTGCGGTAAGGTGGAGTAGCCCCCTAACCCCCGAAGGGGGAACTGACGTAAATGCGTCAAAAACTCCCCCTTCGGGGGCTGGGGGGCTTGAGGCTACCGAAATTTGGGTAGGTACAGGCGAAAATAACAGCAGTAGGTCGTCTTATGCAGGTGCTGGTGTCTATAAAAGCAATGACAAAGGCAAAACTTGGCAACATCTCGGACTTGCAGAAACGCAACATATTGGTCGTGTGATTTTGCACCCAACCGACAAAAATATAGCTTGGGTGGCAGCTATCGGACATTTATATTCCGATAATGCAGAAAGAGGCGTATTTAAAACCACAGACGGTGGCAAAACTTGGGCTAAAACCTTGTTTATCAATGAACAAACAGGAATTATTGACTTGGTAATTAATCCTAAAAATCCAAATATTCTCTATGCAGCAGCTTGGGAAAGAAACCGCAAGGCGTGGAATTTTCAAGGTAATGGCAAAAATTCGGGCATCTACAAAAGTACAGATGGCGGACAAACTTGGGCAAAATTGAGCAGTTTTCCAACTACCGAAGGTACAGGAAGAATTGGTATTGCAATAAGTCCACAAAATCCTGAAATTTTGTATGCTGTTTTGGATAATCAAGACAAAAGAAGCCCCCTAAGCGAAACGTCGCCCCGCCCCGAAGGGGGAACAAATACGTCAAACACTCCCCCTTCGGGGGCTGGGGGGCTGACGTTTGAGGGACTTACCACTGTTCAATTCCTTGCCTTGCCTGATAGCACCATTAACAACTATTTAGACAAAAATAAATTTCCACAAAAATATAACGCAACAGAGATTAAAGAAAAGGTAAAAAGTGGCAAATTAAAACCAAAAGATTTAGCTAATTATTTGGGTGGAGATGCCAATAATGACCTTTTTGACACACCAATTAAAGGTTTTGAGGTTTTTCGTAGCAATGACGCAGGCACAACTTGGGCAAAAACTCACGAAGGTTATATTGATGATTTGGTTTATACATACGGATATTATTTTGCACAAATTTTTATTCACCCAACAAATCCCGATAAAATTTACACAATGGGTGTGCCTGTAATTACGTCTAATGATGGTGGCAAAACGTGGAAAAGTCTTGATAATAGCAATGCACATTCCGACCACCACGCCTTGTGGATAAATCCAAAACAAGCAGGACATTTGATTTTGGGCAATGATGGTGGTATCAATATTTCGTATAATGACGGTGCTAAGTGGTTGAAAATGAATACAATACCCGTAGGACAATTTTATGCGGTAAATGTTGATAACGAAAAACCTTACAATATTTACGGAGGTTTGCAAGACAACGGAGTTTGGTGGGCAAGTAGCACTTACAAACAAAGCAACGACTGGCAAGATGACGGAAAATATCCTTATCAACGCATTATGGGTGGTGATGGTATGCAAGTTCAAATTGATAGCAGAGATAACACAACGGTTTATACAGGTTATCAATTTGGCAATTATTACCGTGTGAATAAATTGACAGCCGAAAATAAATATATCACCCCAAAACACGAATTAGGCGAAGTTCCTTACCGTTGGAATTGGCAAACACCGATTTTACTTTCACGTCATAATCAAGATATTTTGTATATGGCTTCGCACCGTTTTCATAGAAGTATGAACAAAGGCGAAAGTTTTGAAACTTTGTCGACAGATTTGACAAACAGCCCCCTAACCCCCGAAGGGGGAATTAAAACCCAAACGTCAAAAATTCCCCCTTCGGGGGCTGGGGGGCTGACGGTTGGCAATATCCCTTACCATACTATTACCACTATTGACGAGACGCCATTGCGTTTTGGGTTGTTATATGTAGGAACTGATGATGGTTTGGTGCAAGTTTCGAAAGATGGTGGTTATAGTTGGGAGAATGTAACACCAAAAAGCCCCCTAACCCCCGAAGGGGGAACTAACTCCCAAACGTCAAAAACTCCCCCTTTGGGGGTTGGGGGGCTTTGGGTAAGTCGTGTAATTGCTTCTAAATTTGTGGAAAGTCGTGTGTATATTGCTTTGAATGGTTATCGTTGGGATAATTTTGAAAGTTATGTCTATGTGTCTGAAAATTATGGCAAAACTTGGACAAAATTAGGTGCTAATTTGCCAAATGAACCTGTAAATGTGGTGCGTGAGGACAGCGAAAATGCAAATATTTTGTATGTTGGAACAGATAATGGTTTGTATGTTTCCTTAGATAGAGGCAAAAGTTTTATGCCTTTTGGAAACTTGCCAAATGTTGCCATTCACGACTTGGTTATTCAAGCTACTGCAAAAGAAATGGTTGTAGGCACACACGGAAGGTCTATTTACATAGCAGATATTTCGCATTTGCAACAATTAGATAGCAGTTTATTAGCTAAAAAATTGCATATTTTCCCTATTCAAAACACTACTTTTAATGAAAATTGGGGTAAACCTTATTGGTCAAGATGGGCAGATATTAATGAGCCAAAAACGACTTTAATATTCTTCACTCCTACATTATCACAAGCTAAAATTGCAATTAAAAATAGCAAAGGCGAAATTGTAAAGGAAATTACAGACGAAGCAGAACAAGGTTTAAATTATGTAAATTATGATTTTACAACAGATAAAAATCTTGATAAGCTCAAAAAAGCTGAAAATGGGAAATATTATTTGCTCGCAGGAGATTATACCGTAGAAATTACAAGCCCCCCAGCCCCCGAAGGGGGAGTTTTTGTGGCTAAGCAAACTTTCAAAATTGAAGCCCAAAAAGAAAAGGCGAAAAAAAGGGGGAAGAAAACTCAGTAGATTTAAAAGTGTAGTTGAGGTTTTTTAAAAAGTTTTGTAGAGATGTCATCTTTTAGAAAGATGACATCTCTACAAAACTTTTTAAAAAATAATATTTGTCATTTTTATCAGGTATTTATCATTATTTCGTAATTTGCGACTTGTATAGAAATTACCTTTAAAATATTAAAACTATGGATATAGGTGCTGTTACTGTTATTTTAGGTGCTGTTACGACAGCAGTAGGATTTTCTAGTTTCTTTGGCTATCAATATTTTAGAAATCTTAGATTGATTGATACAAAAATATCGGACAAAGAGATAATAGAATTAGCCAAACAAAACAACGGTATTTTGACACCTGCTATTTTGTGTGAGCATACGAAGTTGTCTTTGAATGAAGCAAAAACAAAGTTATATAATTTATCTTTGAATGGCGTGATTGCACAAAAATACGATTGGAATGACTGGTCAGGTAATAAATACATATTATCTGGTTATGAAACGCAGAATAGTTTTTTAGGGCTTTTTGAGGCAATAAAACCTAAACCTATGCCTTTATTAAATAAAAAAGAGGCTTTAAGTGATGCCTTAGTAATTAAATATGCCTTGGAAACGAAAGGAAAATTATCCGCACCTGCCTTGTGTGTAAAAGCAAATTGCAGTATAGATGAAGCCAAAGCAAAGTTAGATGAAT
The DNA here is from genome assembly GCA_043748455.1 of Cytophagales bacterium. Lineage (GTDB taxonomy): Bacteria > Bacteroidota > Bacteroidia > Cytophagales > Thermoflexibacteraceae > JAAFKA01. The sequence goes on from JAYTNF010000178.1 coordinate 6,366, forward strand.
TGCAGAAAAAAGAGGTTTTTGAGTTGAGAGTGGCTGATAACGGAAGTTATGTTTATGAATTAACTGATATATATTTGCTATAATAAAAACTATGTAATTACCAATAAACCCAACATCTTATGCAACATTGGAAAGAAGAAAATAACCGTTTGAGTAAAACTTTTGTATTTAAAGATTTTTGTGAGGCTTTTGCTTTCATGACACGAGTGGCTTTTATTGCCGAAAAGCTAGCACATCACCCAGATTGGAAAAATGTCTATAATCGGGTAGAAATTCATCTAAATACACATGATGCGGGTGGAATTGTTACAGATAAAGACAGAGAATTGGCTGCGTTAATTGATAAAATACTTAAATAATTATGAGTTATGAATTATGAATTTTTAAACGTCCAAAAAATTCATAATTCATAACTCATAATTATTTTACCTTCCTTGAACTGTTATCCAATTTGATCTAAAATCTTCTAATTCTGCATTGCTAAAACCATAAATTGTTTGCAATTTGCTAATAATTTGTTGCAATTTAGGCAACTCTGTTACAGGATTTGTTGCTACTTTATAAGAAGCTGTTGCATTAAACAAGGCTAAAATTTCCTCAATTTGTGCATCGGTGATTTTTCTTTGAGTTTGTGCAATATTTTTCCAAGTAGCTGTAAAGTAAATTCCCTCACTTAGCGAATGTAAAGCCGATGCTTTTTGTGCTTCTGTAACTGTAGTATTACTTAGTGTGCTTACAACGCTATAACAATAATTAATAGCTGATGCTGCTGATGCTTTTTCCCAATTTAATTTTATGGCTGCAATGGCTTCTTGTTGCTCTGCTTTGTATTTGTCGCCTGCTTTTATGGCTGCTTGCAATTTAATTGCATTGATTTTAATATCGTTATAAAATCCTTTGCCATCATTTTTATCTCTACGAGCTGCATAACCTGCCATAAGCATATCTGGTTGTGTAACTTTTGCGGCTGTGCTACTATTTGGAAATGTAGGATTTGCACCAAAAATTGCAATAATTTGGTCAGGCGTTGCAGAAGTTAAAGTACCATTCATTAAATCTGTGGCATGTTTGTAAAGTATGCCCACAAAAGCATTTTTCTCAACGGTTTCATTCAAATCTAAACCTGTTTCATCAAATAAATAACCATTTGCCACACCGCCAAAACTATTATTTACTGGTACGCCAACTGTATAAACATTGCCGCTTGCTTTCTCCACTTTTGCAAACAAACCGTTATTACCCTCTAATAAATTGTTATATGAAGTTGAAGCAATAGATTTTAAACTCGGATTTCCTGTTGTAAATAAACTAACTAAGTTTGTTGCAGTAACTTTAGTACCCGAAGTTCTTGATTTTTTACTTTCTGTTAATAAATTAGTTACTTGTGTACGAACCAAAAGTTGTGTGGCTGCATTTGTTGTAAATGCAGAACCATCATAAGCTGCTGGAATTGTTAATGGAACTTTCACTTCTTCTTTATCTGCACAAGCTAAGAAACTTGTTGATAATGAGATAAATAGCAATGATTTTTTAAATAAATTCATAAAATTATATGATTAAAATTGAATATAAAACCGACAAAACTTAGGTGTTTTAAATCTCTTATAAAGTTTTGTGGTGCAAACATATAAAATATTTTTTATTATTTATAATTAGTCTAAATAAATTTAATGTTTTTTTGCGTAGTGTGGACTTCAGTCCACACATGACGTAATAATGTAAGTGTGTGGACTGAAACATTATGGTAAGTGTGTAGACTGAAGTCCACACTACACAAAAAAGCTGTTAATTATCGTTAATGTTTTCTTATAGCTAAAAATAAAATATAGTTTTGCAGCAATTAATTTCACAAACTAGTAACACTCAAATAATTGATATTTTTAAATATTGTAACTATTTGATAATCAATATTTTAAATTCGTATTTCATACATTATATTTCATATTTCTACACAAAATGAGTTCTATAGATTGGATTGTACTCTTACTGACACAATTTTTTATTATTGGTTATGGTATTTGGCGAAGTCGTGATAGCAATAAAGACATGAAAACCTATTTGTTGGGTAATAACAAAATGGGTTGGGTTACGATTGGAATTTCTGTTATTGCCACACAAGCAAGTGCTATTACGTTTTTGTCTATTCCAGGGCAAGCATTTTATGACGGCATGGGTTTTATTCAAATCTATTTTGGTTTGCCGATTGCTATGGTTATTCTTTGCATTACTGCCATTCCAATTTACCAAAAATTAGGAGTTTACACTGCCTACGAATATCTCGAAACTCGTTTTGACCTTAAAACAAGAGCTTTAGCAGCTTTTTTATTTCTCATTCAGCGTGGACTTTCAACAGGTATTACCATTTATGCACCATCTTTGATTTTGGCAACCGTTTTAGGCTGGGATATTAATTGGACAATTATTTTAACAGGTACAGTTGTAACATGTTACACATTTTTTGGTGGCACAAAAGCTGTAAGTTTTACACAAATGCAACAAACTTTGGTAATTTGGATAGGAATGTTTGCTGCGGTTTATATTTTAATTACGAATTTACCTGTTAATCTTTCCTTTTCTGATATTATTCATGTGGCAGGAAACATGGGCAAAATGGAATTAGTAGATTTATCTTTTGACCCTTCAGACCGTTATACATTGTGGTCGGGCTTGATTGGCGGCATTTTCTTGTCATTGTCTTATTTTGGCACAGACCAATCGCAAGTTCAACGATATTTGGGTGGCGAAACTGTAACAGAAAGTCGTTTGGGTTTGCTGATGAGTGCCATTGTAAAAATTCCTATGCAATTCTTTATTCTTTCGTTAGGAGTTTTGTTATTTGTCTTTTATCAATTTGCACCACAACCTGTTTTTTTTAATGCTAACGAAGTAAAAAAAGTATATAATTCGCCAGAAAAAGCTGATTTTCAAGCTGTTGAAAATAAATTTAAGGCTATTTCTCAACAAAAACAAGTTGCTATACAAGCCTATTTAGAACTGCGAAAAGATGAAGAAAATAAACTAACAGAAATGTTAGCAGCCATGACAGTGATACAACAACTTGATGGGGAATCAAAATTATTGCACAAACAAGCAGGTAAAATTATCCAACAGTCAAACAAAAATGTTAATAAAAAAGTTGATACGAAAGATGCTGATTATGTATTTATTAGCTTCATTACCAACTATTTACCTATTGGATTAATTGGTTTATTGATTTCTGTCATGATTTCTGCCTCCATGTCATCTGCTGCCTCTGCACTTAATGCTTTGGCTTCCACAACTATTATTGACATTTATAAAAGGTTGATAAAAACAGATGCAAGTCCAGAACATTATCTAAAAGTTTCAAAAAATTTAACCTTATTTTGGGGTTTTATTTGTGTTTTATTTGCAATTTTTGTCAGTCGTTTAGATAATATGATACAAGCTGTTAATATTTTAGGCTCGTTATTTTATGGAACAGTTTTAGGCATTTTCTTGGTTGCATTTTATATGAAAAAAATTGGTGGTTTGGCAGTTTTTGCTGCTGCCATTATTTCAGAAGCCATTATTTTAACTTGTTTCTTTTTTCGTGATGACATTGCTTATTTGTGGTATAATGTAATAGGTTGTGTGCTGGTTATGTTTTTCGCATACATATTCACGATGTTTATGACAAAAAAAGAAGTAGCTGTTTAGTGTAAATTATTTGTAGCATAGACTTCAGTCTGTGCTTTGATTATCAAGTATTTATAAAACCAATAAAAACCGTATGGACAAAATAGAAGAATTTAATGCCTACCGTTCTAAAATGAACAATGAAATTTTAGGCTCGGACAACTTAGTTATCAAAAGATTTTTTAATCTCGACACCAATACTTATGCCACAGGCAAATTAGATGTACGCACAAAAGAAATGATTGGACTTGCTTGTTCGATGGTTTTGCGATGTGATGATTGTATCAAATACCATGTCGGAAAATGTCATGAAGCAGGTTTGACAAAAGAGGAAACTTATGAAGTATTTTCTATTGCCTTGTTAATTGGTGGTAGCATCGTAATTCCACATTTACGCAGAGCTTGGGAATATCTCGATGAGTATTATAAATAAAAAATTGTATTAACTTTTATAACTTTGGCGATGCTTTTTGCACTGCCAAAGTTAGTTTATATTTTATTTCAATTTAAACCCAAAAACCCTTGCCCAAAATTTTGCAGCACCATCTTTTACCGTTGCATTATACATTCGCAACGCATAATCATGCTGTTGTTTGAGTTCTTGCGTATTCGTTTGGCTGTTACTTTGTGCTAACAATATTGCCAAATTGTCTAATTCTTGCAAACGATTTTTGAGAGTATAGTATGCAGTCATACCCCACAAAAACATCATGCCTGCTGTTACAATAAAAATAGGAACATAACCCATAATTTTAATAGTTTAAATTTTAATAGTTAGTGTTTTGTAATATTATAAATACCTGATAACCAATAAGTTAATCTCATATTTCATATTTATTCCAGAATTAAGCCCGACAATATGGATTGTGTTTTTTCTCACGTCCAATAGTTGTTGTTTGTCCATGTCCCGAATAAATTGTGGTGTCATCTGGAAGTTTATACATCACATGTTGAATACTGTCCATAAGTTGCTGATGATTTCCTCCAGGTAAATCTGTTCTACCAACACTTCCATAAAACAATACATCACCTGCAATACAAAACTTATCATCTTTGCTATAAAAAGCCAAATGCCCTACTGAATGCCCAGGAACAAAAAGAATTTCTAAGCTCGAATTACCAAAATTTAAAGTTTGCTTTTCGTCTATAAATTCATCAGCTTCTGAGACTTGATAAGTTACAAAACCATACATAGGTGCATACGAAGGCACAGCACGCAAAACAGCTTCCTCGTATTTGTGCATATATGACAGCACTTTATAAGTGTTTTTCACAAACTCATTGCCTAAAACATGGTCAATATGGCAATGTGTATTAACCAATTTCACAACCTTTAAGTTTTGAGAATCAATAAAATTACTCAAAGTTTGTTGCTCTTGTTTGCTGTAACAACCTGCATCAATAATGACACATTCTTTGGTTTCGTCATAAATGACGTATGTATTTTCTTGAATAGCATTAAATGTAAAAGACTTTATAGTTATCATGTTTTTTTAGTTATTGGAACTTGATTTTATTGGTGCTTTTAACATATTGATAATAAGATTACAATAACCTTTACTATTATATGGAAATATACAAAAGTAAGTAAATCTTAGAGATAGTTTAATTTTTTAGTTAAAAAAGTGTGTGATATTAAATATTGTATGTTGAAATATAACTTTGTAAACTTACTCCTATTCTGTAAACATTGATTAACAAAATCAAAACAATTTTAAATACTATATTCAATATAATTTTTGTAATTTATTAGTTTAACATAAAAATAAGTTATGTAACAAAAAGATTCAATTAATTGATATTTCGTACTCTAAAAGCATAAATCAAAGTCTATGTTAGATACTTTAACAACCTTTACTAAAAAAAATCTTATTCTATGTGGTTTTCTAAAAAAACATTTTACCTTTACGAATAAAATTTTTTCACATATCGTTATACTTTTACAGCTTTGAAACCACTTAAATTAGCCGTTATTGATATAGGCTCAAATGCTATTCGTTTTCAACTCACTAGTGTTTTGGAAAATGGAGGACAACCTTACTTCAAAAAAGTTGAATATATCCGTTTCCCTCTACGTCTTGGTCATGATGTATTTACAACAGGTCGGATAGGTTTAGAAAGCGAAGTAAAATTCATTAAATTGATGCAAACCTATAAAAATTTGATAGACCTTTATGAGGTAGATAGTTACATGGCTTGTGCTACTTCTGCAATGCGTGAGTCATCAAATGGCAGTGAAATTATATACAAAGTAAAAACATTAGTAGGTTTAGATATTGATATTATAGAAGGTGGTAAAGAAGCTGAAATTATAGGGAATGCCATTAGCTCTTACATAGATTATCGTAATTATATACATATTGATGTTGGTGGCGGAAGCACAGAGTTAAATATTTATGTAAAACAAGAGAAAATAGCCACAAAATCTTTTCCTATTGGTTCTGTAAGAAAGTTAGAAAATGGCAACAGTTCAGCGGGTTGGAAAGATTTGAAAAAATGGGTCAAAAAAAATACAGAAGGTTTGACTAAGGTTACAGCTATTGGTACTGGTGGAAATATTAACAAAATTTTTGAATTAGCCTCTGAAAAACAGGCACTTACCATAACAATAGATGAAGTTAGACGTGTAAAAGCACAGATAGAAAGCTATTCGATGGAAGATAGAGAAATTGCTTTGCGAATGAATAGTGATAGAGCTGATGTAATTATTCCTGCAACAGATATTTATTTGGGTGCAATGGAATTTGCAGGAGCTGATAAAATTATAGCACCAGATGTTGGTTTAAAAGATGGCATGACAACACTATTATTTCAAAATTATATAGCTAAACAAATTGCAAATACCAGCTACTAATGATGTAAAAGTTACAGTAATTATGCCTGTATATAATGCTGAGGCGTATATATATGAAGCTATTGATAGTATTTTGCAACAAAGTTTTCAGAATTTTGAGCTACTAATTATCGATGATGGTTCATCTGATAAGAGTATGGAAATTGTAAGAAAGATTGCAAAAGAACATGAGAGTAAGCCTGAAAATGGGTCTGAAAATAAATTAGGTATTTCTAAAATTCGTGTATTGACAAATTCGCAAAATTGCGGCTTAGTTTTTACACGAAATAGAGGTATTTCAGAAGCAAAAGGCGAATATATTGCTTGGCTTGACCATGACGATATTGCAATGCCAAACAGACTTGAAAGACAAATAAATTTTATGGATAAAAATCATGAAATTGCTTTGTTGGGTGGTTATACAGAATATGTTGATGAAAATGGCAAATTGATAAAAAAAACAATGCCTAAAATAAATAGCGATGAATTGCCAATATGGTTGTTATTTCAAAATTGTTTTCAGCAATGTACTGTGATGATTCGCAAAAGTGCCCTATCTTATCCTACAAAAATTTACCCTACAAAATTAGCATATCGTGAAGAATTTTTGACAACAGAAGATTATGATTTGTGGGTACGGTTGTCTAAATTTTATAAAATCGCAAATTTACCCGAAATATTAGCAAAACATAGACGACACACCGAAAATACAAGCCTTAAAATGGCTGATTTGCAAAAACAAAATATTCTAAAAGTTTTAAAGTATCAATTAGAAACTTTACAGATTACACCCACAGAAACAGAACTTATTTTGCACCAACAACTTTCGCATGAATCTTTTATTCCTAATTTAATTACCTATCAAAATATTGCAATTTGGCTCACTAAATTACAAAAAGCTAACAATAGGCTCCTCCCCTACTCTACAATATATTTTGATAAAATTATTGGTGAAATTTGGCAAAAAGCAACTTTGATACATTTAAAATTTGGCTGGAAAGGATTGAAAATATATTGGAATTGCGAAATTACGAAAAAAATAAATTGGCTAATTCATATAAAATTAGTGATTAGGTTTTTAAAATCCGTAATTTAATGGACTTGCAATAATGTTGATTTTCACTAAGTTATGATATTTTTCGCTATTGTTTGTGTCCCCACGCTATAACGTCAAACTTACACAAAAACTAATTCAATAAAGTGCGTGTTTTGTATTATTTGGCTTGTTATTTTATTTTCAATGTTTCTTATTTGTTTGTGATTTTGAGTTAGATATTTTTGCCGAAAGTATAGATAAACGTATTTGTATTGAAATTCAAAGAATAGAATATGACAGCATCGGCTGCCGCCATCATTTTGATAGATTTCTGCACTATTTTTTAATGCTTATTGCCGAGCAGCAACGAAGTAGCAAAGAGTACGATATAGAAAGAACTGTTCATGTAATTGTGGTTTTGACCGCACCCTACAAAATTAGCGAGAAAAACGGTAAACCTATTCTTGACGAAGTTTTGCTTTTAAAACTAAATCCACAAACTTTGCAAGGAGAAATAAGAGATTTGTATGGGCATAAATTTGTCTGTTTAAATCCAAACCACCCAAATAGCGAAACACCTAAACAAATCAGAGATTGGTTAGATTTAATTTACCAATCTATTCACAGCCCAGAAAGACCTGTTTTGAATATGCAGAACGAAGGTATCAAAAAGGCAATGGAATTGATAAGTTTTGAAAACTTAACACCCGAAGAAAGGACAAAAGCCAAAAATAAAGAGGCAGCAAAAATTGTTTTGACTAAGGAAAAAGCAGCAGGAAAACAAGAAAAAGCCATTGAAAATGCTATGAATGGTATTTCAAAAGGTTATGATAATCAAATTATTTCAGACATAACAGGCTTGACAGTTGAACAAATTGAAGAATTACGAGCCGAAACAAAGGAATAACACTGCCTAATGTGAGTGGCAAAAGCGGAGCAGAATGGGACGTTAATAGAAAATCAAAATCCTCAAATCTCAAAAGTATCATAGGTAAAACCTGCAATGGAATTGCTATGATGCTTAGGATTGTGGGGTTTGTAATATACTACCAACAGCACACCTCTAACGAGGCTAAAAAAATATTATATTTGTTAAAAACCATAAAATTTCCTGCCTAAATTTCCTATTTCCCTATTTTTATATGTCATTTTGTCTATAAATAATAATATTTAATTAAATGGAAAGAATTTTGAAAATAAATATTTGAAATTAAAAAAACTTTTCGTAAATTAATTGTTAAATTACTATGATAATTTATACGAATAAGTAAATTTACTTTATATCGCATTATTAGATACATTATTCAGCAAATTATTCAGCAAAACGGGCTATGGAACAAGCAAAATTTTCAAATAAAGTCAAAGATATTATCCAACAAAGTCGTGAGGAGGCTGTAAGACTTGGTCATGATTATGTAGGTACGGAGCATCTTTTATTAGGCATGATTCGTGATGGTGAAGGTTTAGCGTTGTTTATGCTCGACAAACTAAATGTGCCATTGCAGGAACTCAAAGAAGTTATTGAAAGAACTACAAAAGGTACATCAACCAATAGTTTCAAGCCTAAAACTCATGATGCAAATATTCCACTGACACGTCAGGCAGAAAAAGTTTTAAAAAGTACTTATTTAGAAGCTAAAATTTTCAAGACGCAAATCATAGAAAGTGAGCATTTATTGCTCTCTATTTTGCGAAGTGAGGATAATTTAGGCAGTCAAATTCTCGAAAAATTCGAGATTAATTATGAATTAGCAAAAGAACTACTCGAATATATGGCACATAATCCTTCAACAATTCGTGCAGAAGCTCCGATGGCTGATGACGAAGATGACGATGGCAAAATGTTTGGTAATGGCAACAAAGATAATCGCAACGAAAAATCTCGTACTCCTGTGCTTGATAATTTCGGTAGAGATTTGACTCGAATGGCAGAAGATGGCAAGTTAGATGCCATTATTGGACGTGAAAAAGAAATCGAGAGGGTTGCACAAATATTAAGTCGTCGTAAAAAAAATAACCCAATTTTAATTGGTGAACCTGGTGTTGGTAAAACAGCCATCGCAGAAGGTTTGGCTTTGAGAATTGTGCAGAAAAAAGTTTCTCGTGTGCTGTTTGGCAAACGTGTGATTACCTTAGATTTAGCATCTTTGGTAGCAGGTACAAAATATCGAGGGCAATTTGAAGAAAGAATGAAAGCTGTCATGAATGAGTTAGAAAAAACTCCTGAAATTATACTTTTCATTGACGAATTGCATACTATTGTAGGTGCAGGCGGTGCTTCAGGTTCTCTTGATGCCTCAAATATTTTCAAACCAGCCTTAGCTCGTGGCGATATCCAATGTATTGGTGCAACTACCTTAGACGAATATCGTCAGTATATTGAAAAAGATGGTGCTTTAGCAAGACGTTTCCAAATTGTAATGATTGAGGCAACTTCACCAGAAGAAACTATCGAAATTCTGACAAATATCAAAAATAAATACGAAGACCACCATCACGTAACATACGACGAAGCAGCCATCAAAGCCTGTGTGATTATGTCTGACCGTTATATTACTGATAAGTTTCTGCCCGATAAAGCTATTGATGTTTTAGATGAAGCAGGTGCAAGGGTACATATTAACAATATCAAAGTTCCAGAAGATATTTTGGTATTGGAGCAGCAAATTGAGCTTGTGAAAGATGAAAAATCTGCGGTGGTTTCTCGCCAACAATATGAAGAAGCTGCACGTTTGCGTGATAGAGAAAAAAAACTTGGTGAACAACTCGAAATTGCGAAGAAAAGATGGGAGGAAGACACTAAAAAAATGACTTATCCTGTTACAGAAGAAAATATTGCCGAGGTAATTGCTATGATGACAGGTATTCCTGTAAGTCGTGTGGCACAAAAAGAAGGGCAGAAATTGCTCAACATGAATACGGAATTGCAAGGCAAAGTTATTGGACAAGAAGAAGCTATAAAAAAATTAGTAAAAGCTATTCAACGTACAAGAGTTGGCTTAAAAGACCCGAAAAAACCTATTGGCTCTTTTGTGTTTTTAGGTCCAACGGGAGTTGGAAAGACTGAATTAGCAAAAGTTTTAGCAACGTATTTGTTTGATAAAGAAGATGCTTTGGTGCGAATAGATATGAGTGAATACATGGAAAAATTCTCTGTTTCACGTTTGGTGGGTGCACCTCCTGGCTATGTTGGCTATGAAGAAGGTGGACAATTAACCGAAAAAATACGCCGCAAACCTTATAGTGTGATTTTGCTTGACGAAATTGAAAAGGCACACCCTGATGTTTTCAATATTTTGTTACAAGTTTTAGATGATGGTATTTTGACTGATGGTTTGGGTCGTAGGGTTGATTTTAGAAATACAATTATTATCATGACTTCGAATATTGGCGTGAGAGATTTAAAAGATTTTGGTGCAGGAATTGGTTTTTCGACAAAAATGAAACAAGAAAATCAGTCGGAAACTATGAAAATGACTATTCAAGGTGCATTGAGAAAAGCATTTTCACCAGAATTTTTAAACCGTCTAGATGATGTAATTATTTTCAATTCTTTGGATAGAGAACATATACATCAAATCATCGATTTATCACTTGGCAAATTATTTAAACGGATTTTGGCATTGGGTTATAAAATTGAACTAACTGAAAAAGCAAAAGATTTTATTGCCGAAAAAGGTTATGATGCCCAATATGGTGCAAGACCATTAAATCGTGCTATTCAAAAATATCTTGAAGACCCATTAGCCGAAGAATTATTAAAAGGCGAAGTTGTTGAAGGAGATACTATTTTAGCAGATTATAGTGGTGAGGGCGAAGAATTAACAATGGCAGTTCGCAAAAAAGAAGAATTTAAAGAGATTTAATAGGCTTTAAATTTTGTAAATTTTAATGGTATTTTTAGTAATTAATTTGGTAATGATAATATTTCTGGGGTATTTACTTTGTGTAAGTACCCTAAAATATTATCATTTTTTGGTATTTACCGCACATTATAATTTGGTGCTTCTCTTGTAACCACTACATCATGTGGGTGGCTTTCTTTAAAACCCGCAGCCGTGATTTTCACAAACTTGGCACTTTTCAGACTTTCAATATTTGCAGCTCCGCAATAACCCATTCCTGCACGCAAACCACCAACTAATTGGTAAATTACTTCACCTGCCCAACCTTTATAAGGAACTCTGCCAACAATTCCTTCAGGAACTAATTTTTTAATGTCATCTTCGGCATCTTGGAAATAACGGTCTTTTGAACCATCTTCCATAGCTTCCAAAGAACCCATGCCACGATAAGTTTTGAATTTGCGACCTTCTAATAAAATCATTTCACCAGGTGCTTCCTCTGTTCCTGCCAACAAAGAGCCAATCATAATGGTACTTGCACCACCTGCAATAGCTTTTACCAAATCTCCCGAAAAACGTATACCTCCATCTGCAATTACAGGTACTCCTGTACCTTCTAATGCTTTTGCTGCCTCATAAACTGCACTAAGTTGTGGTAAGCCTACACCTGCAATGATTCGAGTTGTGCAAATGCTGCCAGGTCCAACGCCTACTTTTACGGCATCTGCTCCCGCATCTGCCAAGGCTTTTGCTCCCTCACCTGTGGCTACATTGCCACAAATTACGTCTAAATTTGGGTATTTTGCCTTCACTTTTTTCAATGCTTCAATAACACCTTTTGAATGTCCATGAGCAGTGTCTATACTAATGACATCAACACCTGCATTTTTTAAAGCCTCAACTCTTTCCATCAACTCGGCAGTTACGCCAACTGCCGCACCTACTCGCAACCGTCCTAATTTGTCTTTGCAAGCATTGGGTTTGTTACGTTTTTTGAGAATATCTTTGTAGGTAATTAAGCCAACTAATTTATAATCTTGGTTAATAATTGGCAATTTTTCAATACGATATTGTTGCAAAATCTCTTCTGCCTCTTCCAAACTTAACCCTTCTGTTGCTGTTATTAAATTATCTTTTGTCATTATTTCACTAACTAATTGCGACATGTTTTTTTGAAAACGCATATCACGATTCGTAATGATACCAACTAACTTAATATTTTCATCGACAACAGGAATACCACCAATTCTAAAATCTCGCATAATTGCATGAACTTCTCTCAATGTAGCTGAGGCATGAACTGTGACAGGGTCTATTATCATGCCACTTTCTGACCTTTTTACCTTACGAACCTGTGCAGCTTGTTCGGCAATGGTCATATTTTTGTGGATAAAGCCAATTCCACCCTCGTGAGCCATAGCAATAGCCAATTCAGCTTCTGTAACAGTGTCCATTGCAGCAGAAACAATAGGAATGTTAAGCAAAATATTACGAGTCAAATAAGTTTGGGTGTTGGTTTCTCTTGGTAAGACTTCAGAATAGGCAGGTACAAGCAACACATCATCATAGGTCAGTGCTTCGTACAAAAATTTTTCGGTGTTTAATGCCATAGCAAATAAGATTTATTTAATAGTTTTATGATATGATAATTATATCACTTATTTGCGGTACAAAGTTAAAAGATTGTTTCAAATTGTTAGTAAAAAAATGAAAAACTTTATTTAAAGTTATAATAAAAAAATAGCTTTGCAGATACTAAGTAACATAAGCAAAGTTTTTTTAATTACCGCAAAAAATTAATATAAATTTATATTAATTTTTTACAAAAAAACTAACTAAATTATTTTATAAATTAAAATTTACCCACAATTTTCATAGTTTCCACATTCACTCAACATAATTTTTGCAACAATTCTATAATTTATAATTTTTTTTTAGTAATATTTTTTTTCTTTTGAGTGCTAAATTACCTTTTACTTTTGTATAAGTTCACATTTCCCAGAATACTGTTTGTATAACCGCCATTCGTTATTGATAATAAAATCTATATATTCCGTTCTTAATATACTCTTTGTTTGCATTGTAATAAAAAAGTATAATTTTTATTACAATTTTTATACAGACCAGACTTGAGTCAGTTTTCACATAAAAAAAACGGACTAAAAGTCCGTTCTACAAATTTCTAATGAATGACCAACAAACTCCCTGAATATGCTTTTTTGCCAGTTTCCAACCTCACCACATATTTTCCTGTTGGAAAACGACTAACATCAATCGGAATTTGTTGAATTGGCGAAACCGTTTGTGTCATCACAATTTTGCCCGACATATCAATAATTCGCAATAAGGCAGAGCTTACAAAAATTTCGTCAAGTTCTAAAACCACATTCGCAACCGCAGGATTTGGGTACAATAACAGTGATTTTTCTTCAAATCTTTGGTCATAAAATCCCGAAATTGTGCCTGTTCCAAAAATTGGCAAAGTCGAAAAACTGCGTTGCAAAACTGTATTTGTAACCGTTTTTTCTGTACCAAACCAGTCGTTAAGCACCGAAGCATAAATTTGTCGAAAATCGTATTGCATTTTCAAATTGCCTTTATCCAAATCTTTCAAATCAGGACTTGTGCCAATAATGCCACCTTTTACATTTTTGCCAAACACAAACATTGGTGCAGAAGTGCCGTGGTCTGTTCCAAAACTGTTATTGGAGTCGGGACGGCGACCAAATTCCGAAAAAGTCATAC